>JBKHVS010000015.1:0-21032 GCA_046569945.1 Gammaproteobacteria bacterium | reverse complement strand
TCGAGCGCGCCGACCGCATCGTGGTGCTCGAGGGCGGGCGCATCGTCGAGCAGGGACGGCACGCCGAGCTGATCGCGCGCGGCGGCATCTACGCGCAGCTGCACCGCATCCAGTACGCCTCCGCCGGCCAGGCCTGACGCGCATCGGCAGCGCGGGCGCTTCAAGGGAATCGCAGATGGACATCCTCCACACCGAAGCGTCCTGCGGCTGGGGCGGGCAGGAGATCCGCATCCTCAGCGAATCCGCGGGGATGATCGCGCGCGGCCACCGGGTCGCGCTCGCCTGCCCTCCGGAGGCGCCGATCGCGCGGGAGGCGCCGGCGCACGGTCTCGAGCTGATTCCGCTGCCGATCGGCAGGAAGCGCCTGCCCGGCCTGCGGGCGATGCGCCGGCTGCTCTCCGAGCGCCGCTTCGACGTGGTCAACACCCACAGCTCGACCGACAGCTGGCTGGCGGCGCTGGCCTGCGCGAGCCTGCGCGATGCGCCCGCGCTGGTGCGCACCCGGCACATCTCCGCGCCGATCGCCCGCACCGCGTCCAACCGCTGGCTCTATGCGCGCGCGAGCGCCTTCGTCGTCACCACCGGCGAGAGCCTGCGCGAAGAGGTGATCCGGCGCACCGGCAGCGATCCCGGGCGGGTGGTTTCGATTCCCACCGGCATCGATCACGAACGCTTCGCGCCCGCCGACCGCGCCAGCGCGCGCGCCGCGCTCGGGCTGCCCGCCGACCGCTTCATCGTGGGCATCGTGGCCACGCTGCGCAGCTGGAAGGGGCATCGCTTCCTGGTCGACGCGGTCGCGTCGCTCGCCGACCCGGAGCTGCTGCTGGTGATCGTTGGCGACGGGCCGCAGCAGGAGGCGCTTGCGCGGCAGGTGGCCGACGGCGGCCTCGAGGGCCGCGTGAGGCTGGCCGGCCAGCGCACCGACGTGCCAGCCTGGCTGCAGGCCTTCGACGTCTTCGCATTGCCGTCCTACGCCAACGAGGGCGTGCCTCAGGCGCTGATCCAGGCGATGCTGTGCGGCCTGCCGAGCATCACCACGACGGCTGGGGCGATCGGCGAGATCGCCCTGGACGGACGCACCGCGCTGGTGGTGGCACAGCAGGACAGCGCCGCGCTGGCCGCGGCCATCCTGCGGCTGCGCGCCGACCCTGCGCTGCGCGCTTCGCTGGGCGCCGCTGCGCGCGCGCACTGCCTGGATGGCTTCACCCGCGAGTCGATGCTCGACCGGATGGAGGACGTCTTTCGCCGGGCGGCCGCTGCGCGCGCCGTTCGCTGACGCTTTCCGGGACAATGCCAGTCATGCAGAACGAATCCCTCGAGAAGCTCTACCGCAGCCACCACGCCGCGAACCGCCGCCCCGATTTCGCCGTTCGCGAGGAGGAGCGCGCGCAACTGCTCAGCCGATGGATCGGGCAGGGGCGGCGCCTGTGCGATTTCGGCTGCCGCGACGGACAGCTCACGCGCCACTACCTGCCGGGCAACGAGGTGGTCGGCTGCGAGATCGACCCCGAGGCGATCGCGCGGGCGCGCGAGCGGGGCATCGACGCCCGGTCCACCGACCTGAACCAGCCGCTGGACTTCGCCGACGGCGAGTTCGACGTGGTGGTCGCATGCGAGGTGCTCGAGCACCTGCCCTACTGGGACATCAGCGTGCGCGAGATGGCCAGGGTGCTGCGCCCCGGCGGCCTGTTCCTGGGCACCATCCCGCTCGCCTATCACCTGAACGATCGCTGGCGCGTGCTCCGGGGGCGTCCGCTGCTGTCGGCCAAGGATCCCACCCACGTGAAGTTCCTCGCCTATGACGACTTCATCGCGCGGATGACCCGCTACGGGCTGAAGCTCGAGGAGATCCGGGTGATCGAGGGCGGGGGCTCCTTCCGCTCGCGCTTTCCGCGCCTGTTCGCGCGCAACATCGGCTTCCGGTTCGTCAAGCCGGGCTGAGCTTGGGCGGGCCGCGGGCTGCGGCGCCGCGGGCTTCGGCGCTGCGGCAGCGCGTTCAGGCCGGCAGTCCCGGCCGCGCCGGCCGGTGTTCGCGCATCGCCGCGCACAGCGCAAGGCCGAAGGCCAGCACGCGCAGCGTGTTCTGGTGCGCGAAGACGTCGTTGGTGAGCCCCAGCACCAGCCACATCGCCAGGCTCACGCGTCCGACCCGACGCAGCGCGGGGGGACTGCGCGCCAGGCCGCGCCAGGCCAGCCAGGCCGCGAGCGCCGCCACCGCGAGGCCGATCGCCCCGTACTGGGCGAGGATCGACATCGGCAGGCTGTGCGGATGCGAGTAGACCACCGCATCGGCCGGGTAGCGCCCCTGCGCCTGCAGCCGTTCCACCTCGGGCTTGAACCGGTGCGCCCCCGCGCCGAACAGCGGGTGCTCGGCGACGATGTCGAGCGTGGCCCGCCACATCGCCAGCCGCAGCGCGACCGACCGGGCGCCGACCTCGCCCTCCTGGTAGGCAGCGACCTCGTCGTCGATCAGGGTCAGCCGGTTCCACAGCTCGAGGCGATGGCCGAGCGCGGCGACGCCCAGCGACAGGCACAGCGCGACCGCGACGAGCGCGCGGCGGTGGCCGCCGCCCGGCGGCGGGTGCGCTGCACCGGCAAGCGCCGGCGCCCGCCAGGCCAGCGCAGCGAGCAGCGGCAGCGCGAGCAGGGCGCCGCGGGTCCCGGAGGCCACCGTGGCGGCGATGCCGGCGCCGACCGCAGCCAGGTAGGCCAGGCTGCGCAGCCGGCCGGGGTCGCGCAGCAGGCCGGCCAGCGCGTACATCGCGCACAGCACCGAGATCTGCCCGAAGACGATGGCATTGAGCGTGCCCGTGGGGCGCTCCTGCCCGATGGCGAGCAGGTCCACGACCGACACCCCGAGGGCCGCCGCTGCGCCAAGCGCCCCGCCGGCGAACAGGGCGCGCGGGCCCACCAGGCCGTGGCCGGCCACCAGCGCCAGCAGCGGCATCAGCAGCAGCGGTGTCCAGGAGAAGGCCCGGGCCGGGAGCCCGAAGGCCAGCACCGAGGAGAGGTTGAGTCCGGCCAGCAGCAGCGCCGCGATCGCCAGTTCGGGCATCGCGCGCAGCCTGGCGAGGGCACCGGCCGGATCGCGCAGGGCCAGGCCCAGGCCCAGCAGGGCGAGCAGGTAGAAGGCCGCGCCGCCCAGGCTGGACTCGATCACCGCGGCGGGCAGCGCCGCCACGACCAGCAGGCTTGCGAGCCCGCGGAGCGCAGGCGCCCCGCCGGCAGCGTTCAAGCCCGCCGCTCCCGCCAGCCCCGATACCAGTCGACGAAGGCGCCGAGCCCATCGGCCAGAGCCACCTTGGGTTCGAACCCGGTGGCCGCGCGCAGCTTCGACGGATCCGCGCAGGTGCGCACCACGTCGCCAGGCTGCATCGGCAGCTCGCGCCGCCGTGCCCGCGCCCCGGTGCGCTGCTCGAGAAGCGCCAGCAGTTCGTTGACCGTGCTCGGGTCGGAACGCCCGATGTTGTAGACCTCGAAGGGCGCCCAGCTGGTGTCCGGGCGGCCTGTCCGTGCCGGATCCGGGTCGGTTCCCGCCTGGGCGCCCGTCGAGCCGCCTTCGCCTTCGGGGGGGCTGCCGTCCCCGGGGCGCCCATTGCGCTCGGGGGGCTGCCAGAGCAGCCGCACCGTGGCCTCGGCGGCATCCTCGACGAAGGTGAAGTCGCGCGACAGTCCGCCGCCGGCGTAGACGTCGATCGGGGTGCCGCCGAGCAGGCCCTCGGTGAACTTCCAGATGGCCATGTCCGGCCGGCCCCAGGGGCCGTACACCGTGAAGTAGCGCAGCATGGTCACCGGCAGCCCGAACAGGTGGGCGTAGCTGTGCGCCATCAGTTCGTTGGCGCGCTTGGTGGCGGCGTAGAAGCTCACCGGGTGGTCGACCGGATCGGACTCGGAGAAGGGCACCTTGAAGTTGCCGCCGTAGACGCTGGAACTGCTCGCGAACACGAGGTGGCGCACGTCGTGATGACGGCAGGCCTCGAGGATGGCGGTGCTGCCCATCAGGTTGCTGTCGACGTAGGCGAAGGGCTTCGACAGCGCGTAGCGCACCCCGGCCTGCGCGGCCAGGTGCACGACGTGGCCGGGCCGCTCCTCGCGGAACAGGGCGTCGACGCCCGCGGCGTCGGCGATGTCGAGGCGCACGAAGCGAAAGCCGGGAGCGGACTCGAGCTGCGCGAGCCTCGCCTGCTTGAGCGCGGGCTCGTAGTAGTCGTTGAGGTTGTCGATGCCGACGACGCGATGGCCGTCCGCCAACAGGCGGCGGCTGACGTGCATGCCGATGAACCCGGCGGCACCGGTGACCAGGACGGTAGGGCCCATTGGGGGAAACGCTAAAATGAAAAGGATAGCAGAGCGCGGCCCGCGCCCTGCGCGCCATCCCGCGGCTTGCGAACGTGCCATCGCCCCTCCTGTCGGTCACGGTCATCACGAAGAACGAGGCCCATCGCATCGAGCGCTGCCTGCGCTCGGTCGAATTCGCGGACGAACGCATCGTGCTCGACTCGGGCAGCACCGACGCCACGGTCGAGATCGCGCGGCGGCTCGGGGCGCGCGTCGAGATCACCGCAGACTGGCCGGGCTTCGGTCCCCAGAAGAACCGCGCCCTGGCGCTGGCCACCGGCGACTGGGTGTTCTCGATCGACGCCGACGAGGAGGTCACGCCCGGGCTGCGCGACGCCATCCTCGCCGCGGTGCGCACGCCCGGCGGACCGGATGGCTACTGGGTCACGCGCAGCTCCAGCTTCTGCGGTCGCCCGATCCGCCATGGCGACTGGCGCAACGATCGTGTGCTGCGCCTGTTCAGGCGCGCGCGTGCCCGCTTCACCGACGATGCGGTCCACGAACGGGTGGACTGCCCGCCGCCGCACGGCGAGCTCGCCGGGCTGCTGCTGCACGACAGCGTCGATTCGATGCACGACGCGATCGAGAAGACCGAGCGCTACGCGCGGCTCGGCGCCGAGAAGCTGCGCGCGCGCGGCCGCGGCGGGCCGGTCTCGGCGCTGGTGCATGGCGCCTGGACCTTCCTGCGCGGCTACCTGCTGCGGCTGGGCTTCCTCGACGGCCGCGCCGGCCTGACCATCGCGGCGCTGAACGCGCGCGGCACCTTCCTTCGCTACCGGCTCGCGGGCATGCCCGCGCCGGCGGCCAACCCTGGCGAGCGCACTGGCGCCGCCGATTCCACGAGAGACCGAGCATGAGCGCCACCGCCGACCGCTATCCGCTTCCCCAGCTCGACGACCTGCCCGAGGACATCCGAAGCCAGCTGCTGGCGGTGCAGGAGAAGTCGGGCTTCGTGCCCAACGTGTTCCTCAAGCTCGCGCGCCGGCCGGCCGAGTTCCGCGCCTTCTTCGCGTACCACGACGCGCTGATGCTGCGCCAGGGCGCGCTCACCAAGGGCGAGAAGGAGATGATCGTGGTGGCCACCAGCGGCGCCAACGGCTGCCTGTACTGCGTGGTCGCGCACGGCGCAATCCTGCGCATCTACGAGAAGAACCCGCTGATCGCCGACCAGCTCGCCACCAACTACCGCAAGGCCCAGCTATCGCCGCGCCAGCGCGCCATCCTCGACTTCGCGATGAAGGTTGCCACCGCGTCGGCCACCGTCGACGAGGCCGATTTCGAGCGCCTGGCCGCGCACGGCCTGGACGACGAGGACATCTGGGACGTGGGCGCGATCGCCGCCTTCTTCGCGCTGTCGAACCGGATGGCAAATTTCAGCGGCATGATGCCCAATGCCGAGTTCTACCTGATGGGGCGTGTGCCCCGCGAGAAGAAGGCGGGCTGAACGCCCTGCCGTTGCCAACGACGGAGCGACCGAGATGAGCCATGCCCCGCTGCAGGTGGATCCGCCCACCGCGCTGGAGCGCCTGAACGCCGGCACCGCCTGGCTGGTGGACGTGCGCGAGCGCGGCGAGATCGCGCGCGCCGCCTTCGACGCGCCCAACGTCGTGGTGATGCCGCTGTCCGAGTTCGAGCGGCGCCGCGACGAACTCCCCCGCGACCAGGACCTGATCCTCGCCTGCGCCAGCGGCGGGCGCAGCTTCCAGGCGGTGCACTACCTTGTCCACCACGGCTATTCCCGCGTGACCAACCTGGCCGGCGGCATCGGGCTGTGGCACATGCACGGGCTGCCCGTGAAGGTCGAATGAGCCAGCCGCGGGGGGCGGGCATCTCGCAGGTCCCGGACGAGCGCAGAGTGACCAGATGAGCGGAAATCCGATGATCGCCCTCGCGGGCATCATCGCGCTGGGGGCCGCCGCGCAGTGGCTGGCGTGGCGCCTGCGGCTGCCCGCGATCCTGTTCCTGCTGCTGGTGGGGATCGTCGTCGGGCCCGTGCTGGGCTGGCTGGATCCGGACGCCCTGTTCGGCGAGCTGCTGTTCCCCTTCGTTTCGCTGGCCGTCGGGCTCATCCTCTTCGAGGGGGCGCTCACCCTGCGGCTCTCCGAGATCGCCGGCCTCGAAAAGGTGATCCGGCGGATGGTGGGCACCGGCTCGCTGATCACCTGGGTCGTGACGACGACGGCTGCGCACTTCATCGTCGGCCTGTCCTGGGAGCTGGCCACGCTGTTCGGCGCGGTGATGATCGTGACCGGTCCCACCGTCGTCGTGCCGATGCTGCGCACCGTGCGCCCCACCGCGGCCGTCGGCCGGGTGCTGCGCTGGGAGGGAATCGTCGTCGATCCGCTGGGCGCCTTCCTCGCGGTGCTGGTCTTCCAGTTCGCGGTGTCGACCAGCTCGGGCGGCGCGCTGCTGGGCTCGATCGGGGTCTTCGCGAAGATGACGATCGCCGGGCTTGGGGTGGGCGCCGCCGCCGCCTGGCTGCTCGGCGAGGCGCTGCGGCGTCACATCGTCCCTGTGTACCTGTACAACGTGGTCACCCTGGCCTGCGTGTTCGCCGCCTTCGCGGTATCGGACAGCATCGCGCACGAGTCGGGCCTGCTCGCGGTCACCGTGATGGGCGCTTTCCTGGCCAACCGGCCGGGAGTCCCCGTCGACGACATCCTGCACTTCAAGGAGCACCTGGCGCTGCTGCTGATCGCCGGGCTCTTCATCATCCTCGCCGCGCGTCTCGACCTCGGCGAGTTGCGCGCGCTGGGCTGGGGCGCGGTGGGGGTGTTCGTGGCGATGCAGTTCATCGCGCGGCCGCTCAAGGTGCTCTGGTCGACGGCGGGATCGCGGCTGAGCTGGCCTGAGCGGGCGCTGCTGGCCTGGATCGCGCCGCGCGGCATCGTGGCGGCCGCGGTCACGGGGCTGTTCGCCTTCCAGCTCGAGGCGCTCGGAATCGAGGGCGCCTCGTCCCTGGTGCCGCTCACCTTCGTCGTGATCATCGGCACGGTGGTGCTGCAGAGCCTCACCGCGGCGCCGCTGGCGCGCCTGCTGGGCGTGGCCGAGCCCGAGCCGCGCGGCGTGCTGATCGTGGGCGCGGGTCCCCTTGCGCGCAGGCTGGCCAAGGCATTGCTGGACCGCGAGATCGCCGTGCTGGTCACCGACACGCAGTGGGACAACCTGAGCAGCGCGCGCATGATGGGGCTGCGCACCTACTTCGGCAACCCGATGTCCGAGCATGCCGAGCTGGGGCTCGACCTCACCGGGCTCGGCACCATGGTGGCGATGACCTCCGACCCCCACCTCAATGCGCTCGCCTGCGAGCGCCTGGCGCGCGACCTCGGCCCCAACAAGGTCTACCAGCTGAAGGTGCATGCCGACGAGGGCCGCGCGGTGGCCAGCGGCAGGGCACGCGATGCCTTCGGGTCCGATGCGAGCTACGAGTCGATGACCGCGGCGATGGCGCGCGGCGCGGAGGTGCGCGCCACCCTTCTGACCGAGGAATTCGGCTTCGAAGCGCTGCGCGCGCGCTACCCGGAGTGCTTCGTGCCCCTGTTCGGCATCGACCCCAAGGGCGTGCCGAGGGCTTTCGCTGCGGATTCGCAATTCGACCCCGGCGCCGGCTGGACCGTGCTGGCCTTCGTCGCGCCGGTGCAGGATCCGGCGGCGCGCAAGGCGGCGGCGCGGGGCTGAGCAGGCCGCGACGTTCAGGCGCGCGCCCGAACTCTCATCGGAAGCATCCCTCCACATACAGCGGCGACCTCGGATCGAGCGCCGGGCGGCAGAGCCTGCCCTCGAGATGTTCAGGCAAGGGGCCTTCGAGCCTCGCCAGCGGCCTTTGCATCAGCCGGCGCGAAGCCACGTTTCCCCGTGCGTCGCGCAGCGCAGCGGCAGCGGAGATCGTGCCGTCGTCGCCCACCTGAAGCCGCAGCGGCTCTTCGTCCGGCGGGGCGCGCAGCGGCATGCGCGGGCTCAGCACGAACCCCTGCCGCAGGTCCACCAGCTGCGAGCCCGCTTCCCCGACGGCGACGAGGAACTGGCGGTTCGGGGAAGCGACGCTGCGCTTGATCCGGCCGGTCGCCGACAGACGGATCCTCCATTTCTCTTCGAGCGTTTCGGTGTCGAGCGCGACCAGGACGCCGTCGCTGCGCACCAGCACGATCCCGGTCTCGTCGATCGCGTGCAGGCCTGCCAGACCGTCGTTGTCGCCGGGGCGCGCGGCCATCCCGGCTGCAGCCGCAGATGGGATCGCCGCGACAGGCTTGCGTGCCTGGAGCTGGAATGCGCCCTCGGGGCCGCTCGCGGCGTAGATCCAGAGCTCGCCCGCCGGCGACGCCACGAAGAATTTCGCATCCGACGGGGTGAAATCCACGTAGCCCGCCGAGATCCGTTCCCGAGGCGCCTGCGCGGGACGCATCGCCGCAAGGCGCTGCAGGTCGACGAGCAGGAAGGGCCCGCCGAGATGCGCGGCGTCGAAGAGCACCGCCCAGCGGCCTCCCGAGGACCTGAACAGGTGCTCGTGCTCGAGGAAAACGTCCGAGTTGAGCGCGACGTGCGCCGTCAGGCATCGGTCGACGCCCTCACTCCCGGCCCTGCAGAAATCGCCGCGTGTCAGCCGGTTGCCGGCGCCCAGGGTGCGGTAGGCGATCCGACCCTCCGAAGGAGTTCTTGCCGCCGCGCTTCGCGGCGACTCGCCGCGGCGCGGCAGCACCGAGAACTCCTGGTCGCTCGCCGCCCCGGCGTCGAACGGCGTGCTGCCGCCAGGCTCGACGCAGGAGCGTCCATTCGCGCATGGCTGCGGATCGGAGGCGACCGCTTCGACGGGATCGACGGTTCCCTCCCTCCAGAACGAGGTCTCGTCCGTGCGCACCGGGAAGCCGTACCGGGTCACCGGGTCGGACCTCGCGTCGGCGCGCAGCGAGTCGCGCAGCGCGACGGGGCAGGGGCCATCGCGGGCGCTCGAGAGACGCTCTGCGCCGTCCGTCACGAGCCTGAGGTCCCTGATGTTCGGCGGCTCGCGAACGGGCCGCAGGCCGGCGGCGGAAAACTCCAGGAACTCGAAATCGGACACGCGATACTGGCCGTCCTCGCGCTCGCTCGCCAGGCGGCCGATCAGCGAGCAGGCGGCGTTCGTGACGACGGGCCGATCCATTTCCCACAACTGCTCGCCGGCCACCAGATCGAGGATCTGCCCCGCAGCGCCGTCCGCGGAGACGTAGGCGAGCCGCGGCGAGACCCCGACCGGATTCAGGTCTTCGGTCTGCCCGACGAGCGCCAGCCCTCCGGCCCCGGGGCGCAGCGCAGGGCCGCCCCATTCGATGCGCGCCCCCGGTTCCGAGAGCCGCAGCAGCACCTTGCCGTCGCCGGCGTCCCTGGCCACGAGCGCTCCGCCGTCGAGCACCTCGACCCCGAATCGCCGGTCGTCCGGCATCAGGAAGCGGCGGACGTCGCCTATGCCGCCCACGCCGACGGGCGCGCCTTCCTTCGGCAGGAACCAGGCCCGGGTCCCGAACTGCAGGTAGCCGGGGCGCGGCTGCCTGTCCACGAGGAGGCGGACCGGGTACAGCTGGCTCGCCACCGCGCGCAGCGCCAGGTCGTTCACCGGGTCGTCGGGTGCGATACCGTGGAGCGCGGCAAGTGCCTGCACCGCAACATCCGGCCTGCCGTCGGCCAGCGCGTTGCGCGTCTCCCCGGTAAGCCGTTCGATCGACTGCAGGCGGGCGCTGCGGGCCGAATCGATCGCGGACCAGCCCGCGATCGCCAGCACCGAGAGCGTCGCCGCGACGGTCGAGACGACCGCGACCAGCCGCCTGCGCGCGCGCTGCTCGTCGCGCCGCTTCAGCTGGTCGAAGTCGACCTCGAGCAGCGCAGCCACCAGCTTGAGGAGCGCGTCGCTGCGCCCGAGCCTGCGCACGTCGACCGCCAGCGGCTCCATCGGCGCGGTGCCCTCGGGGAACGCGGGTCCGATCCTGCGCTTGAGCGCGGCCGGAAGGCACTCGTCCGCCCCGCCGTGCGGGGTGCCGTCGACGACCAGAGCGAACACCCGCTCGCTGCCGTGCAGGCGCTTGAACTCGACGATCTCCTTCTGGACCCAGGCGGACTGCGCCGCCGCGGGGCTGCAGACGACGATCATCGCGCGGGAATGGCGCAGCGCGTCCAGGATCAGCTGGCCGAGGTCGGCGCTCGCCTTGCTCTCGTCGTCGTCACGGAAGCAGCGGCCGATGCGCTGCGGCAAGGCCGCCAGGTCGGGCGCGCGCGGCAGCCGGTAGCGCTCAAGCGCTGAATGCAGCCACCGGGCCCAGGCGGTGTCGCGGTGGCTGTAGCTGATGAAGGCAGCGTATTGGCTGGTGCGCGGCTTGTCGGCGGCCATCTGGCCCTCCCCGGGACGAAGCGGAAGGGTGCGTCACTCCCTTCGCAGGCGCAACAGGGGAGAGGGAATCCGGGCCTGCGATCGCGCGCGCCAGCGCGGAGCGTGCAGGCTCAGAAGCGCCCGGCCTGATGCCGCTGCCCGAGCACGCTCTGCATCGACTGCACCACCGCGAAGGCCTGCCTGAGCTGGGTGCGTTCGAAGTTGGACAGGTCGCGGGGCGCCATGAAGTTGTCGGGGGGCTGGCCGGCTGCGATCTGCCGCGCCTGGTGGCGGATGCGCGTCACCGACAGGAACTCGAAGGCGTCGCGCAGGTCGCGCGCGCTCTGTTCGCTGATCTCGCCGCCGTCTGCCGCGAGTTCCAGCCGTTCCTGGGTGTTCGCCTGGGGGTGGCCGGCGGCGAGCGCGGAGATCCTTGCCAGGTGGACCACCGGCACGATGCCGTTGTGCTTGAGGTCGACCGTTCCGCGGTGCTCTCCCTTGCGGGCCGGCGCGATGTTGCCGAACAGGTTCAGCGGCGGCCGGAAGCCGAGCGCGTTGCCGACCATGAAGGCGAGGAAGATGCCGTTGCCCCGGGCGCGCGCGAGGAAGTCCTCCTGCAGCGCGTCCACGAGTCCGGCGCTGCCGTGGATGTGGCGAAGGTCGAAGAACACGCAGGTCAGCATCAGCGCCTTCGGCTCCGGCTCGCCGATCCACTGCCGGAAGTACTGCTTCCAGGTGTGCAGCGGCTGGCGCCAGGTGTCGGTCATCGCCATGATTCCGCCCGGGCAGTGGACGTAGCCGCAGGCGTCGAGACCGTCGCAGACGAAGCGCGCCAGGGCCTCGAAGTACTCGCCGTGGAGCGCCGCGTCGTAGGCGTCGTCCAGGATCATGAAGTTGTCCTGGTCGGTCTTCGCGGTCTGTTCGCAGCGCGCCTGCGAGCCGGCGGCAACCCAGGCGTAGCCGACCGGCGGCGGACCGAAGCGCTGCTCGCCCAGCTGCAGCAGCCGGATCGTGACCGCGTCGGTGATCGCGGTGATCACCTGCCCGGTGGCATGCGCGGTGGCGTCGGCGGCGGCGAGGTTGCGCTGCAGGTCGCGCACCCGCGCGCCGACGCGGGCCAGGCCCTCGACGTCCCGCTGTTCGTGGATCTCGCTGACGAGGAAGACCGGCGATGCGCTGCGGTGCTCGGTGAGGTCGGTCGCGGTGATCATCCCGGCCACGCGCTGGCCGTCCATCACCGGAACATGGTGCACGTTGTTGCGCGCCATCAGCAGCAGCGCCTCGAAGGTCAGCGCCTCGAGCCCGATCGTCAGCGGGGCGGCGGTGGCGACCTCGCGCACCGGCCGGTCGGTGGCCACCCCGGCGGCCACCACCCGATTGCGCAGGTCGCGGTCGGTGAAGATCCCCGCGAGCCTGCCGTCGTCGACCAGCAGCACCGAAGAGACGTGCTGCTCGCGCATCAGCACCGCGGCGTCGCGGATCGAGGCGCCGGGCGACAGGGTCACCGGCGCTCGACGCAGCAGGGAGCGCACCGGCGTCGCGACCAGCCCCAGATGGGGGTCGAGTTCCTGCGCAGGGGCAGGCATGGCGGGTGCCAGGGGCTCGGCGGCTGCGCCCTGGCGTCCCTGGGTCTCGGGCCGTTCGCCCTGCCGGGCCCTGGCGTCGTTGGCTTTGCTCATCGCCCGGGGATCATGCCATGCGCCCGAAGCCGCCGGCGCTCCGGAGCGCGCTCGGGGTTTTCCTGGGGGCACGCGTCAGAGTGACGTAAGTTTTTCCGGAGACTCTCCGGGCGGGGGCACGCATTCGATGCCGTCCATACAAATCGGAGGGGACTCATCCATGAACCACGACTCCAAGGGCTACTGGAGTGCCACGCTGAGACTGCTCACCAAGATCCTGATCATCTGGTTCCTGGTGTCGTTCGGCGCGGGCATCCTGTTCGCCGACGTTCTGAACAACATCAAGCTCGGCGGCTATCCGCTCGGCTTCTGGTTCGCCCACCAGGGCTCGATCTACGTCTTCCTCGTGCTGATCTTCTACTACGCACGCAAGATGGGCCAGATCGATCGCCAGTTCGACGTCCACGAAGACTGAGGAAGCCGACATGGAACTCCAAACCACGATCTATCTTGTCGTCGGGCTCTCCTTCGCGCTGTACATCGGCATCGCCATCTGGTCGCGCGCCGGCAGCACGAGCGAGTTCTACGTCGCCGGCTCCGGCGTCAATCCGATCATGAACGGCATGGCCACGGCGGCCGACTGGATGTCGGCCGCCTCGTTCATCTCGATGGCCGGCCTCATCTCCAACATGGGTTACGGCGGCGGCCTGTTCCTGATGGGCTGGACCGGCGGCTACGTGCTGCTGGCGATGCTGCTCGCGCCCTACCTGCGAAAGTTCGGCAAGTTCACCGTGCCGCAGTTCATCGGCGACCGCTTCTACTCGAAGTCGGCCAGCACGGTGGCGGTGCTGTGCCTTCTGACCGCGTCGATCACCTACATCATCGGGCAGATGACGGGTGTGGGCGTGGCCTTCTCGCGCTTCCTCGGCGTGTCCAGCGACGTTGGCATCTACGTCGGCATGGGCATCGTGTTCGTGTACGCGGTGTTCGGCGGGATGAAGGGCATCACCTACACCCAGGTGGCGCAGTACATCGTGCTGATCCTTGCCTACACGATCCCGGCGATCTTCATCTCGCTGCAGCTCACCGGCAACCCGATCCCGCAGCTCGGCCTGGGCTCGAGCCTGGTCGGCCAGGATCTCTCGCTGCTGGCCAAGCTCGACCAGGTGGTCACGGATCTCGGCTTCGGCAAGTACACGACGACCACGGCGGGCAGCACGCTCAACATGTTCGTCTACACGATGTCGCTGATGATCGGCACCGCCGGCCTGCCGCACGTGATCATGCGCTTCTTCACCGTGCCCAAGGTGAGCGACGCCCGCCTGTCGGCCGGCTGGGCGCTGATCTTCATCGCGATCCTGTACACGACGGCGCCCGCGGTCGCGGCCATGGCCAAGACCAACCTGATCCGAACCGTCACGCCCGGCGTGGTGATGCAGGACACGGATCCCTTCGCCGCCGACGCCGCCATCCAGTACGAGCAGCGGCCGGACTGGATGAAGCGCTGGGAGCAGACCGGCCTTCTCAAGTTCGAGGACAAGAACGGCGACGGCCGCATCCAGTACTACAACGACAAGACCAAGAACGAGGAGGTGCTGAAGAAGGCGGAGGCTGCCGGCTGGAAGGGCAACGAGCTGGACGTCAATGCCGACATCATCGTGCTGGCCAACCCGGAGATCGCGCTGCTGCCCAACTGGGTGATCGCGCTGGTCGCCGCGGGCGGTCTCGCGGCGGCACTGTCGACCGCGGCAGGCCTGCTGATGGCGATCTCCTCGGCGGTCTCGCACGACCTGATCAAGGGGGTGTTCAAGCCGGACATCAGCGAGAAGGGCGAGCTGATGGCAGGCAAGATCTCGATGGCAGTGGCGATCGTGATCTCCGGATGGCTGGGGCTCAACCCGCCGGGCTTCGCGGCGGGAACGGTGGCGCTGGCATTCGGGATTGCCGCAAGCTCGCTGTTCCCTGCGATCATGATGGGCATCTTCAGCAAGAAGATGAACAAGGAAGGCGCGATGGCGGGCATGCTGGCCGGCCTGTTCGTCACGCTGTTCTACGTGTTCGCGCACAAGGGCCTCTTCTTCGTGAAGGGCACCGAGTACCTGGACCTGATCGGCGGCCCGAACAGCTTTTTCGGCATCACGCCCGAGGCCTTCGGCGCGATCGGCGCACTGGTGAACTTCGCAGTGGCCTTCCTGGTCGACAAGGTGACCAAGGAGCCGCCGGAGCACATCCAGGCGATGGTCGAGTCGGTGCGCATCCCGCGCGGCTCCAAGGCCGTCGAGGGCTCGCACTGATGCGGCGGCGCCCGGGGCTTCCCGGGCGCAGTCCGCTTCCCGGCCTCGCCGGCCCTGCCGGCGAGGCCCTTCGTTTCAGGAGCCGCGGATGGTGTTCGACGTTGGTGTGGCGATGACCTGGATTCTGTTCCTCGCCCTGTTCCCGATGGCCTTCTTCTGGCTCAGGCGCGCCTGGCGCATTGCGTTCAGGCGCGATTTTTCCGAGGTTGCCCTCAAGCGCGGAGAGTCCCCGCCGGATCCCTCGCGCTGGGCTCCCTACGAGTGCATCATCAATGCAGTGGCGGGCGTGGTCGCAGTCTTCGTGATCGTCGGCGTGGGTTTCGGCGCGCTGCCCTACGAGACCTGGACGGCGATCGCCGGAACCACCATCTGGTGCAAGTTCTTCGCCAGCTTCGCGCTGGGCCGGCAGGCCCACCTGTCTGCGGAAACGGCGCGCGCGAAGGGCTGAGCTTCCGGCGCGCGGGCCTCCCGATGACGACCCTCGCGGCGACCGGCCAGGAGGTTCCGGCGCGTCGTGCGCATCGTGCGCGCCAGGGAGACGCGCCGTGAAGCGCGACCGGCGGCTGCTTTCGACGGTCCTTGTCTCCGCCGTCTCCGCCGCGATACTGCTGGCGGCCTGGCTCGGCGCGATGGCGCTGCTGCTGGGCGCCGTCATCGAACCGGACCTGCGCCGCCGACTCCTCGATGCCTTGCTGCCGCACCTGCCGCTGGTGGCCATGGGCGTGCTGCTGCTGGCGCTGGCCGCGGGCTACCTGGCGCGGGCTCTCCACCTGCGCTGGGTGGCGGGCCCGGCACGGCTGCTGGAGCAGGCACAGGCGCTGCTTGCGCCGGGCGTGGATCGTGAACTGCCGATGACCGGCAGCGCCGAGATGCGCGGGTTCGCCGAGGCGATCAACCTGCTCGCGCGCCAGCGCTCTGAGCTCGGGCGCGACATCGAGGCCCGGGTCGCCCAGGCGAGCCGGGGTGTCGAGCAGGAGCGCAACCGGCTGGCTGCGCTGATGAGCGAGCTCGACCAGAGCGTCGTGGTCTGCAACCTGGACGGCAGGATCCTGCTCTACAACAGCCGCGCGCGGCTGCAGTTCCGCGCGCTTTCGTCAGCGCCGATGCTGGCCGACGGCGCCGAACTGATCGGGCTGGGGCGGTCGATCTACAGCGTCTTCGACCGCCGCCTGGTCGCGCATGCGCTGGGCAGCGTGCGCAGGCGGCTGCAGCGCGGGGCGGCCAACCCCACCGCCCGCTTCGTCACGCTCACGCACAGCGGGCAGCTGCTGCGGGTTCGGATGTCGCCGGTGCGCGACGTGGCGTCCGATGACGGCAGCGAGCCAGGCAGCAGCGAATCCGGCAGCAGCGAGCCTCGAGGCGGTGAGGCCGGCGAGGGAGCCCCCGGCAGAGGGGATGGCGGCGACAGGACCCCGCCGCTCGCGGGCTTCGTGCTGATGCTCGAGAACGTCACGGTGGAGTTCGAGCGCGAATCGGAGCGCGACGGCCTGGTGCTCGCCCTCGCGGACGAGACCGGCGCCGCACTGGCGCGGCTGGCGACGCTGATCGAACGGCTGCAGGCGGTGCCGGCAGAGGCCGCCGGCCGGGATCAGCAGGCTGCGCAGGCGCTGGCGGAGGTCGAAACCGCCCGGCGCAGGCTGCGAGAGCTTGCCGCCCGGTTCGCGCACGGCGCGGCGGGCCGCTGGCCGCTCGAAGAGGTGCCGGGCGCCGAGTTCCTCGAGGGTGCCCGAAGCCAGATCGAGGCGCACACGGGCGTTCGATGCGCGATCGACGAGGTCGATCCCGCGCTGTGGCTGCGCATCGACGGGTTTGCCGTCCTCGAGGCGCTCGGTGCGCTGGCGCAGCGGCTGCGCGACGAGCACGGAGTCCGCGACCTGCGGCTCAGGCTCGCCGAGGGCGAGGCGGATCGGGTGCATCTCGACCTGGTCTGGACCGGCGGCGCGATGAGCACCGAGACCGCGATGACCTGGGAGCTCGACCCCATCCCGGCCGGGGCCGCGATGCTGACCGTGCGCGAGGTGGTGCAGCGGCATGCGGGCTCGTTCGAGTTCCAGCGCGAGAGGGCCCGCCAGCTCGCGTTCTTCCGCTTCGTCCTGCCACGGGCCCGCGAGGCCGGCGAGATCGAGGCCGAGGCCTTCCTGCGCGGCCGCAGCCGTCCGGAGTTCTACGATTTCGACCTGTTCCAGAGCACCGCCACAACGCGTGCGCTCGAGGAGCGGCGCCTGGCCGAGCTTGCCTTCACGGTGTTCGACACCGAGACCACGGGGCTCGAGCCCTCCGCCGGCGACGAGATCATCCAGATCGGCGCGGTGCGGGTGGTCAACGGCAAGCTGCGGCGCGCCGAGTCCTTCGAGCAGCTGGTCGACCCCCGGCGCCCCATCCCTCGCGCGTCGATCCCGATCCACGGGATCGAGCCGCACATGGTGCAGGGCCAGCCCACCATCGACCAGGTGCTGCCGGCCTTCCACGCCTATGCGCAGGACACCGTGCTGGTCGCGCACAACGCTGCCTTCGACATGCGCTTTCTACAGCTCAAGGAGGAGGCCACCGGCGTGCGCTTCGAGCAGCCGGTGCTGGACACGCTGCTGCTGTCCGCAGTGGTGCATCCCAACCAGCCGTCGCACCGGCTGGAGGCGATCGCCGAGCGCTTCGGCATCGCGGTGATCGGCAGGCACACCGCGCTCGGGGATGCGATCGTCACCGCGGAGGTGCTGCTGCGGCTGATCCCGCTGCTGGAGGCCAGGGGCATCCACACGCTCGGCCAGGCGCGCGAGGCCGCGCAGCGCACCTACTACGCGCGGCTGTCGTACTGAGCGATCGCGCGCTGCGCGGTCACACCAGGATGATGTCGTACTGCTCCTGGCTGAAGATGCGGCTCCGGGCTCGCTTCATCGGGATCGGGCGCCGAGTGCGCGCAACGTCTCCACCAGGGCGGGCACGTCCGAAGCGACGATGCTCCAGAGCGTATCGTCGTCGATGCCAAGGTAACCGTGGATCAGCCTGTTCGAGCACCTTCCCCGCAAAGGCGATCATGTCGCCGATGTAGAAGCCCCATGCCCGATCGACGCCCTCAGACATGCACGGCCTCGCGCTCGATGAACGGGCGCAGCTCAGGGCGAAGTGCCTTTTCGGTCACGAGGTCGACCGGGCGACCGAGGAGGTCCTCGAGGTAGAACTGGACCCCGAAGTAGCGATCGGAGCTTGCAGGTCCGTCGAAGGACACGAGGATGTCGACGTCGCTGTCGGACCGGGCGGCATCCCGGGCGGTGGATCCGAACAGCGCCAGGCCCGTCACCCCATAGCGGGCCGCCAGTACGGGCTTGCTTCGCGCAAGCAATTCCAGCACTTGAGCGCGCTTCATCGGACCTTCCTCGGTGGTTGACCGGTTTTCCGGTTCAGTCTCGCAGAGCCTGCCTGACGCAAGCCTCGTCGCGTCGAGTCTGCGCTTCCGGATAATCGAGGCAAGCATGGAAGCGGACAAGCCGACGAGCGCAGGCGGCCCTGAGCCTTCCTTGCCTCATGCCGCGCTGCGCTCACACCAGGATGATGTCGTACTGCTCCTGGCTGTAGATGCTCTCGACCCGCAGGGAGATCTGCTTGCCGATGGCGTCGCCCAGCGCGGCCAGCGGCTGCGCCTCCTCCTCGAGGAAGAGGTCGACCACGTCCTGCGAGGCAAGGATGCGGAACTCCTTGGGGTCGAACTGCCTGGCCTCGCGCTGGATCTCGCGCAGGATCTCGTAGCACACGGTGCGCGGTGTCTTCAGCATGCCGCGCCCTGCGCAGGTGGGGCAGGACTCGCAGAGCACGTGCGCGAGCGACTCGCGGGTGCGCTTGCGGGTGAGCTCTACCAGCCCCAGCGTGGTGAATCCGTTCACGGTGGTGCGGGTGCGGTCGCGCGCCAGCGCCTTCTTCAGCTCGGACAGCACCGCGTCGCGGTGCTCGGCGCTGGTCATGTCGATGAAGTCGACGATGATGATGCCGCCGAGGTTGCGCACCCGAAGCTGGCGGGCGATGGAGTGCGCGGCCTCGAGGTTGGTCTTGAAGATGGTGTCGTCGAAGTTGCGCCCGCCGACGTAGCCGCCGGTGTTGACGTCGATCGTGGTGAGCGCCTCGGTCTGGTCGACGATCAGGTAGCCGCCCGACTTCAGGTCGACACGGCGCGCCAGCGCCTTCTCGATCTCCCCCTCCACGCCGTGGAGCTCGAACAGCGGGCGCTCGCCGCTGTAGGTGCGGATCAGCCCCGCGAGCCCCGGCACGTAGGTGTTGGCGAATTCGATCATCCGCTGGCATTCCTCGGCGGAGTCGATCTGGATCGCGGCGGTGGCCTCGCCGGCGACGTCGCGCAGCATTCGCTGCGTCAGGCTCAGCTCCTGGTAGAGCAGCGAGGGAGCTGGCTTGCGCTGGCTTTCGTCGAGGATCTCGCGCCAGCGCTTGCGAAGGTAGGCGACGTCGGCGGCAAGCTCCGAGTCCGGCGCGTCCTCGGCGGAGGTGCGGATGATGAAGCCGCCGCGCTCGTCCTCGGGCATCAGCTTCTGGAGGCGGCTGCGCAGCAGCGCGCGCTCGCTGTCGTTGCCGATGCGCTGCGAGACGCCGATGTGCGGATCCTGGGGCAGGTAGACCAGCAGGCGGCCCGCGATGCTGATCTGCGTGGACAGGCGCGCGCCCTTGGTGCCCAGCGGGTCCTTGATCACCTGGACCAGCAGCGGCTTGCCGTCGAAGAGCAGCTTCTCGATCGGCATCGGATGGCCGGTGCTCTGCGTGTTGGCGCGCGACTGCCAGAGGTCGGCGACGTGCAGGAAGGCGGCGCGCTCCAGCCCGATGTCGATGAAGGCGGACTGCATCCCGGGCAGCACTCGGGAGACGCGCCCCAGGTAGACGTTGCCGACCAGGCCGCGCGTGGCGGCGCGCTCCAGGTGGAGCTCCTGGACCACGCCCTGCTGGACGACTGCGATGCGGGTTTCGTGTGCGCTGTGGTTGACGAGAATTTCTTCGGTCATCGGCATCGCGGGGTGCCTGCGCGTTCGGGTTGTCGCACGCCGGGCAGGCCGCGCAGCAGCCGGGCCGTCTCGTACAGGGGCAAACCCATGATACCGGAGTAGCTTCCCTCGATCCGCCGCGCGAAGGCCCCGGCCGAGCCCTGTATTCCGTAGGCGCCCGCCTTGTCGAACGGCTCGCCGCTGGCGACGTAGTCGTCGATCTGGGCGGGCGACAGCCGCGCGAAGCTGACCCGCGAGACGCTCACCACGAGGTCGCGCCGGCTCGAGCGCGCCAGGGCGACCGCGGTCAGCACCCGGTGGGTGCGGCCCGAGAGCAGCCGCAGCATCTCGCGCGCCTGCGCCGGGCTCTCGGGCTTGCCGAGCATCCTGCCGCCCACTGCAACCGTGGTGTCGGCGGCCAGCACCGGCGCGGCCTCGAGTCCACGGGGCTCCAGGCTGGCGAGCGCGGATTCGAGCTTGGCGCGGACCACGCGCTTGACGTACACCGTCGGCGATTCCGCGGGCAGCGGGGCTTCCAGCGCCTCGGCCGCCTCCGGGTCGAGCGGCTCCAGGACGCGGAAGCTCACGCCGATCTGGCGCAGCAGCTCCTGGCGGCGCGGGCTCTTCGATGCGAGGTAGAGGAAGTCGGTCATGGCAGCGGGCCGGCGGGTGCGCGGCGGATCAGTCGCGATGGTAGGGGTGGTTGGCGAGCACCGACCACGCGCGGTAGAGCTGCTCGGCCAGGAGCACCCGGACCAGAGGGTGCGGCAGGGTGAGGCTGGACAGCCGCAGCCGTTCGGCCGCCTGCGACTTGAGCGCTTCGTCGAGCCCGTCCGGCCCGCCGATCAGGATTGCGACCGGCTGGGCCGCCTGCTGCCAGCGCTGAACGCGGCCGGCAAGCTGCCGGGTGTCGAGGTCGGCGCCGCGCTCGTCGAGGACGACGATCTGCGCGCCCGGGGGCAGGGCGGCGCGGATGCGCTGCGCCTCGCGGGCCATCCAGACGGCCGGCGTGGCGCCCGCCGAGCGCTGCTCGGCGCGGACCTCGCGCCACTCGACGCGCAGATCCGGGGGCATCCTGCCGGTGTAGTCGTCGACCGCGGCCTGCACCCAGGCCGGCATCTTCGTGCCGACCGCGACGACGCGGATCAGCATCGATGCGCGGCCGGGCGCAGGCGCGGCCGGGCTGCTGCCGTGCCGTCCGTCCTCAACGACGCGCGGCGGCGGTGGCTGCCGCGCCCGAGGCGCCCAGCTTGACGCGCACGGGCTTCCCGCCCCACAGCTCCTCGAGGTTGTAGTAGCTGCGGATGGCCGGCTGCATCACGTGAACGACGATGTCGCCGAGATCGACGAGCACCCATTCGCCGGTTTCCTCGCCTTCCACGGAGATCACGTGGCCGCCGTGCTCCTTGACCTTCTCGCGCACGTTGGAGGCGAGCGCGCGGGTCTGCCGGTTGGAGGTGCCGCTGACCAC
>JBKHVS010000014.1:0-32081 GCA_046569945.1 Gammaproteobacteria bacterium | reverse complement strand
CCGACAGCAAGGGCAGGGAGGTCGCGTTCGCCGACTTCCGCGGCCGGCCGCTGCTGGTCAGCTTCGTCTACACCGGCTGCTTCCAGGCCTGCCCGGTGGCGACCAAGTTCCTGATGGAAGCCGTGGAGACCGCGCGCAAGGCGCTGGGCGACGACCGCTTCGCCGTGGTGTCGATAGGCTTCAACCAGCCTTTCGACAATCCGGTTGCCATGGCGTCCTTCGCGCGGCAGAACGGCATCGACGATCCGCGCTGGTTCTTCCTCACGCCGCGCGCCGGCGAGGTGGAGGCGCTGACCGAGCGCTTCGGCTTCGTCTACGAGGCCACGCCCAAGGGCTTCGATCATGTCACCCAGGTCAGCATCGTCGATCCGAAAGGCGTCATCTACCGGCAGGTGTACGGCGAGAATTTCGACCTGCCGATGCTGGTCCAGCCGCTCAAGGAACTGCTCTCCGGGCAGGCGTCGGAGTCGTTCACGGTGGAGAACGTCTGGGAGAAGGTGAAGCTCTACTGCACGGTGTACGACCCCAACTCGGGAGGCTACCGGGTCAACTACGGGATCTTCTTCGAGATCTTCGCGGGACTCACCACGCTGGGCGCGATCGCCTGGGTGGTCATCCGGGAACTGCGCCGGCGGCCGCGCGGCGCATGATCCGCCGCGCGTGGGGACGGGCGGGCAAGTGCGGTCGAGGCGCAGCCGAGGCGTGTCCGTCGACCGCGTTCGCTTGACGCGGATCAAAGCCCGGAGCCTTCGGCGCAGCGGACGATCCGCACACGGGGGCCCGCGTCGCTGCTGGGCTCCCTCCCGATCCAGATGAACAGCCGCGTCTTCGCTCCCACCAACCCTGCCGAGGCCGGCCTGCCCGGCAGCGGGAGGCTCGCGGGCCTGGTGCGCCGGGTGGAGCGGGGCTTCGATGCGGTCTGCGGCGAGGCGGACAATCCGCTGCGGCAGCTCGGCGCGCTCGGCTTCCAGCTCTTCTGGCTGGTCTCGATCACCGGCGCCTATCTCTACATCTTCTACGACACCAGCGTTGCCGGCGCCTGGAACTCGATCGAGCGCCTCACCGTCGACCAGTGGTGGGCGGGAGGCGTGATGCGAAGCCTCCACCGCTATGGGTCCGATGCCTTCGCGCTGGTGATCGCGGCGCACCTGC
The DNA here is from genome assembly GCA_046569945.1 of Gammaproteobacteria bacterium. GTDB lineage: Bacteria > Pseudomonadota > Gammaproteobacteria > Burkholderiales > Burkholderiaceae_E > Quisquiliibacterium. The sequence goes on along the minus strand of JBKHVS010000014.1, from coordinate 30,929 downwards.
TGCGCGAGCTGGCCTACGGACGCTTCAGGCACTTCCGCTGGTACACCTGGGTCACCGGCGTCCCCACGCTCTGGCTGGCCGCCGCATCCGGGGTCATCGGCTACTGGCTGGTCTGGGACGCGCTGGCGCAGTACGTCGCCATCGTCTCGGCCAAGCTGCTCGACGTGATCCCGATCTTCGGCGAGCCGTTGGCGCGCAACTTCCTGACGCCCGAGCATCTTTCCGGCCGCTTCTTCTCGCTGCTTTCCTTCCTGCATCTGGCGGTGCCGCTGGTGCTGCTGCTGGCGATGTGGGTGCACATCCAGCGGCTCGCGCGTGCGCGCACCGTGACCAGCCGGGCGGTTGGCGGCTGGACCTTCGCCGCGCTGCTGGCCCTGTCGCTGGCGGCGCCCGTGGTGTCGCTGCCGCCGGCGGACCTGGCCCGGGTGCCCGCGAACGTGCCCATCGACTGGTTCTACCTTGCGCCGCTGCCGGCGATCTACGCGGCCTCGCCGCAGGCGGTGTGGGCGGCGGCCGCGGTGCTCACCGTGCTGCTCGGCGCGGTTCCATGGCTTGGGCGCCGCGTTGCGCCTGCGCCGCCCGCCAAGGTGGATCCGGACCACTGCAATGGCTGCACCCGCTGTTTCGTCGACTGCCCGTATTCCGCGATCACGATGGCGCCGCACCCCAGCGGCCGCGGCGAGATCGCAGTGGTGGCGGACGACCTCTGCGCGAGCTGCGGGATCTGCGCGGGCGCCTGTCCGTCGTCGACGCCCTTCCGGTCGCGGCAGCGGCTGGTCAGCGGGATCGACCTGCCGGACAGGGAGGTGGGCGACCTGCGCGACGAACTCGGGAGTGCGCTGGCACGCTCGACTGCCGAGGGCGCTTCGCCCGTGGTGCTGTTTTCCTGCCAGCGCGGCGCGGGGCTGGGAGCGGATCCGGACGCCGGCCGCGCCGACGGCGTGCTCGCGTTCGGGCTGCCCTGCGCGGGCATGCTGCCGCCGTCCTTCGTGGAATACGCCTTGCGTCATGGCGCTGCAGGGGTGATGGTTGCCACCTGTCCCGCCGAAGACTGCGAGTTCAGGCTCGGGGTGCAGTGGACGAGGGAGCGGCTGCGCGGCGAGCGCGAGCCCTACCTGCGGGCGTCGGTCGACCGCGCGCGGGTGCGCACCGTGGAGGCGGCGCGCGAGGAGCGCGCGCGTCTGCGGGAGTCGCTGCAGGCGTTCAGGCGCGAGCTCTCGGGGCCCGGCGCGGCTGCGCCCGGGGCGGATGGATGACAACTGAATCGACGGGAACCGAAATGACGGCAGGCACATTCGTGAGGTACGGGGGGCAGGCGGTGCTCTATGCGCTGTTCGCGGGCTTCGTGGGCTGGTTCTCCACTTCGCCCCCGTACGAGCACCTGGGGGACGACGAGGCGCTTCTGCGTCTTTCTTTCAAGCACCCGGGGCAGTTCGTGACCGACTGCCGCGCGCGCAGTGCCGAGGAGCTCGCGGACATGCTGCCGCAGCTGCGGGCCGCGATGGACTGCCCGCGCGAGCGTTCGCCGGTGCGCGTCCGGGTGCAGCTCGACGGGGCGCCGCTCTACGACGAGGTCTTCGCGCCGGCCGGGCTGCGCCGCGACGGTGCGGCAAGCGGCTACCGCCGGCTGCCGATCGCCGCCGGCGAGCATCGCCTGGTCGTCCAGGTCAACGACGATGCCCGGGTCGAGGGCTTCACGCATGAGCGCGCCCAGACCGTCCAGCTCGAGCCGGGCCAGGTGGTGCTGATCGATTTCATCGCGGACCGCGGGGGAGTGCTGATCCGATGAAGACCGGAGGGCTTGCCGGGTCCGCCGGCTTTCTTGGCGGGGCGCGCGCGGCGCGCCCGGCCGACCGCTTCGACCTCGACGCGCCTGCCGCCGAACAGCGCGCGATGGCCGCAGGCTGGCTGGCGCTCGGCGTCGCCGCGCTCATCGGCTCCGGCCTGTTTTCGGTGCTGCTGGTGCTTGCGCGCACGCCGCACGTTGCCGGGCTGATCCCCGGGGTGGACTTCTTCCGCGTCGCCCTGGTCGTGCACGTCGACCTCTCGGTGCTGGTGTGGTTCGTCTCGATGGCGGGCATGCTGTGGTCCTTCGACAGCGCCCGGCGCGCCAATGGCCTGGGCTGGCTGGCGCTGTGGTCGACCGCGATCGGCACCGTGCTGATGGCCGCCGCCCCGTTCATCGGCAGCCCGACTCCGGTGATGTCCAACTACGTGCCGGTGCTCGAGAGCCCGGTCTTCCTCTACGGCCTGGTGGTGTTCGGCGTCGGATTCGCGCTGCTGACGCTGCGCAGCTTCGTCGCGCCGCTGCGCATCGGGCTCGCGCTCGACGGCGGCGACGCGCTGCGCTTCGGGCTGAGGGCGGCGGCGGTCTCCGCCGCGATCGCGCTGATGGCGATGGCCTGGTCCTGGGCGGAGGTCCCGGCCGAGCTGGAGGGCAAGGCCTATTACGAGCTTCTCTTCTGGGGGCCCGGGCACGTCATCCAGTTCACCTGGACGCTGCTGATGCTGGTCGCCTGGACCTGGCTGGCGACGCTGACCGGCTCGCCGATGCCGCTGAGCCCGCGGATCGTGGTGCTGGTCTACGGGATCGGCCTGGCCTCGGTGTTCGTCGCGCCGCTCATCTACCTGAACTGGAGCGTGATGTCGTTCGAGCACCAGAAGATGATGACCTGGCTGATGCGCTTCGGCGGCGGGCTGGCGATCCTGCCGATGGTGCTGGCGCTGGCGGCGGCGCTGTTGCGCGGCCCGCGCGCGAGCGACCGGAGCCGGCCGCTGCGCGGCGCGCTGATCGCCTCGCTGCTGCTGTTCACGATCGGCGGCGGCATCGGCTTCCTGATCGAGGGCTCGGACGTGCGCGTTCCGGCCCACTATCACGGTTCGATCGTCGGCGTCACGCTCGCGCTGATGGGGCTCGCCTATGCGCTGCTGCCGCGCCTCGGCTTCGCGGCGCCGCGCGGGCGCATGGCCGACTGGCAGCCCTGGCTCTACGGCGGCGGCCAGCTGCTGCACATCCTCGGCCTGGTCTGGTCCGGCGGCTATGGCGTGCAGCGCAAGGTGGCGGGCAGCGAGCAGGTGCTGCGCAGCACCCAGGAAGTGATCGGCATGGGGGTGATGGGCTTCGGCGGGCTGGTGGCCATCCTCGGCGGCATCGCCTTCATCCTGGTCGTCCTGCGCAGCATGCGCGCGCGCGGCGAGGCGGCGGAATGATCCGGCGGCTGGCGCTTCTCGCCTGCATCTTCACGCTCTGCATCACCGCCGCGAGCGCCTTCATCCGCAACACCCAGGCGGGGCTGGGCTGCAGCCCCTGGCCCGGCTGCCTCGAGCAGCAGGCGCAGGCGCGGGGCGGCAGCGGCGTGCTGCGGATGGCGCCAGCGGCAGCCGCGCCGGGCGAGGTGGATGCGGTCTTCGTCGCCCGCGCGCTGCACCGGATCAGCGCGGTGCTGGTCGGCCTGCTCGCGCTGGGCATCGTGCTGTTCGGCTGGTCGCGCTTCGGCGCGTCGGACCGGGCCGCGGCCGCCTTCGCGCTGGTCGACACGGTCTTCCTGTCCTGGCTGGGGCGCTACACGCCGCACGACCTGCCCTTGGTCACCATCGGCAACGTGCTGGGCGGCTTCGCCCTGGCAGCGGCCTTCGGGTGGATCGCCGCGGGCGGCAGCTCGCGCGCAAGCGCAGGCCTTGCCTGGGCCGCGCTGGCGCTGGCCGGCCTGCAGTCGGCACTGGGCGTCACCATCGGCGCCAGGGATGCGGTGGGCGCCTGCGCGACTGCGCTGTGCCTGCCGCAGGCGGCCGTCGATCCCGCGGTCTTCGATCCGCGGGTGGCGCTGGCGATAGCCAGCGCGGCCGACGGGCAGGCGCTGCACCTGGCACATCGTCTGCTCGCGATCGCGGTGGCGGCGTGCGTGCTGCTGCTGGTGCTGCGTCCGGCGCCGGGCGGCTCCAGGGCGGGGACCGGACGGCGCCTGCCGGCGCTCGGCGCGCTCGCCTGCATCCTGCTGCTTGCCCCGCTGGGGCTGGCCACCGCGTCGGGGCTGCTGGGCCCGGGCGGCGGAACCCTCCACAACGTGCTGGCCGGGACCTGTCTGGTCCTGCTGGCGGTGGCCGCCAGGCCCCAATCGGATCGTGTTGGGATTGATTCGCATTAAGGAAGTCTGCCGAGGCCAGCGATAGGCTCCCTGCTGGAACCGATGCAAGGGCCGGGAGGGCCAGCGCTGCCATGAGCAAGCAACTGTTGCAGATCGAGAATCCCGCGCCGAAGATTGCGGGCGCGGGCGCCTTTGCCCTTTGGCGGCTGGGATTCCGTCCCTTCTACCTGCTGGGCGCGCTGTTCGCTGCGCTGGGAATACCGCTCTGGGTTGCGGTCTTCGCCGGCGCGGCCTCGCTGCCGCAGGGGCTTCCGCCCCAGACCTGGCATGCCCACGAAATGGTGTTCGGCTTCGCGCTCGCGATCATCGCCGGCTTCCTGTTCACCGCGGTGCGCAACTGGACCAACCAGCCGACCCCGACGGGCGCGCACCTCGCGGCGCTCGCGGGCCTCTGGATGGCCGCGCGCATCGCCTTCGTCGCCGGCGCGCCGGGGCTCGGACTGCTCATCGAGCTTGCCTTCCTGCTGCTGGTGGCCATCGCGCTGCTGCGGCCGCTGCTTCGCTCGCGCAACCGGCGCAACTACTTCGTCGGTGTGCTTTTTGCGGTGCTGGCTGCCGCGGACCTGCTCTTCTGGGCGGCGGGGCAGGGCCTGGCGGGCGGCAACAACCCGGACACCGTGGTGCGCTTCGGGCTCTACCTGGTGGCCACGCTGACCTTCGTGATCGGCGGCCGCGTGATCCCGATGTTCACCGCCAACGGGGCGCGCGGAGTCAGGCAGTTCCGCCACGCGCGGCTGGACCAGGCAGCGATCGCAGCGAGCGTCGTCGCCTTCGCACTGGAGCTCTCCGGCGTGTCCGGGGCGCTGCTGGCCCTGGTGGCGGTCGCGGCCGCGGTGCTGCAGGCGATCCGGCTGGCCGGCTGGGGTCCGCAGGGAACGCTGGACAAGCCCATCCTCTGGATACTGCACGCGTCCTACGGCTGGGCGGCGGTGGGCTTCGCGCTGATGGCGGCCGGCGCGCTCGGCTGGGTGCCCCGCACGCTGTCGGTGCACGCCTTCTCGGTGGGCCTCGTCGGGGGGCTGATCATCGGCATGATCACGCGCACCGCCCTCGGCCACACCGGCAGGATGCTGGTCGCAGGACGCTCGGAGACCGCGATGTACGCGATGGTGCAACTCGCGGCGCTGCTGCGCGTATTCGGGCCGCTGGTGGCGCCGGGGCACACCCTGCGCTTCATCGAGCTGTCCTCGGTGCTCTGGGCCGCCGCCTTCCTGCTGTACCTGGTCGTCTACTGGCCGCGCCTGACGCGCCCGCGGATCGACGGGCGCGACGGCTGATCCGCAGGATCCTCAGTCGCCTCGCTCGGGAACCAGCATCACCGGGCGGCGGCTCCTGCCCAGCACCCGCTGCGCCACCGATCCGAGCAGGCTGGCGGCGATGCCGGTGCGGCCCGCGGTTCCCAGGCAGACCAGGTCGGCGTCGATCGCATCGGCCGCGGCGACGATCGCCTCGGCCGGATCCTCGCCTTCGACGACGTCGGTCTCGACCGACAGGCCGCGCGCCTGGAGATCGGCGGGCAGCAGCGCCCTGAGCTCGCCCCGGCACTGCTCCCGCCAGGCGGCATAGCGGACCTGCTGCCCGGGGTCGCCGGCCTGGACCGCGAGCGGCGCCGAGGGCATGGTCCTCGGGTGCACCACGGTCATGATGCGCACGCGGGCGCCCTGCGGCAGCATCGACAGTGCCAGCTTTGCGGCCCGCCTGCCGTGCGGCGACAGGTCGGTGGCGATCAGCACGCGCCGGCCGTGGCCTGCGGGCGGGGGCGCAAGGCGATCCGCGATCGAGGCGGGCGCCACCAGCACGTTCGCGTTCGCGGTGCGCATCAGCCCGGCCGAAACCGAGCCGTGCAGCGCGCGGTCCAGGCCGTGGCGCTGATGGCTGCCAACCACGACCAGGTCCGCCGATTCCTCCGCCGCGAGCGCGGCCAGCCGCGCAGCCACTCCGTCGCCGGGCGGCGCGGCGGCGATCCGCGCTGCGTCCTTGCCGAGGCGCCGCTCCAGGCGTTCGCGCAGCCGGGCATGCGCGGCTTCGTCCTGCTCCGCGTCGACGCTGGCGACGACCAGCTCGCAGGGAGCGATCAGGCGCAGGCGGCGCAGCCACTCGATCGCGGCCTCCGAGGCGAGCGAAGCGTCCACGCCGCAGAGCACCTTCAGCGCGCGGACGCCCTCCAGCCACTGGCGCAGCCGGCCGGCGTCGCGCACCATCAGCAGCGGCGCATCGGCGCTGCCCGAGACGCGCTCCGCGGTGCTGCCGAGCAGGCTGTGCGGCGACGCTCCGGCGCCGGTGGCCGAGAGCAGGAGGATTTCGGCGCCGCGCTCGGCGGCCGCGCGCAGCAGGCCTTCGTCCGGCCAGCCCTCGAACACCAGCGGCTCGACCCGCGCGCCCATTGCGCGCAGCCGGGCCACCTCGTCGTCCAGGCGCTCGGCCGCCTGCCGCTGCAGCGCCTCGAGCACCGCCGCCTGGTTGAACATCACGCCGCGGGTGTCCAGGACGTGGACCAGGAGCAGGGGGCGGTCGAGCCGCCGGGCGATCAGCGCGGCCAGGCCCGCTGCCTCGGCGGCGGGGGCGCTGAAGTCGGTGCCGCAGACGATGTTCATGGATTCGCTCCGCAAGAGGTCAGCCCAGGATCCAGGGCAGCCAGAGCGTGGCGTGCGCCACGATCACGGCGATGGCGATGAGGTTCAGCCAGAAGCCCGCCCGGCACATCTGCCAGATGGTGAGGTGGCCGGTGCCGAACACGATGGCGTTCGGCGGCGTGCCGACCGGCATCATGAAGGCGCAGCTTGCGCCCAGGGCGCTGGCGATGACCAGATGGATCGGCTCCACGCCGAGGGCGGGGGCGATCGCCGCCAGCACCGGCGTCGTCGCAGCGACCTGCGCGGTGTTCGAGGTCATCTCCGAAAGGAAGACCGAGGCGCCGACGATGCCCGAGAACGCGGCGAGGTCCGGCACCTCGCCGGCCGAGCGGGCTGCGGCGGCGAGCATCCGGGTCACGCCGTTGGCCTCGATCGCCGCCGCCAGCGACAGGCCCCCGCCGAACAGCAGCAGCACGCCCCAGGGCAGCCGGACCGCGCTCTGCCAGTCCAGCGCGAACACCCGGCTGCGCGCGTCGACCGGCCAGGCGAACAGCAGCAGCGCTGCGCACATCGCGATTCCCGCATCGCTCAGGCCGGCCAGCGGGCGAAGGCCGCCGACCTCGATCCCGGCGAGCACCGGCCGCAGCATCCAGGCAAGCGCCGCCAGTCCGAAGGCGACCAGCGTGGCGAACTCGCCGCGCGACATCGGGCCCAGTTCGCGCCGGGCGGCCTGCACGAGGCTGCGGCCGCCGCCCAGTTCGGTGAGCCCGTGGCGGAACAGGAAGCGCGTCAGCAGCAGCCAGGCCAGCGGCAGCAGCACCAGCACCAGCGGCAGGCCGATGCCGACCCAGTGCGCGAAGGAGATCTCCCGAGCCCAGGTCTGCTCGACGTAGCGCACCACGATCCCATTGGGCGGCGAGCCGATCAGCGAGCCCAGCCCGCCGATCGACGCCGACCAGGCCACGCCCAGCAGCATCGCGACCGCGAACCGGCGCGCCTGCGCGCTCTCGCCGGCAAGGCGGATCAGCGACAGCGCGATCGGCACCATCATCGCGGCGGTCGCGCTGTTGGACACCCACATGCTGACGAACGCCGTGGCGGCCATGACGCCGGCGATCACGCGGTTCGGCGAGGTGCCGGCGAGCCCGATGGTCGCGAAGGCGATCCGCCGGTCCAGGCCCCAGCGGGTCATCGCCGCGGCCAGCATGAAGCCGCCCAGGAACAGGAAGATGACGTCCGATGCGTAGGGGCCGAGCGCATCGCCAAGCGGCGCGATCCCCAGCAGCGGGAAGGCCGCCACGGGCAGCAGCGCGGTGGCCTCGATAGGCACCGCCTCGGTCACCCACCACAGCGCCATCCAGACCAGCATGCCGACCGTGGCGCGGGCTGCTGGAGACAGCGTCTCGACTGCGCCGTCCGGGCCGGTGAAACTGCCGGGCAGGGCCAGCGCCGCGGCCAGCGCGAGCAGCGGGGCCGCGAGCAGGGCCGCCAGGCGCCAGCTTCCGCCCGCGGTTGCGCCCGGCTCCGGGAGGCCTTCCGGCTGCCGATCGCCCGGCTCAGCCATCGTGGTCCTGTCGCATGCGGTTATCCTTCGACGGTTGGAAATGCAATGGACCAAGGATACCGGCGCCGCGGCGCCGGGCAGGAGGAAGCATGGATCTGGAGCTGAAAGGCAAGGTCGCGCTGGTCACGGGCGCGAGCAAGGGCATCGGCCTGGCCTGCGCCGCGGCGCTGGCGCGCGAGGGGGCGGTGGTCGTGGGCGTGTCGCGCAGCGAGGCCAACCTGGCGCAGGCCTGCGCGTCGCTGGCTGCCCAGGGGCTCGACATGCACGCGGTCGCCGCCGACCTGACCGATGCGGTCGCCGCCTCCCGCCTGGTCGACGAGGCCTGGGCGCGTTTCGGTGCCATCGACGTGCTGGTGAACTCGGCCGGCGCCGCGCGGCGCTATGCGCCGGATGAGCTGGATCCGGCAGCATTCCGCCAGGCGATGGACGCCAAGTATTTCAGCTACGTGCACGTGATGGAGCCGGTGGCGCGTCGCATGGCCGCGCGGGGGCAGGGCAGCATCGTCAACGTGATCGGGCAGGGCGGGCGCCAGGCGGGCGTGATGCACATCGCGGGCGGCGCGGCCAATTCCGCGCTGATGCTGGCCACGGTCGGGCTCGCGCGGGCCTACGCGGGCAAGGGGGTGCGGGTCAACGCAGTCAACCCGGGGCTCACCCGCACCAGCCGGATCGACGAGGGACTCGACGCATCGGCCAGGGCCTCTGGCCGAAGCAGGGAGGCGCTCCTCGAGGACGAGCTTGCGCGCATCCCGATGGGGCGGCTCGCCGAGCCCGCGGAGATCGCCGATGCGGTTGCCTGGCTCGCTTCCTCGCGCGCCAGCTACGTGTCCGGGGCCATCGTGCCCATGGACGGCTGCACGGTCTCGGTGATCTGACGGGCATGGCAGGCAAGGACAACGGGGTGGCCGGGGAGCGCAGCCCGCGGGCGGTGCGTGCGCGGCGCGCGGCGATCATCATCGGGCTGGCCATCGCGGCGGTGGCGGCAGTGGTGGCCTGGAGGGCCGGAAGCGGTTCAGCGGCGCCCGCGCCGCTTTCGGCGGCGAGCCTCGCCGAGATCGAGCAGGGCCGCACGATCTACGCGCAGCATTGCGCCAGCTGCCACGGCGCAAACCTCGAAGGCGAACCGGACTGGCGCGAGCGCAAGCCTTCGGGACGCCTGCCTGCGCCGCCGCACGACGACAGCGGACACACCTGGCACCATCCCGACGAGGTGCTGCTGGCGATCACGCGCAACGGCCTGCGCCCGCCGATCGCGCCGGCGGGCTACCAGAGCGACATGCCGGGCTTCGAGGGCGTGCTCGACGAGGCCCAGATCCGCGCGGTGCTCGGCTTCATCGCAAGCCGCTGGTCCGAGCAGTCGCGGGCCCACCAGGCCCGCATCGACCGCGCCCACCGCGGCGCGCGCTGAGGGCGCACGGCGCGGAGCGCGCCGCACTCACTCCTGGGGCAGGAAGCCCTCGACGGAAAGGTAGCGCTCGCCGGTGTCGTAGTTGAAGCCCAGCACGGTGGAACCGGCCGGGATCTCCGGCAGCTTCGCGGCGATCGCGGCCAGCGTCGCGCCCGACGAGATCCCGACCAGGATCCCCTCCTCGCGGGCGCAGCGCCGCGCCATCTCGCGCGCCGGTTCGGCGTCGACCTGGACGACGCCGTCGAGCAGCGCGGTGTCGAGGTTGGCCGGGATGAAGCCGGCGCCGTTGCCCTGGATCGGGTGCGGGCCGGGCGCGCCGCCGGAGATCACCGGGGAGGCCACCGGCTCGACCGCGAAGACCTTCAGGTTCGGCCAGGCCGCCTTGAGCGCCCGGGCGCAGCCGGTGAGGTGGCCGCCGGTGCCCACGCCGGTGATCAGCACGTCGACGCCGCCGGGGAAGTCCGCGAGGATCTCGCGCGCCGTGGTCCGCTCATGCACGTCGGCGTTGGCCGGGTTGTCGAACTGCTGCGGCATCCATGCGCCGGGCGTGGCCTCGACGATCTCCCTGGCGCGCGCGATCGCGCCGGACATGCCCTTCTCCTTCGGCGTGAGCACGAACTCGGCGCCATAGGCGAGCATCAGCCGGCGCCGTTCGACGGACATGCTGTCCGGCATCACCAGCACGAGCTTGTAGCCCTTGACCGCGGCCACCATCGCCAGGCCCACCCCGGTGTTTCCGGAGGTGGGTTCGACGATGATTCCGCCAGCGCGGATCAGGCCGCGTTTCTCGGCGTCCTCGATCATGGCCAGGGCGATCCTGTCCTTGATCGAGCCGCCGGGATTGGCCCGCTCGGACTTGATCCAGACTTCGTGGGTGGCGCCGAAGAGGCGGTTGATCCGAACGTGCGGCGTGCCGCCGATCGTGGCGAGGATGTTGGATGCTTTCATGGGGCCGAGGATAGGCGCTGGCGCCCGGTTTGGCCAGCGCGCCGAGGCCGGCGCATTTGCTCATGCGCGGGCGGGGGGGCGGCGGGCGCAGGCCGGCCCCGGAGGCGCGGCCCTGCCGCCCGTCGCCGGGCGCGCCGCTTCGGCGGCCGACGGCCAGCCGCGCCGCGGGTTCGCGGCATAATCGCTGCGCCCCGGAGAGCGGCCTGCGAGCGCGCGGGCCCCAGGGACCCGAACCGAGCAAGCCGCAGATGCGCCGCACCAAATCGATACTCCTGGTCCTGATGCTCGCCGCCGCCGCCGTCTTCTGGTGGTGGAACGCGGATCGCCACCGGCCGCCGACGCTCGACGAGCGCTTCCGCTTCGCCGCGGTGGAGCGCGGCCCGATCGAGCAGACGGTGGCGGCCACCGGGAGCCTCAAGCCGGTCACGCTGGTGAACGTCGGCACCCAGGTGTCCGGCACCATCCGCGCGGTGCACGTGGATTTCAACCAGCGGGTCAGGGCGGGGCAGGCGCTGGCCGAGATCGACCCGGCGCTGATCGAAGCGCAGCTGGCCCAGCTCGACGCCAACCTCCAGGAAGCCGCCACGCAGCTCGGGCTTGCGAGGCAGCGGCTCGCGCGCACCGAGGCGCTGGTGGCGCGGGGCTTCGTTTCCGGCGCGCAGCGCGACGACGAGCGCCAGGCGGTGGAAGCGGCGCGTGCGCGGACCCGGTCCATCCAGGCGCAGATCGACCGGGAACGGACCAACCTCGGCTACACCGTCATCCGCTCGCCGATCGACGGGGTGGTGATCGACCGCAGCGTCGACGTCGGCCAGACCGTGGCGGCGAGCTTCCAGACCCCGCAGCTCTTCCTGATCGCCCGCGACCTGCGCGACATGCAGATCGACACCCTCGTCGCCGAGGCGGACATCGCGTCGCTCGAGCCGGGGATGCCTGCCAGCTTCCGGGTCGACGCGCTGGGCGATCGCAGCTTCAAGGCGACCGTCCGGCAGATCCGGCTGAACCCCAAGATCGAGCAGAACGTGGTCACCTACAACGTCGTGCTGGCCACCCGCAACGAGGACGGCCTGCTGCTGCCCGGCATGACCGCCACGGTGCGCATCCGGATCGACGGCCGCGCCGAGGTGCTCAAGGTGCCCAGCACCGCGCTGCGCTTCCGGCCCTCGGACCCCGGCGTGGTCTCGGGAACGGGCGCCCGCACTCCGGCGCAGGCGGCGGGCGGCGGCGAGGCGTCGCGGGCCGTGCTGCACGTGGAGTCGCAGGTGCAGGGGCGGCCGGTGCTGGCGCGGGTCCCGGTCACGGTCGGCATCTCCGACGGCAGCCACACCGAGCTGGTCGATGCAGGGGAGCTCTCGCCCGGTGCCCGGGTCGCGGTGGGCGAGATCGTTCCGCCCGCGGCCGAGCGCCCCGGCGGCTTCCGGCTGCGCCTCTTCTAGCGCGGTCCGCGCGTCCACGGAGACACGTAGCGATGCTCGCGAACCTCGGCGCGGAGGCCTGGAAGGCGCTTGGCCGGCGGCCCTTGCGCACCGGGCTCGCGATGCTCGGCATGGTCGTGGGCGTGGCCTCGGTCGTGGTGATGATGGCAGTCGGCCAGGGTTCGCAGGAGCGGGTGCAGGAGGTGATGCGCTCGCTGGGCAGCAACGTGATCGTGGTCGCCTCGGGCGCGCCGACGGCGGGCGGAGTCCGCCAGGCGTCCGGCAGCGCGCCGACCCTGACGCTCGGGGACGTCTCGGCCATCGCCGCGCTGCCCTCGGTCACGGCGGTGGCGCCGATGTTCTATGGCACCGCGCAGCTGGTGCACGGGGCGCAGAACTGGCTGGCGCCGGTGCAGGGCACCACCCCCGGGTTCTTCGCGGTGCGCGACTGGCCGTTCGCCGCCGGTCAGTCGTTCGACGACGATGACCTGCGGGCCGGCGCGCGCAAGGCTGTCGTCGGCGCAACCATCGTCGAGCGCGTGTTCCTCGGCGAAGATCCGGTGGGACGCACGCTGCGGATCCGCAACGTGCCTTTCACGGTGGTGGGCGTGCTCGAACGCAAGGGGCGCTCGCTGTCCGGCAACGACCTGGACGACCTGGTGATCGTGCCCTACAGCACCGCACGGCGCGAGCTCTACCGCACCGGGTTCCCGGGCCGCGTCTGGCGCATCATGGTCGAGGCCGACGAGGCGGCCGGCATCGCGCAGGGGGAGGAGGACATCCGGATGCTGCTGCGCACGCGGCACCGCATCGCCGACGGCGCCGAGGACGACTTCAGCGTTCGCCGGCAGGATGCCGTCTACGACAACGAGCAGGAGGCGGCCGGCAGCATGCGCGCGCTGCTGGCGACGATCGCCTCGGTGAGCCTGCTGGTCGGCGGCATCGGCATCATGAACATCATGCTGGTGACCGTCACCGAGCGCACCCGCGAGATCGGCCTGCGGATGGCCGTGGGCGCGCGCCGGCGCGACATCCTGCTGCAGTTCCTGTACGAGTCGGTCGTGATCTGCGTCGCCGGGGGCGCCATCGGGCTGGCGTTCGGCGTGGCGGTCGCCTGGCTGGTGGCGGTGCGCTGGGACATGCCGGTGATCGTCTCTCTGCAGGCCGGGCTCGCCGCGTTCGCGGCCAGCCTGCTGGCCGGGGTGGTGTTCGGGCTGTACCCGGCGAGGGTAGCGGCGGGCATGGCGCCTGCGGATGCGCTCAGAGCGGAATGAGGCCGCGGCGGCCGCGGCCGCCGATGATGGAGAATGCGGGTTCTTCCGCTCAAACGAATGCCGTCCACGCACGGCCAGCACCGCAAGGAGACAGCAATGGGACAGAAGATCGAGTTCGCGCGCCCCGACGGCGGACGCACCTCCGGCTACTACGCCGAGGCCGGCAAGGGCCGGCCGTCGGTGATCGTGATCCAGGAGTGGTGGGGCCTGAACGACCAGATCTGCGGCGTTGCCGACCGCTTCGCGCGCGCCGGCTACAACGCGCTGGTGCCCGACCTCTACAAGGGCCGCGTCACGCAGCAGCCCGACGAGGCCAACCACCTGATGGACGGGCTCGACTTCCCCGGCGCCACCCACCAGGACATCCGCGGCGCCGCGCAGCACCTCGCCGCCGGCGGCGGCAAGGTCGCCGTGATGGGATTCTGCATGGGCGGCGCGCTGACCATCGCCGCTTCGGTGCACGTGCCCGAGGTCTCCGCCGGGGTCTGCTTCTACGGCATTCCGCCGGAGCAGCTGGCCAGCCCCGCCGACATCGGGATCCCGTTCCAGGCGCACTTCGCCAACCAGGACGACTGGTGCACGCCGGCCGCCGCGGACGCGCTCGAGAAGGCGATGAAGGCCGCCGGCCGCTCGCCCGAGGTCTTCCGCTACGACGCGGCCCACGGCTTCTTCAACGAGCGCCGCGGCGACGTCTACGACGCCGCCTGCGCCGACCAGGCCTGGCAGCGCATGATGGACTTCCTCGGCAGGAACCTGGGCTGAGTCCCCGCGCCTGCCGATGAGCCAGAGCCCGCCGCCCGGGCCGGACGCGCCCGGGCGGCCGGGCGCGCTCCACGCCCTTCGCGCCCGCGCCGATGCGCTCGGGCCGACGCTGCGGGGGATGCTCTGGACCATCGCCGCCGGCCTGCTCTTCAGCGTGCTCAATGCGTCGATGCGGGCGATGGCGCTGGAGCTCGACAGCTACCAGACGCAGTTCCTGCGCTACCTGTTCGGGCTGCTGGTGATGCTGCCGCTGGTGCTGCGCTCCGGGCTCGCGCACTACCGGCCCAACGACCCCCGCGGCCAGTTCCTGCGCGGCGCCACCCATACCGCGGGAATGTTCCTGTGGTTCGCCGCGCTGCCGAAGATCCCGCTCGCCGACACCACGGCCATCGGCTTCACAGGGCCGATCTTCACGATGATCGGCGCCTGGCTGTTCCTGGGCGAGCGCATGTACAAGGCGCGCTGGCTGGCGGCCGCGGTCGGCCTGCTCGGGGTGCTGGTGGTGATCGGGCCCAAGCTCGACGGCAGCGGCGGCTACTACAACCTCGTGATGCTGGCCTCCGCGCCGGTCTTCTCGGCTTCCTTCCTGCTGGCCAAGGCGCTCACGCGGCGCGACCGGCCTGAAGTGATCGTGTTCTGGCAGACGGTCACGGTGACGCTGTTCACGCTGCCGGCGGCGCTGCTCGCCTGGCGCCAGCCCAGCGCCTTCCAGTGGATGGTGTTCGCAGCCTGCGGCGTGCTGGGCAGCCTCGGCCACTACTGCATGACGCGCGCCTTTCGGTCGGCCGACATCTCCGCCACGCAGCCGGTCAAGTTCCTCGACCTGATCTGGGCGTCGGGCCTGGGCTTCCTCTATTTCGGCAACGTGCCCACCCAGAGCACCGTGATCGGCGCGGCGGTGATCTTCGTCGCCTCGGTCTGGATCGCGCGCCACGAGGCCCGCAGGCCCGCCGCGCCGGGCGCCGCGCCGATTCCGGAATCGACCGGCGCGAGCGCGGGGACCGGCCCGGTTCGCCGCTAGACTCGAAGCACGGACACAGACCCGGCCGCCACCGGCGGAAACCGGGCATCACCGAAGGAGACAGCAATGCGAGACACGCAGGCCGCGCCGCGCGCGCAGCAGGAATCCGCAAGTCCCGACACCCACGATCTCGTCATCGTCGGGGCCGGCTTCGCGGGGATGTACATGCTGCACCGCGCCCGGCAGATGGGACTGTCCGCCCGGGTCTTCGAGGCCGGGGCAGGGGTGGGCGGCACCTGGTACTGGAACCGCTACCCGGGCGCGCGCTGCGACGTCGAGAGCATGGAGTACTCCTATTCCTTCGACGAGGACCTGCAGCGGGAGTGGCGCTGGACCGAGCGCTTCGCCGCTCAGCCCGAGATCCTCCGTTACGCGCAGCATGTCGCCGAGCGCTTCGGGCTGCTCGACGGCATCCGCTTCCGCACCCGGGTGCTCGGCGCGAGCTACGACGAGGAAGCGGACCAGTGGCGGGTGCGCACCCGGGGCGAGGACGACGGCTCGGAGCGCGAGTGCCGCGCCCGCTGGCTGGTGATGGCCACCGGCTGCCTGTCCTCGGCGAACCTGCCGGAGATCCCGGGCCGCGACAGCTTCGAGGGCGAGCGCTTCCACACGGGGCTCTGGCCGCACGAGGGCGTCGACTTCACCGGCAAGCGCGTCGGCATCATCGGCACCGGGTCATCGGCGCTGCAGTCGATCCCGATCATCGCCGAGCAGGCGAAGGAACTGGTGGTGTTCCAGCGCACCGCCACCTACGCGGTGCCCGCGCGCAACGCGCCGCTGGACCCGGACTACGAGGCGGGCATCAAGGCGGACTACGCGGCCTTCCGGGCGCGCAACCGGAAGATGCAGAACGCCTTCGGCTCGATGATGGCCCGCAACGACAGCCCCGCGCTGGCCGCAACGCCGGAGGAGCGTGAGCGCGCCTTCGCCGAGCGATGGGCCCGCGGCGGGCTGGTGTTCCTGGGCGCCTACGGCGACCTGATGCTCGACGAGCGCGCCAACGGCTTCGCCGCCGACTTCGTGCGCGCGCGCATCGCCGAGACCGTCCGCGACCCCGAGACTGCGCGCAGGCTGATGCCGCGGCAGATCATCGGCTGCAAGCGGCTGTGCATCGACACCGGCTACTACGAGACCTACAACCGCCCCAACGTGCGCCTGGTGGACGTCTCGGAGGCGCCGATCGAGGAGATCACCCCGAAGGGCGTGCGCGCCGGCGGCCAGGAGTTCGAGCTCGACAGCCTGGTCTTCGCCACCGGCTTCGACGCTATGACCGGCAGCCTCCTGAAGATCGACATCCGCGGCCGCGGCGGCGAGAGCCTGCGCGACAAGTGGGCCGAAGGGCCCCGCACCTGGCTCGGGCTGGGCATCGCCGGCTTCCCCAACATGTTCACCGTCTCCGGTCCGGGCAGCCCGTCGGTGCTCACCAACATGATCGTGTCGATCGAGCAGCACGTCGAGTGGATCTCGGACTGCATCGCCTACATGCGCGCCAACGGGCATCGGGCGATCGAGGCCACCCCCGAGGCGGAGGAGGGCTGGGTGGCGCACGTCAACGCTGTGGCGGACCGCACGCTGTTCCCGGGCTGCAACTCCTGGTACCTGGGCGCGAACGTGCCCGGCAAGCCGCGCGTGTTCATGCCGCTGATCGGCTTCCCCGACTACGTCGCGAAGTGCGACCAGGTGGCGGCGCGCGGCTACGAGGGTTTCGTCTTCGACCGCGCCGCGCAGGCCGCGGCCTGAACGCAGGAGGGCCGGCAGTTGCCGGCCCTCGATTGGCGTGACGGTCGCGGCTGCGCCCGTCGCTGCCGCCTGGTCAGTAGCCCGCCAGGGAGGCGAGCCGGTCGGCGTGGAAGGCGTCGTCGCCGAAGAGTTCCTGCGCGACCCGCAGGCGCTTCATGAACAGGCCGACGTCGAACTCGTCGGTCATGCCCATGCCGCCGTGCATCTGCACGCCTTCCTGCACCGCCAGCGTGGTGCTCATCCCGGCGCGCGCCTTGGCCAGCGACACCAGCCGGCCCGAGCCGGACGGATCGGCCTCGAGCGCCTGCTGCGCCTTGATCACCGCGGCGCGGGTCACCTCGATCTCCGTGTAGAGATGGGCGGCGCGATGCTGCAGCGCCTGGAAGCTGCCGATCGGCTGGCCGAACTGCTGGCGGTCCTTGATGTAGCCCATCGTGCGCTCGAACGCCTCGTCGGCAACGCCCACCATCTCGCTGGCCAGCGCTGCGCGGCCGGCGTCGAGCACCGTGTCGAGCAGCGCGCGGCCGGCGCCGACACCGCCGAGCACCGCGTCGGCGGACACTTCGACGCCTTCGAAGGCGATGCGCGCGGCGTTGTGCGCGTCGACCATCACGGTCCGCTCGATCTTCACGCCCCGGGCCTTCGGGTCCACCAGGAAAAGCGTGACGCCGTCGGCGTCGTCCTGGCTGCCTGCGGTGCGGGCGGCGACGATCAGCAGGTCGGCGACGTGACCGTCGACCACGAAGGTCTTGGCGCCGGACAGCGTGAAGCTGCCGCCCTTGGGCTCGGCCCTGGCGGCGATGCGGTTCGGGCGGTGCTTCGCGCTCTCGTCGGCGGCCAGCGCGGCGACGACCTCGCCCGCCGCGATCTTCGGCAGCCAGGCGGCCTGCTGGGCCGAGTTGCCGCCATGCACCAGCGCGGTCGCGGCGAGCACCGAGGTGGACAGGAAGGGCGAAGCGACCAGGTTGCGGCCGATCGCCTCCATGATCGCGCCGGCCTCGATCGGGCCGAGGCCCAGGCCGCCGTGGGCCTCGGGCACCAGCGCGCCGGCGAAGCCCATCGACGCGAAGCTGCGCCAGAGCTCGGGGGAGTAGCCGGTGGCGTCGCGGCCGTCGCGCAGCTTGCGCAGCTGGGCGATCGGCGCGTTCTCGGCGAGGAAGGCCTGCGCGCTGTCGCGCAGCATCGTTTGTTCTTCGTTCAGTACGAGGGCCATGTCTTGGATCCGGATTCGGTTGTCGGTTGCGTTCGGAGCGGTCGGCCCGGGATCAGGCGTCCGGCAGGCCGAGGATGCGCTTGGAGACGATGTTGAGCTGGACCTCGCTGGTCCCGCCCTCGATCGAGTTGGCCTTCGAGCGCAGCCAGTCGCGCGCCGCTGCGCCTTCGCTGGAGCGCTCGCTCTCCCACTCGAGGCCGTCCGAGCCGAGCGCGGACATCGTCAGCTCGTTGCGGCGCTTGTTCAGCTCCGAACCGTAGTACTTGAGCACCGACGAGAACGCCGGGTTGGCCTGGCCGGCCTTCATCAGGTCGATCGAGCGGTCCATCGCGTAGCGGAAGGCAAGCTCGTCGACCTCGAAGGATGCGATGCGGGCGCGCAGCTGCGGGTCGTCGAGCCGGCCCAGCGCGTCGCGGCCGACCGCGTCGGCAGCCATCGGGCCCAGGCCCTTGCCCTTGTTGCGCTCGCCCATGCCGCCGATCATGTTGCGCTCGTGGGTGAGCAGCGCCTTGGCGACGGTCCAGCCCTTGTTGAGCTCGTGGACCAGGTTCTCCTTGGGCACCTTCACGTCGTCGAAGAAGGTCTGGCAGAAGGGCGACTTTCCGGAAATCAGCAGGATCGGCTTGGTGGACACGCCGGGCGTGGCCATGTCGAAGAGCAGGAAGCTGATGCCCTCGTGCTTCTTGGCTGCCTTGTATGTGCGCACCAGCAGGAAGATGTGGGTGGCGTCCTGCGCCAGCGTGGTCCAGGTCTTTTGTCCGTTGACGATGAAATCGTCGCCGTCGACCACCGCTTCGGTGCGCAGGCTGGCCAGGTCGGAGCCGGCGTTGGGTTCCGAGTAGCCCTGGCACCAGCGGATCTCGCCGCGGGCGATCTTCGGCAGGTGCTCGCGCTTCTGCGTCTCGTTGCCGTACTGCAGCAGCGCCGGTCCGAGCATCCAGATGCCGAAGCTGTCCAGCGGAGCGCGGCAGCCGAGCGCCCGCATCTCCTCGCGCAGCACCTTGGTTTCTTCGCGCGAGAGCCCGCCGCCGCCGTATTCCTTCGGCCAGTCGGGCACGGTCCAGCCCCTGGCCGCCATGCGCTCCATCCATGCCTTCTGCGCCGGGCTGCTGAAGGTGGCGTTGCGTCCGCCCCAGCACCGGTCTTCGTCGGTGAGCGCGGGCGTGCGCATCTCGGGCGGGCAGTTGGTTTCCAGCCAGGCGCGGGTCTCCGCGCGGAAGGTGTCGAGGGCGGTGCTCATCGGGGGCTCCAATCGGACGACGGGGATCAACCCGCAATCATGCCAAACCCGGCGAACGACGCGTTCCGATTCGCCTCCGCCCGGTTCAGCCCGCCATGTGGATCGCGTCCCGCACGAGGGGATAGATCTGGCCGGCCCAGCGCCGGCCGCTGAACACGCCGTAGTGGCCCACGCCGGTCTGCACGTGGTGCTGCTTCAGGTAGGGCCGGATTCCGGTGCAGAGGTCCTGTGCGGCCATCGTCTGGCCGATCGCGCAGATGTCGTCCTTCTCGCCCTCGACCGTGAGCAGCACGGTGCGCCGGATCGCGCCGGGGTCCACCCGCCGGCCGCGCCACTCGAGCGTGCCGCACGCCAGAGCACACTCCTGGAAGACCAGCTTCACCGTCTCGAGGTAGAACTCCGCGGGCAGGTCGGCCACCGCGAAATACTCCTCGTAGAAGGCCTGCGCTGCCTTCGCCTGCTCCAGTTCGCCGGCGACCAGGCAGTTGTACATGCCCAGGAAGGCGTTCGCGTGCCGCTCGGGGTTCATGCTCATGAAGGCGGTGAGCTGCAGGAAACCCGGATAGACACGGCGCAGCGCGCCGGGATGCCGCAGCGGCACCGTGGAGATCAGGTTCTGCTCGAACCACTCGATCGGCCGCTCGTTGGCAAGCTGGTTCACCCGGGTCGGGCTGATCCGGCAGTCCACCGGCCCGGCCATCAGCGTGATGCTGCGCGGCCGCGCCGGGTTGTCGTCCTCGGCCATCAGTGCGGCGGCCGCCAGCACTGCCGGGCAGGGCTGGCACACGCCCATCAGGTGCGAGCCCGGGCCCATCGCCTCGAGGAAGCCGATCAGGTGCGCGATGTACTCGTCCAGCCCGAAGCGACCGGCCAGCAGCGGGACGTCGCGCGCGTTCGCCCAGTCGGTCAGGTAGACCTCGTGATCCGCGAGCATGACCCGCACCGTGTCGCGCAGCAGTGTCGCGAAGTGGCCGGACATCGGCGCTGCGATCAGCACCCGCGGCTGCTCGCCCGGCTGGTCCTTGCGGAAGCGCACGAGGCTGCCGAAGGGCGTGGAGTGCACCACCTCTTCGACGACGTCGACCTCGCGCCCGCCGCTGGCCACCCGCTCGATGCCGAACGCGGGGCGGCGGTGCGTGAGTGCCGTGTGCGCGAACACCTCGCAGGCCGCCGCCCACTGCCGCTGCCAGCCGCGCGGCTCGAGGTCGAGCGCCCGCAGGTGGCCGAAGAGGTCGACGGCGGCGCGGGCTGCCAGCCGCGCGGGCAGCAGCAGGTCGGCGTGTGCCTGGTAGGCGTGATAGAGCATCGCTGCGATCTCCCGGTGCGGAGGCCGGACAGGTCCGGCGCCCGCGTCCCGAAAGGCGATGCAAGTTCCGCGCCAGTGCTGGCGGCCCCCGATGGCACGCGTCTTGCTCGGAATCCGGCATCAACGACCGCGGGCGCCGGGCCCGCGTACGCAGGAGCCAGCCATGCCCGATGCGGTCCTCACGATCAACAGCAAGAACTACGGCGCCTGGGCGCTGCGCGGCTGGCTGATGGCGCGCTTCGCGGGGCTGCCTTTCGCCGAGCGCATCGTTCACCCCGACGACCCGGACATGCGCGCCGAGATGCTGCTGCTTTCGGCGTCGATCCGCGTGCCATTCCTGGAGCATCGCGGCGTGAAGGCCTGGGACACCCTGGCCATCGGCGAGTACCTGAACGAGACCTTCCCGAAGGCTCGCCTGCTGCCGGCCGACCGCGCCGCGCGCGCGCACTGCCGCTCCATCTGCGGAGAAATGCACTCGGGCTTCGCGAGCCTGCGCTCGGCGCTGCCGATGAACATCCGGGGCTCCTTCCCGGGCTTTCGCATCTGGGCCCGCGCGCAGGCCGACATCGACCGCATCGTCGAGATCTGGGGCGATTGCCTGGAGCGCTACGGCGGGCCCTTCCTGTTCGGCAGCCAGCGCACGCTTGCAGATGCGATGTACGCGCCGGTGGTCACGCGCTTCATCACCTACGACGTCAGGCTCGACCATCGCTGCCGCGCGTACTGCGACACGGTGATGGCAATGCCGGAGATGATCGACTGGTGCGAGGCGGCGCGCCGTGAGCCGCTGGAGATCGACGAGCTCGAGGCGGAGTTCTGACGCGAGGCGCCAGCCGCGGCATCCTGCTCGCAAGGGCCTGCGATATACGATCCCTGGCGGTGCAGCCGGGTGCGCCGGCTGCGCCAGACAGGGGCGCAGTGCTTCCCGGTGGTGCGGCGGGCCGCGTGCCCGCTGCGCCCGCTTCAGGCATCCTTCCGGTTCGCCCAACTCCCGTCACGAGCCAGAACGCGATGCACTACAGCACCCAGAGCAACGACCATGGCATGCGCCACGACCCCTTCAAGGCGCTGATCGTTCCCCGCCCGATCGGCTGGATCTCGACGATCAGCGGCGACGGCGTCCTGAACCTCGCCCCCTACAGCTTCTTCAACGGCGTGAGCGACCGCCCGCCGATGGTGATGTTCTCGAGCGCCGGCACGAAGGACACGCTTCGCAACGTTCGCGAGACCGGGGAGTTCACCTGCTCGATCGCGAGCTGGGACCTGCGCGGCGAGATGAACATGTCCTCTGCGATGGTGTCCGCGGAAGTCGACGAGTTCCGTCTCGCCGGCCTGGAGACGGCCGAGTCGCGCTTCGTGAAGCCGCCGCGCGTGGCGCGCAGCCCCGCGGCGCTCGAGTGCCGCCACTGGAAGACCATCGACCTGCCTGCGGATCCCAGGCGGCCGGAGCTGGCCTACTCGGTGGTTTTCGGCGAAGTGGTCGGCATCTACATCGACGAGGCCTTCGTCCGGAACGGCCAGGTCGACGCCGGCGCAATGCGGCCGCTGGCCCGGCTGGGCTACATGGACTACTCGGTGGTGACGCCGGAGACCATCTTCTCGCTGAACCGGCCGGAAGTGGAGGCGGACGGGCGCACCGCGAAGGTCGAGGAGAAACCCTGGGACGGCGTCTACCGCTGAACGCTCCGGCTGCGCTGGCCGGTCCCCGGCGGCAGGTGCCCCGGGGAGCCGCGGCAGGGCGGGCTCCTGCTCAGTGCGCCGCGGCTGCCGTGCTGCGCTCGGAGATCGTGATCCGGTGGAGCAGCCGGGCGTGGCCCTGGTAGCCGCCGGTGGCGGCATGCAGCAGGCAGCGGTTGTCCCAGAGGGTGAGCATGTCCTTCGCCCAGCGGTGCCGGTAGACGAACTCCGGGCGCACCTGGTGCGCGAAGAGCTCGCGCAGCAGCGCGTCCGACTCCTCCCGTTCCATCCCTTCGATACCGATGGTGTAGCCCGGGCTCACGAAGAGCGCCTTGCGCCCGGTTTCGGGGTGCTCGCGCACCACGGGGTGCAGCCGGGTCTTCATCGCCGACTCCGAGGAGATGATCCGCATCGACCGTCCCTTCGCCTTGTCGGCCTCGCCGTACATGCCTGCGGGGGCATAGCCGCGGCGGGCCGAGTGCACGCCCATCGCGCCGTCGATCCTGCGTTTCGTCGCGGGCGGCAGCGCCTCGTAGGCCGCGTACTGGTTCGCGAACAGCGTGTCTCCGCCCACCGGCGGGATCGTCACTGCGAAAAGCGCGGTTCCTGCCGGCGGCGAGGGCAGGAAGCTCCAGTCCGAATGCCAGGTCTCGGCGAAGATCGGCGTCTGCTCGTCCGCCTCGCGGCGCACCTCCACCACGTGCGCGTGGCCCGGCATCGCTGCGATGTAGGGATCGTCGCCATGCGGGCCGACGCCGAGCGCGAAGCGCTTCAGGTCGTCGATCGACATCGGCTGGTCCAGGAAGGCGATCACCTGGTGTTCCAGCCAGATGTCGCGGATCGACGCCATCAGCGCGTCGGAAAGGGGGCGCGTCAGGTCGACGCCACGCACCAGCGCGCCGCAGGCCTGGCCGCTGGGTTCCACGGAAATGCTCACGGCTGTCTCCTCCTGTGGTCCGGCCCGCGGGGATGCGTGCTCCGCGGGTCCGGTGCGGGGACGATACCGCGCCCGGCCGGCGGGCGCCACCCGCGGTGCCGGAAACCGCGGCCCGGCGCCCCCGGCGCGCAGCGCGCGTGGCACCATCGCGCGTCTCCTCCGCGGATCGACGGCGCCCTGCGCCTCGGTCGAACCCGATGCGCCCGGTCCACGTCCTGCAGCTGCTCGTCCTCGCCTTCCTCTGGGGCAGCGCCTACCTGTTCATGCGCGCCTCGGTGCCCTCCTTCGGCGCCGGTCCCATGGTGTTCATGCGGATGGCGCTGGGCAGCGCGCTGGTGCTGCTGCCGCTGGCGCTGTGGCGCTGCGGCTTCGCGCCCTTTCGCGCGCACTGGCGCGGGCTGCTGGTCTTCGGACTGGCCTTCACCGTGGTGCCCTTCCTGGGACTGGGCTGGGCCGCCAAGTCGATCTCGGCGGGGATGCTGGCGGTGCTCCAGTCGGCGGCGCCGCTTTTCGCTGCGATCGTCGGTCGCATCTGGGTCGGCGAGCCGATCACCCGCGGCCGTGCGATCGGGCTGCTGATCGGCTTCGTCGGCGTGGCCATCCTGGTCTGGGACAAGGTGGGCGTGCGCGAGGAGGCGGGGCTCGCCATCCTGCTCACGCTCTTCGTCACCGCGCTCTGGGGGGTGTCCTCCAACTATGCCCGCACCCGGCTGCAGGCGGTCGATCCCTTCGTGCAGGCCGCCGGCAGCATCGGCGTGGCCGCGCTTGCGCTCGCGCCGCTGGCCCTGGCCACCTGGCCGGAACAGCCGCCTGGGGCGAAGGCCTGGGCCGAAGTG
Organism: Gammaproteobacteria bacterium; assembly: GCA_046569945.1. Taxonomy (GTDB): domain Bacteria; phylum Pseudomonadota; class Gammaproteobacteria; order Burkholderiales; family Burkholderiaceae_E; genus Quisquiliibacterium. Next base: position 6,870 of record JBKHVS010000014.1, on the reverse strand, counting down.
GTCTTCCTCGGAGTGGCTTCGTCGGGGGCCGGCTTCCTGCTGTACTTCTCGCTGCTGCGCAGCATCGGCCCGGTGCGGGCCACCTCGGTCACCTTCCTGAATCCGCTGGTGGCGATCGCGGCCGGCGCGGTCTACCTGGACGAGGAGATCACGCTGCGCATCGTTGCAGGATGCGCGGTCATCCTGGTGGGCACCGCGCTCACGCTGGGCCTGTTGCCCTGGCGGCGCCCGCTCCCCGGCCCCCCGGCGCCCGTTTCCCGGGGCTAGGAGGAGCCGCAGATCGCCGGCAGCAGCCTGCCGATCTGCCCGGTCAGCAGCGCGTCTGCGAGATCGTCGAGCGCGGTCTCCTCTGCGTTGACGATGACCACCCGCGCGCCTGCCTGGCGGGCCAGCGGCACGACGCCAGCCACCGGATAGACCTGCAGCGTGGAGCCCACGGCCAGCATCAGGTCGGCCTCGCCGGCGACGCGCATCGCACGGTCGATCACCTCTGGAACGAGCGCCTGGCCGAAGGAGATGGTGTCGCTCTTGAGGATGCCGCCGCAGAGCCTGCAGCGCGGGTCCTCCTCGCCGGCGCGCACCCGTGCCAGCGTGTCCTGCATCGGCGAGCGGGCACCGCACTGCCAGCACATCACCCGACGGATGGTGCCGTGCACCTCGATCACCTTGCCGGGGCTGTTGCCGGCGCGCTGGTGCAGGCCGTCCACGTTCTGCGTGATCAGCGCGTGCAGCTTGCCGCGTCGCTCCAGCTCGACCAGCGCGAGATGGCCGGCATTCGGGCGGGCGGTCCAGGCGGTGTGTTCCAGCCGGCCGCGCCAGGCGGCCTTGCGCACCTCGGGGTCGGCCAGGTAGTGCTGGATGGTGGCCTGCTTCTCTGCGGCCGGGTTCCGGGTCCAGACCCCCTGCGGACCGCGGAAATCGGGAATGCCGGAGTCGGTGGAGATGCCTGCGCCGGTCAGCACGACGACGCGCTTCGCGTCGTCGATCCAGCGGCGCACTTCGGGGAGCAGGTCTTCGGCGGGCATGTGCGTTTCGGTCAGCGAGGGTATGGGCGAAGTCTTACGGAATTCCGGGCCGGAAGGGAAGGGGGCGGGTCAGTGCCGGAGCGGGCCGCCGGGGGCCGGGCTCTCGGCACAGACGGTCCGGGCGGGGGCTCGGCCTGTGGACGATGCACCCCCGCGGGGCTCGGCGGACCTGAGATACTTGCCGCATGGACATGACCCGATCGATCGTTCTCGGTGGCGCGCTCGCGCTGCTGTCCGCCTGCACCATCCCGTTCGGATCTGCACCGCCAGAGACCGCGCGCGCTTTGCCGTCGCCGGCCCCGGCGGCGGGCGCCCCGGGTGCGGCTTCATTCCCGGAGCTGCAGGGGGTGGACTGGGTGCCCGACGAGCCGGGCTTCGCCGCGCCGGGCGAGGGCAGGGGGCCGGCACTGCGTTTCCTGGACGGCGATCGCGTCTCCGGCAGCGGTGGCTGCAACCGCTTCACCGGACCCGCCAACGCAGCGACGGGGGCGGTGCGGATCGGCCCGCTGGCCAGCACGCGGATGGCCTGCCCCGGCGACGCCATGCGGGCGGAGGCCCGTTTCCTCTCGGCGCTCGAGCGTGCCCGCGGGGCGCGGCTCGACGATGGCAGGCTGACGCTGCTGGATGGCGCCGGTGCGCCGCTGCTGCGGCTGGCGCGCGCCGTGACGGCGGGCGCTCGAGCGGACGTGGGGGCGTTGGCAGCGCCGCGGGCTGCGGCCCCGGATGCGCCGTCCGCCCCGGGCGGGGGCGGCCTGGCCGCCGCCGCAGCAGCGCGCGGCGTGCGCTTCCTCGGACGAGGCAACGAGCCCGGCTGGCGTGTGGAGATCGGGCCGGGCGACCTCGTTCGCGTCGTCCACCGGTACGGGACGGTGCGTGCCGATTTCCCGGGACTCGCTGCGCGCACCCTGCCCAACGGCGACACGGTCCACGAAGGCGCGGCCGGCGGGCACAGCGTGCGGATCACCCTGCGGTCCGCGGCGTGCGCCGACGACATGAGCGGCGAGATCCATCCGGTCACCGTGCTGCTGCGCTTCGACGGGGAGGAGCGCCGCGGATGCGGCGGTCCGCTGCCGGGCCGGTAGCGGGTCTCTGGGAACCATCAACGAACGGAGCGCAGCGCATGGCGAAGGACGACGACCGCAAGGGCAAGGGCAAGGCTCGCAAGGACCCGGACGGCAATGGCAGGAACGGCAACGGCAAGGCCAGCGGGAAGGGCAACGGCAACGGCAAGGGCAAGGCCAACGGCAACGGCAAGGGCTTGGGCAAGAGCGAGTACGAGGATCTGCTCGAGCCCCTGCAGGTCGAACTCAACCAGCTCGCCCGATGGGTCCAGCATCGCGGCAAGCGCGTGCTCGTCCTCTTCGAGGGGCGCGACACGGCGGGCAAGGGCGGCGTCATCAGCGCCATCGCCGACACCCTGAACCCCCGGCAGTGCCGCGTCGTCGCGCTGTCCAAGCCCAGCGACACCGAAAGCACGCAGTGGTACTTCCAGCGCTACGTGCCGCACCTGCCGGCCGCGGGCGAGATCGTGCTGTTCGACCGCAGCTGGTACAACCGCGCCGGGGTCGAGAAGGTCATGGGCTTCTGCACCGACGAGGAGCACCAGGGATTTCTCCGCGAGGCGCCCGTCTTCGAGAAGCTGCTCGTCGACGACGGAATCATGCTCTTCAAGTACTGGCTCACCGTGGACCAGGAACGGCAGGAAGAGCGCTTCAAGGAGCGTTTCGACGATCCCCTCAAGCGCTGGAAGCTCTCGCCGATCGACCTGAAGGCGCGCAGCAAGTACCGCGAATACGGCAAGGCGCGCGACGAGATGCTCGAGGCCACGCATACCGGGCACGCGCCCTGGACCCTGGTCGACTTCAACGACCAGAAGCGGGGGCGCCTGACGCTGATCCGTCACCTGCTCGACCAGGTTCCCGACGTCAAGGTGCCGGCGGAGACCTTCAAGTTCCCGCCGCTCGACGGCGAGCCGCTCGAGGAAGAGTTCAAGGGGCCGCTGCGGCCGATCCCTCACGCCTGAACGGAGAACTCATGTCCACCCTGACGAAGCTGGCGCTCGGAGTGATGGGGCAGCTACGGCCCAAGCCGGCGCTGGGCGAGGCCGCGCAGGCGATCGCGCTGCCGCCGCCGCAGAGGGCCGGCGGCATGCCGCTGATGGAAGCGCTGGCGCTGCGCCGGTCGTCGAGGGAGTTCGCGCCGGACGCGCTGCCGCCGCAGACGCTCTCGGACCTGCTGTGGGCAGCCTTCGGCGTCAACCGCGAGGACGGCGGCCGCACCGCGCCCTCGGCGCTTGGCGCGCAGGAGATCGACGTCTACCTGGCGCTGCCCTCGGGAGCGTACCGCTACGACCCCCAGGGACATTCGCTGCAGCTGGTGGCGGGCGCCGACGTGCGCAGGGTCACCGGCTACCAGGACTTCGTCGACCAGGCGCCTCTGGACCTGGTATTCGTTGCCGATCACGCACGGATGCGGCTGGTGCCGGCCGGAGAGCGCGAGCGCTATGCGTACTGCGCGGCCGGCGCCATCTCGCAGAACGTCTACCTCTGCTGCGCGAGCGCCGGCCTGGCCGCCGTGATCCGCGCCTGGATCGATCGCGAGGCGATCGCCCAGGCGCTGGGGCTTTCGCACGACCAGCAGGTGCTGCTGTCGCAGACGGTGGGGCGGCCGGCGAAGGTCTGAACCGGCCCAGGGACCGCCGCGCCTGCGTCCCGGTTTCCCGTGCACCGTGCGGGCCGCCGCGCCGAACTCCGCTACGATCGGCGCGAAACACTCACTCGAGGAGCACAGCATGCGCGGTCGCACGGTCTTCATGGACAGCCTCGTCGCCCACGGCGTACGGCACATCTTCGGCAACCCCGGCACCACCGAGAGCCCGCTGCTCGACGCGCTGCTCGACTACCCTTCGGTCGAATACATCGTCGCCCTGCACGAGGGCATGGCGGTGGGCGCGGCCAGCTACTACGCGCGCACCACCGGCCGCACCGGCGTGGTGAGCCTGCACGTTGCGCCCGGCCTGGGCAACGGCATCGGCATGATCTACAACGCGCTGAAGGCCAGTGCGCCGCTGGTGGTCACCGCCGGCCAGCAGGACACGCGCATGCTGCGCCGCGAGCCCATCCTGAGCCACGACCTCGCCGCGATGGCCGCGCCGGTCACCAAGTGGAGCACCGAGGTGCGCAGCGCGGGCGAGATGGACGAGGTGATGCGCCGCGCGTTCAAGATCGCCAACGATCCGCCTTACGGCCCGGTGTTCGTGTCGCTGCCCATCGACGTGATGGAGCAGGAGACCGCCAACCATGCCCGGGCCCCCGGCCGCCTGTACCGCACCGCCGAGCCCGATCCGCACGGCATCGCCGAGGCCTGCGCGCTGCTCGAGGCCTCGTCGGCGCCGGTGATCGTGGTGGGCGACGAGGTGGCGCGCGCCGGCGCAACCGCCGACCTGGTGAAGCTGGCCGAGCGCATCGGCGCGCCCGTCTGGTTCGAGGGCATCCGCGGCCATGCCTCCTTCCCGAGCGCGCATCCGCACGCCCGCAGCAGCGTGCCGGTGGACGCCGCCGCGATCCGCAAGACGCTGGCTGGCGCCGACCTGGTGCTGCTGGTGGGCGGGGCCTTCTTCGAGGAGGTGTGGTTCACGCCGGGTTCGCCTTTTCCCGAGGGCGCCCGGGTCGTCCAGGTCGAGTCGTCGGCCAGGCCGCTCGCGTTCAATCACGCCGTCGACGTCGGCGTCGTCGCTGAACTCGGCGCCGCCCTGCGGGCACTCGACATCGCGGTGGCCGCGGCTGCCGGCGAGCCCTGGCGCGCCGCAGCCGCGGCGCGCTGCTCGCGGCTTGCCGAGCAGAAGGCCGAGGCGGACGCAGCCTACGCCGCCCGCCTCGAGAAGGCCTGGGCACGCACGCCGGTTTCGATGCCGCGCGTGATGGCCGAGCTTCGCAAGGGAACGCCGGCAGCGGCGGTGATCGTCGAGGAGTCGATCACCGCCAGCATGGACTTCGCCGCCGCTTTCGGCTTCGACGCGCCCGACCAGTTCCTCGGGGCGCGCGGCGGCGGCATCGGCCAGGGCCTGGCCGGCGCGATCGGCGCCAGCGTGGGCAATCCGGGGCGCCCGGTGCTGTGTGTCTCCGGCGACGGCTCGGCGATGTACTCGATCCAGGCGCTCTGGAGCGCTGCGCACCACCGGCTGCCGGTGGTCTTCGCGATCCTGGTCAACCGCGAGTACCGCATCCTCAAGCACAACCTGGACACCTACCGCCAGCGTTTCGACGCGGCCTCCGGCAAGCCCTACCCGAAGATGGACCTGGGCGGCCCGGAGCTGGGCTTCGTCGAGATGGCTGCGGGCATGGGGGTGCCGGGCGTGCGCGTGACGAATCCGGACGAGGTGGCCGCGGCGATCTCGCAGGCCTTTGCCGCCGGCGGGCCGAGGCTGGTGGAGATCGAGATCGAGGGGAAGCGGTAGCCGCTGCCGGCGCGATGTCCGCGGCAGGATCGTTCCGTGGAGCGGCCTGACGTGACCGACGCCGCGCGCGCTCCAGGCGCCTGCGAGCGTGCGGCGCTCGCCTACCTCTCCCTCGGCTGGTCCGTGGTGCCGGTGCAGCCGCGCGCCAAGCGCCCGCTGGTGCGCTGGACGCCGCTGCAGGACGCAGCGCCGGATCGTGGTGCCGTCGAGGACTGGTATCGGCGCTGGCCGGACGCGAACGTGGGCATCGTCACCGGGGCGGTCTCGGGGCTGGTGGTGCTGGACGTCGACCTCGGCCACGGTGGCGACGAGAGCCTCCTGCGTCTCGAGGATGAGCACGGCCCGCTCGAGCCCACGCTGGAGAGCCTCACTGGCGGCGGCGGGCGTCACCTGTACTTCCGCCATCCCGGGCAGGCGATCGGCAACAGGGTGGGGTTTCGCGAAGGGCTGGATCTGCGCGGCGACGGCGGAATGGTGGTGGCGCCGCCGTCGATCCATCCGTCCGGGCGACCCTATCGCTGGCGCGAGGGCCGCGGGCCCGGTGAGATCGCGCCCGCGCCGCTGCCCCACTGGCTGCGCGAGATCGTGACCGGCGCCGCCGGGCATCCCGGCCATCCGCCGTCCCACTGGCGTGCGCTGGTGCGCGAAGGGATCGGGCAGGGTGCGCGCAATGCCACGATCGCATCGCTGGCGGGGCACCTGCTGTGGCGCGGCGTGGACCCGGACGTGGTGCTCGAACTGATGCTCAGCTGGAACCGCCAGCACTGCCGTCCGCCGCTCGACGACGAGGAGGTGGCGGAGACCGTGGCGAGCATCCTGAGGACGCGGTCGAGGCACGAGTGAGGGGCGGGATGGCCGCCGACGCAACCAGCCTCGTATTCAACCGCGCGCGCGACATCGCCACGACGAGCCGCGGTCCGGTCGCGTTCGTTCGCCGGCCGGGCATCCGGCCTTCCCTTCCCGGTCTTCCGCTTTCCTGCGCTTGCGCGATGCCGCGGCGATGCGCCCGGCGTAGGCTGGCGCCGACTGCCTTCCAACCCCATCCGGAGCCACCGATGCTGACCGTCTACCACGTCCCCGTCACCCGATCGCTGCGCGTTCTCTGGCTGTGCCAGGAACTGGATCTGCCCCACCAGGTGAAGACCGTCGACTTCGCTGCTGCCTACCGCGCCAGTCCAGAGTGGCGCGCGCTGAACCCGGTGGGAAAGGTGCCGGCGATGACCGACGGAGGGTTCACGATGTTCGAGTCCGGCGCCATGGTGCAGTACCTGCTCGACCGCTACGGCAAGGGGCGGCTGCAGCCGGCGGCCGGCACCGAGGCCCATGGCCTGTACCTGCAGTGGAGCTGGTTCGCCGAGGCCACCTACGCAAGGCCGATCGGCGAGATCG
>JBKHVS010000013.1:4977-32239 GCA_046569945.1 Gammaproteobacteria bacterium | reverse complement strand
CCACCACGTGATGATCGACCAGCCGCTGGCCTTCGTCGCGGCGCTGCGGGGGCTGCTGGCCGGCTGGCCCTGAGCGCAGGACATCAGCCGTCCATGGCCGCTTCGAGCGCACCACGTCGGACAAGGGCCGCCCCTGCCTTTGCGCCAACTCGCGCACGGCATCGATGCAGCCGTCCTCCAGCATCAGTGTCGTCCTCTTCATGCGGGCAGGACTCTCACGACGCACCTGTATGTCAAGGACCAGCATCCAGGTGCGCACGTCATCTCAAGGCGCCGGCGGCGGATACGCCATCGCCGCCGACGCGTCCATCGCGCCCGCGCCGCGCGCGATCGCCGCGTCGAGCAGCGCAGCGACCGCCGGCATCACGGCCAGGTCCACGCCATGGGCCGCGGCCTCCTCGATCATCAGGCGGACGTCCTTGCGCGACATCGACACTTCGAAGGAGGCCGGCGTCCACGGCCCGGACGCCACCTTCGCCGCCCGCGCCTTGAGCATGGTCCCCGGATTGAACCCCTCGAACAGCCCGATCGCCTCGGCCGGCGGGATGCCCACCGCGTGGGCCAGCCGCATCATGTCCCCGAGCACGCCGTTCATGCCGACCAGCACCAGGTTGCCGAACAGCTTGAACGCCGACGCGCGCTCAGGCGCCTCGCCCAGCCACCAGACCTTGCCGCTCATCTGCTCCAGGGCGGGCGCGATCGCGTCGCACCTCCCCTTGTTCCCGGACAGAAGCATCAGGCCGCTGCCTTCGTGCGCATGCACCGGCGCCATGAAGACGGGCGCGTGCAGGAAGACGCGGCCCCGGGCGGCCCAGCGCGCGCAGCGCTCCGCGGTGGGCGTGACCGCTGTCGTCGTGTGATCGACGATCCAGGTGGCGGCCGGAATCGCGTCCGCAAGCGGATCGAGCACCGCGTCGACCGAGGCGTCGTCGGACAGCGAGAGGTGGATCCGGTCAGCGCCCCGTACCGCGTCGGCAGGCTGCGCGAAGGCTTTTGCACCATGGGCCTGCAGCGCGCGGGCCTTGTCGTGGCTGCGGTTCCAGACGCGGACCTGGTGTCCGTTGGCGAGCATGCGTCGCACGAAGCCCGTGCCCATCAGGCCGGTGCCGAGGAAGGCGATGTTCATCGAGGGTCTCCTTTCTCCTGTCGGCAGCGCGGGCGGCCGCCCCGCACCATCTTGCACCAGGACGGCGTGGCCCCTCCCGCCGTGCGGTTCGATTCGGCGGGGCACGCGCCGCCGGATCCTGCCGGGTCTGTTCAAATACGGGCAACGAAGGAATCCAGGGGGCACCGCCCCCGCCAGAGGACACGATGACCGAAAAGAACACCCGCACCGGCAAGCCGGTGCTCGACTATCCCTGCGGCGAAGCGCCCGCCCCCGGCCAGGCGCGCGAGGTCGCCCCCGGCGTCCTCTGGCTGCGCATGCCGCTGCCCTTCTCGCTGACCCACATCAACCTCTGGGCGGTGCGCGACGGCACGGGCTGGGCGGTGTTCGACACCGGGATCAGTTCCGACAAGACCTCCGAGGCCTGGCGCGACCTGGTCGGCGCCGGCGGCCCGCTCGCCGACGGGGTCACCCGGGTCTTCGTCACCCACATGCACCCGGACCACGTCGGAATGTCCGGCTGGCTCACCCGCCGCTTCGACGCGCGCCTGTGGATGACCCGGCTGGAGTACCTGAACTGCCGGGTGCTGGTCGGCGACACCGGCCGCGAGGCGCCGCCCGACGGGGTGCGCTTCTATCGCGAGGCCGGCTGGGGCGAGGACGCCATCGAGCACTACCGGACGCGCTTCGGCAACTTCGGAAAGACAACCTACGCGCTCCCCGAGAGCTACCGGCGAATCCGCGACGGCGAGCAGATCCGCATCGGCGACCACGACTGGCAGGTGGTCGTGGGCACCGGCCATTCCCCCGAGCACGCCTGCTTCTGGTGCCCGGAGCTGAAGCTGCTGATCTCCGGCGACCAGGTGCTGCCGAAGATCTCCTCGAACGTCTCGGTGTTCCCCACCGAGCCGGATGCCAATCCGCTGCACGGCTGGCTGACCTCGCTGGAGCGCATCGCCCGCACCGTCCCGGACGATGTGCTGGTGCTGCCGGCGCACAACGAACCCTTCCGGGGCATGCACGCGCGGCTCGCCCACCTGGTCCGCGGACACGAGACCTCGCTGTCCCGGCTGCGGCGCACGCTGCGCGAACCGAAGCGCGTGATCGACGTGTTCGGCGCGCTGTTCGCGCGGCCGATCGACGACCGCCACCTGCTCAGCCTGGCCACCGGCGAGAGCATCGCCCACCTGAACTACCTGCTGCACCGGGGCGAGGCCACCGCCCGCGTCGACAACGATGGCGTGCGCTGGTACCAGGGGGTGCCCGGTGCGGTGCCGGAGGATCCGCAGGAAGAGACGCCGGTCTGAACGGCGGATCCTGACGGAGGGCCCCGCGCCGCCGGACTCGGGGCCAGCGGGCCTCTGGCGCCCCCGGCACGCGCACCTTCGGCGCGCCGGAGCGATCCGTGCTGGTGCATGCAGCGCGCCCGCGGTGCAGGCGCGCCGGCGCGAGGGCGGCGCCGCGCGAAGAGCGACGAGCGCTCGAGCGGCCGTCCGCAACGGCGCCCTCCCTCGGCGCGCCGCTGAGCCAGCCTCGCCGGCACGATCCGCTGGCACGTTTCCTGCTGTGCACTTGCTTGTATACCAGCGAGTGCACAGATATGAACCCGACCCGACCCGATCTCATCACCATCGACGACTGGCGCGACGCCTATCGGTCGGGGGCGTCGGTGGAAGTGCTGATCGCCGGGCATGCGGCAAGGCTGGCGAAGGAGAGTCCCCGCGAAGCGTGGATCCTGCGCACTCCGCCCGAGGCGCTGCGCGCGCGGCTCGCTGAACTGGCGGCGCTGCGCGAACGCTTCGCCGACGTCGATTCGCTGCTGGCCGCGCACCCGCTGTTCGGGGTGCCCTTCGCGGTGAAGGACAACATCGACATCGAGGGCCTGCCGACCACTGCGGCCTGCCCCGCGTTCGAGCGCGTGGCCCAGCGCAGCGCCACTGCCGTGCGCCGCCTGCTGGAGGCCGGCGCAGTGCCGCTCGGCAAGACCAACCTCGACCAGTTCGCTACCGGCCTGGTCGGCACCCGTTCGCCCTACGGCGCGCCGTCGAGCGTGTTCGCGCAGGACCGCATCAGCGGCGGATCCAGCTCCGGCTCCGCGGTGGTGGTCGCGCGCGGCGACATCCCCTTCTCTCTCGGCACCGACACCGCCGGCTCCGGACGCATTCCTGCGGGCTTCAACAACCTGGTCGGGCTCAAGCCGACGCCCGGCCGCGTGTCCACCGCCGGCGTGGTGCCCGCCTGCCGCAGCCTGGACTGCGTGTCGATCTTCGCGCTGACGGTCGAGGATGCGGCGACCGTCCTGTCGATCGTCGAGGGCGACGACCCTGCGGACGAATACGGCAGCTTCAGGCCCGGCCCTGCAGCGCTGCCGGACGCGGTGCGGGTCGGCATCCCGATCGACCCGGCCCTGGGCGACACGCCCGGCTATGCGCGGGCCTGGCGGACGGCCTGCGAGCGGGCGGCAGCACTCGGCATGACCGCGGTGCCGGTGGACTGCGCGGCGCTGCACGAGGTTGCGCGCCTGCTGTACGAGGGACCGTGGGTTGCCGAGCGCCATGCGGTGGTGCAGCCCCTGCTCGAGTCGAACCCGAGGGCGATGGATCCGACGGTCGCCCGCGTGATCGGCAGGGCGCGAACCTTCTCCGCGACCGATGCGTTCCGCGGCCAGTACGCGCTGCGCGGCCTGCGCCGCCGGATCGAGCCGATCTGGAAGACGGTCGACCTGCTGATGGTGCCGACCGCTCCCTCGCACCCGAGCCACGCCGACCTGCAGGCCGACCCGATCGGCGCCAACGCCGCGCTGGGCACCTGGACCAACTTCGTGAACCTGCTGGGCTGGAGCGCGCTGGCGCTGCCCGCCGCGTTCACCGCCCAGGGCCTGCCTTTCGGCACCACCTTCATCGGGCCGCCGGGAGCGGATGCGGCGCTCGCCCGGCTGGGACAGCGCTGGCAGCGCGCGGCGGACTTGCCGCTGGGCGGAACCGGGCGCCGATATGCCGCGCCCTGCCCGCCCGCACGCTGGCCTGCGACCGAAGCGACGATGCCGGTGGCCGTGGTCGGCGCCCACCTGGCAGGGCTGCCGCTGAACGGCCAGCTCACCGAGCGCGGCGCGCGCCTGGCCGAGGTCACCTTCACCGCGCCGCGCTACCGCCTGTACGCGCTGCCGGGCACCACGCCGCCCAAGCCGGGGATGCTGCGCGTGCCGCAGGACGGCAGCGCGATCGCGGTCGAGGTCTGGCAGATGCCGGTCGCCATGCTCGGCTCCTTCCTGGCGCTCGTCCCGCCGCCGCTGGGCCTCGGCAGCGTCGAGCTGTCCGACGGCCGCTGGGTCCACGGCTTTCTCTGCGAGCCCCATGCGCTGGAGGGCGCGCGGGACATCAGCGGCTTCGGCGGCTGGCGCGCCTACCTCGCCTCCCTGGAGCAATGAGCATGGAGATCGACCTTCCCGACGTCCACGCCGAACTCGGCGCGATCTTCGAGCGCTACGAGCGCGCGCTGGTCGCCAACGACACCGCGACGCTGGACGCTCTGTTCTGGTCCAGTCCGCTGACGGTCCGCTACGGAATCGCCGAGAGCCACCAGGGCATCGAGGCCATCCGCGCGTTCCGCGCCTCGCAGCCCGCGGCAGGCCTGGAGCGCCGCCTGGTGCGCACCGTGATCACGACCTATGGACGCGACTTCGCGACCGCGGTGACCGAGTTCGTCCGCCCGGCCTTCGAGCAGGACGGCGAGCTGCGCCGCATCGGCCGGCAGAGCCAGACCTGGTGCCGTATCGCAGGCCACGGACCGGACGGCTGGCGCGTGGTCTCCGCCCACGTCAGCGTGATCGACCACCCCTCTCCCGCGGCCGGCCATCGGCCGCCTCCTCCCGAAGCCCACTGAGCAAAGGAAACGCCATGAACCGCACAGATCTGCCGAGGTCCGCAGCCGACCTCACCCGCCGCCGCCTGCTTTCCGGCGGCGCCACTGCCGGCGCCGCGCTGGCGCTGCCCGCCGGAATGCGCAGCGCCTTCGCACAGGCTCCGGTCACGGTCGGCGTGATCTACGTCGGTCCGCGCGACGACTTCGGCTACAACCAGGCCCACGCCGAAGGCGCCGCGGAGCTCAAGAAGATGGCCGGCGTCAAGGTCATCGAGGAAGAGAACGTGCCCGAGACCCAGGCGGTTCAGAAGTCGATGCAGGGAATGATCTCCCAGGACGGCGCCGCGCTGGTCTTCCCCACCTCCTTCGGCTACTTCGACCCCCACATCCTCGCGGTGGCGCCGAAGAACCCGAAGATCCGCTTCGCGCACTGCGGCGGCCTGTGGGACGCGGCGAAGCACCCGAAGAACATCGGCAGCTTCTTCGGCTACATCGACGAGGCCCAGTACCTGAACGGCGTGGTCGCGGGGCACATGAGCAAGAGCGGCAAGCTCGGCTTCATCGCGGCCAAGCCGATCCCGCAGGTGCTGCGCAACATCAACGCCTTCACGCTCGGGGCTCGGTCGGTGAACCCGAAGATCACGACCACCGTGATCTTCACCGGGGACTGGTCGATGCCGGTCAAGGAGGCCGAAGCGACCAACAGCCTCGCCGACCAGGGTGTCGACGTCTTCACGATGCACGTCGACGGGCCGAAGGTCGTCGTGGAGACCGCCGCCAAGCGCGGCCGGATGGTCTGCGGTTATCACGCCAGCCAGGCGAAGCTGGCGCCCGACGCCTACCTGACCGGCGCCGAGTGGAACTGGGTGACCGCCTACCGGCAGTTCGTCGATGCGGCGCGCAGCGGCCAGCCGCACCCGAACTTCGTGCGCGGCGGCCTGAAGGCCGGCTTCGTCAAGTCCTCGCCCTACGGCGCGAAAGTCAGCGAGGCGGCGCGCAAGCATGCCGAGGAGGTGCGCGCGAAGATGATGGCGGGCAGTTTCGACATCTTCTCCGGCGAACTGAAGGACAACACCGGGAAGGTCGTCATCGCCAAGGGCAGCGCGCTGAAGCAGACCGACGTGACGCTCGAGTCGATGAACTACCTCGTCGAAGGCGTGGTGGGCAAGGTCTGAGGCCAGGGAGAGCGCTGCGATGAGTCCTGCCGCCCGGCGAGAGGTCGCCGAATCCCTCCTGCTGCCGCTGCTGGCCCTGGCCGGCGGACTGCTGCTGTTCGGCGCCTTCGTGCGGGCCGGCGGACACGATCCCTTCGAGGCATGGAAGCTGCTGTTCCTCGGCGCCTTCGGCGACTCCTTCTCCTGGCAGAACACGCTGCAGCGCGCGGCGCCGCTGATGCTGACCGCGCTGTGCGTCGCCCTGCCGGCGCGCGCCGGCCTCACCGTGATCGGCGGCGAAGGCGCGCTGGTGCTGGGCGGGCTGGCCGCCGCGACGCTGCCCTACGCGCTCCCGCTGCCGGGCGGCCCGGCGGGCACCGCCGCCGTGCTGCTGGCGGCAGCGCTGGCCGGCGCCGCGTGGATCGCGCTGGCCGGCGTGCTGCGCCAGTGGCGCGGAGTCAACGAGACGATCTCGAGCCTGCTGCTCGGCTACATCGCGATCGCGCTGTTCAAGCATCTCGTCGAAGGACCGCTCAGAGACCCCGCCAGCCTGAACAAGCCCTCGACGATGCCGCTGGAGGAGAGCCTGCGGATCGGCGCAATCGGCGGCTGGGACGTGCACTGGGGCCTGGTCTTCGGGCTGGCGGTGTGCGCTGCCGCGGCGGTCTGGCTGTCGGCGACGACCCACGGCTTTGCCACCCGGGTCGTAGGGGGCAACCTGCGCGCCGCCAGGCTCGTCGGCCTGCCCGGCAGCCGGCTGATCGTCACCGCCTGCGCGCTCGGCGGCGCGGCGGCGGGACTGGCCGGCGGAATCGAGGTCGCTGCAGTTCACACCGCTGCAAATGCCTCGCTGATCGCAGGGCTGGGCTACAGCGGCATCCTGGTCAGCTTCGTCGCCCGGCACAACCCGCTGGCGGTGATCCCGGTGGCTCTGCTGTTCGGCGGCTTCCTCGCCGCGGGCAGCCTGCTGCAGCGGCGCATGGGCCTGCCGGACGCGTCGGTGCAGGTGCTGCTGGGCTTCACCTTCGTGATCATCCTCGCCGCCGAGGCCCTTCGGGGACGGCTCTTCGAGCTGCTCGGCGGCCGCCGGCCCGCCGTCCAGGCGAGCACCACCGGAGCCGTCGCATGAGCGGATTCCCGATCCTCGACGTGCTGCTGGCCCTGCTCGGCGGAGCGATCCGCGTGGGCACGCCCTTCCTGTTCGTCAGCCTCGCCGAGTGCCTGACCGAGAAATCCGGGCGGATCAATCTCGGCCTCGAGGGCGTGCTGGTGTTCTCCGCAATGGCCGGCTTCGGCGGCTCCTGGCTTTCCGGGCACTGGTGGATCGGCGTGCTCGCCGCCGGGCTGGCGGGCGCGCTGCTCGCCTCTCTTCACGGGCTGGTCTGCTCGCTGCCGCGCGTCAACGACATCGCCGCCGGCATCGCGCTGATGCTGCTGGGCACCGGACTGGCCTTCTACCTCGGCAAGGCGCTGATCCAGCCGCAGGCGCAGCAGATTCCGTCGATCGCGCTTGGCGCGTGGAGCGACTCGAGCGCGGTGGCCTCCGCGCTGCGCATCAACCTGCTGTTTCCGATCGGCGTCGGCCTCGCCCTGCTGATGGCCTGGGCCTTCGCCAACACGCGCTGGGGCATGCTGGTCCGCATGACCGGCGACTCGGCGGATGCCGCCCGCGCGCTCGGCACCTCGGTCAACGGCGTGAGGATCGCCGCGACCGCCGCGGGCGGATTCATCGGCGGGCTGGGCGGCGCATCGCTGTCGCTCTACTACCCGGGCAGCTGGAACGAGGCGCTGTCCAGCGGCCAGGGCCTGATCGCGGTCGCCCTGGTGATCTTCGCGCGCTGGCACCCGGTGCGCTGCCTGTGGGCGGCGATGCTGTTCGGCGGCGCCGGCGCCCTCGGCCCGGCGCTGCAGTCGGTCGGAGTCAGCGGCGGCTACTACCTGTTCAACGCGATGCCCTACGCGCTGACGCTGGCGATCCTCGTCTGGAGCTGCTCGCCGCGCCGAAGCCTGCAGGGCGCCCCCCAGGAACTGAACGTCGCGCGGTGACGCGCTCAAGAAAGGAGAACTCGGGATGACAGGATTGGGCGGACTCAACAAGTCGCCGCAGGGCGTGGCGGTGGGGCTGGTGCAGCTTCAGCTGCCGGTGGTCGAGACCCCGGAGCAGCTGGCGGCGCAGACGAAGCGGATCTGCTCGCTGGTGGGCAAGGCCCGGCGCAACCTGTCCGGCATGGACCTGGTGGTGTTCCCGGAGTATTCGCTGCACGGCCTGAGCATGTCGACGGCGCCGGAACTGATGTGCTCGCTCGACGGGCCCGAGGTCGCCGCCTTCCGCGCCGCCTGCATCGAGCACCGGATCTGGGGCTGCTTCTCGATCATGGAAGCGAACCCGGACGGCAATCCGTACAACAGCGGCCTGATCATCGACGACACGGGCGAGATCCGGCTGTACTACCGGAAGCTCCACCCCTGGGTGCCGGTCGAGCCCTGGGAGCCCGGCAACCTCGGCGTGCCGGTCTGCGACGGGCCGAACGGCTGCAAACTGTCGCTGATCATCTGCCATGACGGCATGTTCCCGGAGATGGCGCGCGAGGCTGCCTACAAGGGCGCCGAGATCATCCTGCGCACCGCGGGCTACACGGCGCCGATACGCCACGCCTGGAAGATCACCAACCAGGCCAACGCCTTCCAGAACCTCGCGCAGACCGCCAGCGTCTGCATGTGCGGCAGCGACGGCACCTTCGACTCGATGGGCGAAGGCATGTTCTGCGACTTCGACGGCACCGTCCTCGTCGAAGGCGGCAACCGGCCCGACGAGATCATCACCTGCGAGCTGCGCCCGGACCTGGTGCGCGAGGCGCGCGAAGGCTGGGGCGTGGAGAACAACCCCTACCAGCTCTGGCATCGAGGCTACGTGGCCGTGAAGGGCGGCGCGCAGGACTGCCCCTACACCTTCATGCAGGACATGGTCGCCGGCCGCTTCCGGCTGCCCTGGGAGGACCGGGTGCGCATCACCGACGGCAGCTCCTGCGGGTTCCCTGCACCCGGCCGCGCCTATCGCGGCCCCGAGGCCCATCCGCTGGTGCCGGGCAGCGGCCCGCGGCCCGCCCGCGAGGAGGGCGCGCGATGACAACGCTGGCGAGCACCCCCTACCCCTGGCCCTTCGATGGCGACCTGCGCCCGCAGAACACCGCGCTGCTGATCATCGACATGCAGACTGACTTCTGCGGCATCGGCGGCTACGTCGACCGGATGGGCTACGACCTGTCCCTGACGCGCGCCCCGATCGAGCCTATCCGGCGCGTGCTCGCAGCGATGCGCGCTGCCGGCTACCTCGTGGTCCACACCCGCGAAGGCCATCGCACTGACCTGTCGGATCTCCCGGAGAACAAGCGCTGGCGTTCCCGGCAGATCGGCGCGGGCATCGGGGATCCGGGCCCCTGCGGCCGGATCCTGGTGCGCGGCGAGCCCGGCTGGGAGATCATCCCGGACCTCGCGCCGATCGACGGCGAACCGGTCATCGACAAGCCGGGCAAGGGCAGCTTCTGCGCCACCGACCTGGAGCTGGTCCTGCGCACCCGCGGCATCCGCAACCTGGTGCTGACCGGCATCACCACCGACGTGTGCGTGCACACCACGATGCGCGAGGCCAACGACCGCGGCTTCGAGTGCGTGATGCTGTCCGACTGCACCGGCGCGACCGACGCGGGCAACCACGAGGCGGCGCTGAAGATGATCACGATGCAGGGCGGCGTGTTCGGCGCGGTGGCCAGCTCCGACGCACTGCTCGACGCGCTGGGCGCCCGCTGAGGAGGCTGCGATGCACGCACTGGGCCTCGAGACCTACCGCCTGGGCAAACGCTTCGGCGCCTTCACCGCGCTCGACGAGGTTTCCCTGTCGGTGCGCCCGGGCACGGTCCATGCCCTGCTCGGGGAGAACGGCGCCGGCAAGAGCACGCTGGTCAAGGCGATCGTCGGCTATCACCGCCCGGACGAGGGCGCGATCCTGCTCGACGGGCGCGAGCACGCGATCGACTCCCCTGCGGTGGCGCGCGCGCTGGGGATCGGCATGGTCTACCAGCACTTCACGGTGGTTCCGGGAATGAGCGTCGCCGAGAACCTGCTGGTCGCGCGGGGGCGCCTGCCGGCGGTGATCGACTGGAAGGCGGAGCGCGCGAGGCTGGCGGAGTTCATGGACGGCGCCCCGTTCCGGCTCGACCTGGACGCGACCCCTGCCGACCTTTCGGCCGGGGAGAAGCAGAAGCTGGAGATCCTCAAGCAGCTGTTCCTGCGCCCGCGCCTGCTGATCCTGGACGAGCCGACCTCGGTGCTCACGCCGCAGGAGGCCGACGAGGTTCTGGGCGCGCTGCGCGAGCGTGCCCACGCTGGCGAGTGCAGCGTGGTGATGATCACGCACAAGTTCCGCGAGGTCAGCGCCTTCGCGGACGACGTGACCGTTCTGCGGCGGGGCCGGCGCGTCTGCAGCCTGCCGGTGGCGCAGGCGCGGCCGTCGGAGCTCGCGGACGCGATGGTCGGCGCCGGCGATGAGGCCGACGCGGGCGGCGCCCGCGAGGAAGCCGGCAGCGGCGGCCCGCTGCCCCGCGACCCCGGCGCGACCGGCCCCGTGCGCCTGCGGATCGGCGGGCTGCGCGTCGAGGGCAACAGGGGCGAGGCGGCGGTGGACCGGCTGGACCTGGAAGTGCGCGCAGGCGAGATCGTCGGCGTGGCGGGCGTGTCCGGGAACGGCCAGCGCGAACTGATGGAAGCGCTGACCGGGCAGCGCGCCCGCACGGCCGGCACGGTGCGCATCGACGGCACCGACTACCGCGCCACCCGGGCGCAGAACCGTGCGCTGAAGGTGCGCAGCCTGCCCGAAGAGCCCTTGCGAAACGGCTGCGTCGCCGGAATGAGCGTGGCCGACAACATCACGCTGCGCAGCTACGATGCGCCGCCCTTCTCGCGCTGGGGCTGGCTGCAGCCCGGGACACGCTCCGCGCGGGCCCGATCCCTGATCGCAGCATTCGGCGTGCGCACACGCGACGAGCACGCGCCGATCAGCACCCTGTCCGGCGGCAACGTCCAGCGGGCAGTGCTGGCGCGGGAGCTCTCCGACGACGCGGAGGTGCTGCTCGTCAGCAACCCGGTGTTCGGGCTGGACTTCGTTGCAGTGGCCGAAGTCCACCGCCGGCTGATCGAGGCACGCAACCGCGGCGCAGCGGTGCTGATGGTCAGCGAAGACCTCGACGAGCTTCTGCACGTGGCCGACCGGATCGTCGTGATGAGCCGGGGCCGGATCGTCTTCGGCTGCGGCACGGCGGATGCCGACCGGCAGGTGATCGGCCGGCACATGGGCGGCCAGCACCCGGAGGAAGGCGAGGCGTACGGCGCCCCGGCGCAGGCGCCGATCCTGGCTCGGGGACAGGTCCAGGCGCAGACGCAAATGCCGACGCAGACGCAGACGCAGACATCGAGGAGTGCGGCATGATCGCGATCCCCGCCAGGCCCGGCGGATTCACGCTGCCGGCAGGACGCACCGCGCTGGTCCTGATCGACATGCAGCGCGACTTCATCGAACCCGGCGGCTTCGGCGCCTCGCTCGGCAACGACGTCTCGCTGCTGGCGGGAGCCATCGGGCCGGCCCGCGCGCTGCTGGAAGCCTGGCGGCAGCGGGGCTGGCCGGTGGTGCACACGCGGGAGTCCCACGCCCCCGACCTGTCCGACTGCCCGTCGTCCAAGCGGCAGCGTGGCGCACCGGGGCTGCGGATCGGAGACCCCGGGCCGATGGGCCGGCTGCTGGTGCGCGGCGAGCCCGGCTGCGAGATCGTCCCCGAACTGGCGCCGCTGGCCGGCGAACTGGTGATCGACAAGCCCGGCAAGGGCGCCTTCCATGCGACCCCGCTCGACCGGGAGCTGCGCGCGGCCGGCATCTCCCACCTGGTGTTCGCCGGCGTCACCACCGAGGTCTGCGTGCAGACGACGATGCGCGAAGCGAACGATCGCGGCTACGATTGCCTGCTGGTGGAGGACGCGACCCAAAGCTACTTCCCGGCCTTCAAGGCGGCCGCGATCGAGATGATCGTCGCGCAGGGCGGGATCGTCGGATGGGCGACCGATTCGGCAACGCTGCTCGCGCGGCTGCCGGAACCCGAGGACCGAACGGGATGAACGAGATCGAGACGGGCACGGCCAGGCGCCTGCCGCGCACCGCGCTGGCCGAACAGGTGTACGAAGGCATCAAGGACGAGCTCCACGACTACCGGCTGGTGCCGGGCGACCGGCTGTCCGAGGCCGAGGTGGCCCACCGCCTGGGCGTCAGCCGCACTCCGGTTCGCGAGGCGCTGTTCCGCCTGCGCAACGAGGGTTTCCTGGACGTCGAGCCCAAGACCGGCTGGTTCGTCCGGCAGATCGACTTCGACCGTATCGGGCAGCTCTACGACCTGCGCGTCGTGCTCGAGCTCGCCTGCGTCGCGAGGGTCTGCCAGCGGGACGACGATCCGCCCGAACTCGCGGGACTGAAGGCGGTGTGGCTGGTGCCCGCGCACGAGCGGCTCGCCGACGGCCGCGAGGTCGGCGCGCTGGACGAGCTCTTCCACTCGTCCCTGGTGCGTGCCGCGGGCAACGGCGAGATGGCGCGGGTGCACCAGGAAGTCACCGAGCGGATCCGGCTGGTGCGAAGGCTCGATTTCACCCGGGACGACCGGATCGAGGCCACCTACCAGGAGCACGCGAAGATCCTGCGGGCGGTGATCCAGCGCAAGACCGACCAGGCGCAGCTGCTGCTGCGCAGTCACATCGAACAGAGCAAGCTCGAGGTCCGCAAGATCACGCTGCATGCGCTGCAGCAGGCGCGCCGGCTGCGCGCCGGCGGCGGCTGAAGCGGAGGACCGGCCGGAGCTGAGGCAGTACTCGCGCGGGCGAGTCAGCGCGCCGGATCGCCGACGGCGCGGGATGCCTCAGCGCGCCGGATCGCCGACGGCGTGCGAAGCCTCAGCGCGCCGCATCGAGGGAATCGAGCACCGCCCGCGCAAGCGCCTGGCCGCTCGTCCAGGCGCCCTCGACCTTGCCCCCCGCCAGCCAGTCGCCGCACAGGCCCAGGCCGGCCTCCGGGTTCCAGGCGCAGCCGGCCGCCAGCGGCTGGGCGGTGTCCGCGAAGCGCCAGCGATGCGCGGTCCAGGCCGCGGGCGCCGCGCCGCCAAGACGCATGAAGGCGTCGACCAGGAGCGGCGCGACGCGCTCGGACGGCTCGTCCACGTGCGCCTCGCTCCATTGCGCCTCGGCGTGCAGCAGCCAGGTCTCGGGGCCGGCGCGGCCCGGCTTGCCAGCGTCGCGCGCCACCCAGCGCAAGGGCCCCTCGTTGACGAAGGCCGCATCGAAGTCCAGCTCGAGCCGCGCCGGGTAGCGCAGCATCAGCGCCCAGCAGGCGCGCATCCGCGCAGTGCGCGCCACTGCTTCGAAGGCAGCAGCAGCCCGCACGATGGCGTCCTGCGCGACCGCACCCCCGGAGGCCGAGGGCGAGGTCCGGCTCGAGGCCGCCGCACCTGCCAGCAGCGCTGCCGCCTGTGGCGCCGGCACTGCAAGCAGCACCGCTTCGAAGTGCTCGTCGATCCAGCCGCGCTCAGCGCAGCGCAGCCGCCAGCCCGCGGCCTCCCGGGCCAGCGCATCGACGGTGCAGGAAGTCTCGACCGGCAGCCCTTCGGCCAGCCGGCGCGCCGGCGCGGTCATGCCGGGCACGCCCACGAAACGCTCGAGCGACTCGTCGGGCACCCGCACCGCAGCGCCAGGCCCGAAGGCCCGCAGGCGCGGCTGCCAGCGCTGCGCGACGCCCGCGTCCAGCCAGCGCCCGACCTCGGCGCGGAAGGCCGGATCGCGCGCGGTGAAGTACTGCGCTCCGTGGTCGCACTGCCAGTCCTCGCCTCGGCGCGTGCTCATGCGGCCGGCAACGCCGCGGCTCTTCTCGAACAGCCGTGCTGCGTCGCCGGCCTCGAGCAGCGCCCGCGCGCAGGAGAGCCCGGAGAGCCCGGCGCCGACGATCGCGACCCGGCGCGCCGCCGCGCCCCCGGAAGAAGAGCCCGCGCTCATTTCCACCCCTGCAGCCAGCGCTCCGCGTCGAGCAGCTCGCGCCAGGGCAGCACCCGGCTGCGGCCCGAGTGCACCGCCTCCAGCTCGACCCACTCGGGCCGAACCGCGGGCGGCTCGGGCTCGAGCAGCCGAGTCACGATGAAGTGCTTCTCGCGCCGCACCGGAGCCACCGCAGTCCACTTGCTGAGCGGCAGCTTGGCAGGATTCAGGCGGCGGGGCCGGTCTGAGTTGAGCATCGGCTTGTCCTGGACACGCGAAGACCCGCATCTTGCGGAGTAAGCACCCAGTGCGCAATGCGGCCGCGGCCGGCGGCATCGACCCTGGTCGCGACCAGGCTTGACATACAACTTGATGTTGTCAGAATTGCCAACATGAAAGCCTCTCTCATCACCGACTTCAAGAGTGTTTCAGAAGACGGCAGCATCATTCAGATGAGAATCTGGC
Source organism: Gammaproteobacteria bacterium (assembly GCA_046569945.1). GTDB lineage: Bacteria > Pseudomonadota > Gammaproteobacteria > Burkholderiales > Burkholderiaceae_E > Quisquiliibacterium. The sequence goes on along the minus strand of JBKHVS010000013.1, from coordinate 17,599 downwards.
GCGTCCCGGAACCGGTGTACCCGACCACACACGGACTGAAGTATCGGTTGGTCTACATCGTCAGGGGAGAACGGGTCGTCGGCTTCGACAACGAGCGCGGCAAAGGCGACCACTGCCATCTCGACGGCGAGGAGCAGGCTTACGCGTTCATCTCCCTCGAGCGACTTATCGAAGACTTCATCGTGGAAGTCGACAGGAGAAGACGGAAATGAGCAAGCGCAAACTGACCATCACTTTGCAGAGCGACTGGAAATCCGCGCTGCGCTCCATGGCCGGTAAGGCTTCCGCACAGGATTACCAGGGTGAAACGCTGAACTTCGAGACGCCCGGCTCGTTCTTCGGGCAACTGACTGAACGGCGATGGCAACTCGTTCGAACGCTTCAGGAGGCGGATGGCAAAGTCGGCGTGCGAGAACTCGCGCGCAGGCTCGGCCGTGACGTCAAACGCGTGCACGAGGACGCAAGCGCGCTCGTGGCCCTCGGGCTCCTCGAACGTGACGAAACCGGTGCACTGATCTGCCCTTACGTCGACATTCATGTCGACATGCATCTGGCGGCTGCGGCCTGAGCGGCATCGCGCTTGCGCTGGAGACCAGCGTATTGTCGGCACCGCGCCGGCACCGCCGGCGCGGCAGCCCTGGCGCTCAGCCGCCGCGCCCCGGAATCCAGCTCGTCCCCGCCAGCGGCACCCCCGCCATGGCCGCAGCCTCCACCGTCAGCGCCACCAGGTCCTCCGGCTCCAGGTGATGCACGTCCTGCTTGCCGCAGGCGCGCGCCAGGGTGGTGAGTTCCATGGTCAGCGTCTTCAGGTAGTTCCTCAGGTGCCTGGCGCCGCCCTCCGGCTGCAGGCGCTGCTCCAGCACCGGATCCTGCGTGGTGATGCCCACCGGGCACCTGCCGGTGTGGCAGTGATGGCAGAAGCCCGCCTGCGTGCCCAGCATCGCGTAGTCGGCCTCGGCGCTCACCGGCTGGCCGTCCTGGAAGTAGACGTCGCGGTTGCAGCCCAGCGCCATCAGGGTGCCCTGCCCGATCGCCACCGCGTCGGCGCCCAGCGCGATCGCCTTGGCCACGTCGGCACCGCTGCGGATGCCGCCCGAGACGATCAGCTGCACCTTGGCCTTCATGTCCAGGTCCTCGAGCGCATTCACCGCCTGGCGCACCGCGGCCAGCGTGGGGATGCCCGCGTGCTCGATGAAGCAGGTCTGCGTCGCCGCGGTGCCGCCCTGCATGCCGTCGACCACGACCACGTCGGCGCCTGCGTGCACCGCCAGCTTGACGTCGTTGAACACGCGGGTGGCGCCCACCTTCACGTAGATCGGCTTCTCCCAGTCGGTGATCTCGCGCAGCTCCTGGATCTTGATCGCGAGATCGTCCGGTCCGGTCCAGTCGGGGTGCCGCGAGGCCGAGCGCTGGTCGACGCCCTCGGGCAGGGTGCGCATCGCCGCCACGCGCGGGTTCACCTTCTGGCCCAGCAGCATGCCGCCGCCGCCGGGCTTCGCGCCCTGGCCGATCACCACCTCGATGGCGTCGGCGCGCCGCACGTCGTCCGGCCTGAACCCGTAGCGCGACGGCAGGCACTGGTAGACCAGGGTCTTCGAGGAATTGCGCTCCTCGCTGGTCATGCCGCCGTCGCCGGTGGTGGTGGAGGTGCCCATCGCAGTGGCCGCGCGGCCCAGCGCCTCCTTCACGTTGGCCGACAGCGCGCCGAAGCTCATGCCCGCGATCGTGATCGGGATGTCGAGCTCGACCGGCTTGCTGGCGAAGCGGGTGCCCAGCACGGTCCTGGTGCTGCAGCGCTCACGGTAGCCTTCGAGCGGATAGCGCGACAGCGAGGCGGCGAGGAAGACCAGGTCGTCGAAGTGCGGCAGCTTGCGCTTTGCGCCCAGGCCGCGGATCTCGTAGAGCCCGGTGGCCGACGCGCGGTGGATGTAGTCCATGGTGGTGCGGTCGAAGAGCGCGGATTCCTCGCGCTGCGGCCGCTTGAACTGGATCGGGTGTTCGGGGATGCCCATGGTTCAGTACTCCTGATCTGCGTCGGCGTTCCAGTGGTAGAGCGTCCGCGCGGAGGCCACGCGCTTGAACTCCTTCGGGTCGTGCTTCATTCCTGCGGCAGCGAGCAGCTCGCGAAGCGCCTGCAGGTCAGCCTCCTCCAGCGGCTCGATGCGCGCGTCGGCGCCGAGCGAGGCGATCTCGCCCTTCACGTAGATCACCGCCTCGTAGAGCGAGTCGCCCAGCGCGTGGCCCGCGTTGCCGCAGATCACCATGCGCCCGGCCTGCGCCATGAAGCCGGAGAAGCTGCCCACGGAGCCGCCGACGACGATGTCGGCGCCCTTGAGCGAAATCCCGCAGCGCAGGCCGGCATCGCCGTCGATCACCAGCAGCCCGCCGTGCGCGGACGCGCCCGCCGCGTTCGACGCGAAGCCCTTAACGTGCACCCGGCCGCTCATCATGTTCTCGGCCACGCCGGTGGACGCGCTGCCTTCGATCGTGATGTCGGCATGCTGGTTCATTCCGCCGGCGTAGTAGCCGGCGTGGCCGTCGACCAGCACCCGGACCGCGGCATCCAGGCCCACCGCGATGTTGTGGGCGCCGTCCGGGTTGTCGATGCGAACGCTGCGGCCGGCGAGACCGGCGGCGGGGCCGTGCAGGAACCGGTTGACCTCGCGCAGCGGCGTCTTCGCGAGGTCGAAGCTCAGGCTTTCCATACGTACATCTCCTCGGGTGCGGGTTCGAACACCTTCGCGTGCTTGACGTCCGGAAGGTGGGCCAGCGAGCGGAACTCGCTGGCGATGGCGACGTAGTCGTCGGTTTCAGCGACCACTGCCGGCTTGCAGGCGAAGGGGTCGCGGATCAGTGCCAGCTCGCCGGGCGTGCCCATCAGGAAGGTGTAGAAGCCGTCCAGCGCCTCGAAGGCCTTGCCGAGCGCGTCCTTCAGCGTGTCGCCCTCGCGCAGCCGCCACTCCAGGAACCGGCAGGCGGCCTCGGTGTCGTTGTCGGTGTCGAAGCGGATGCCGCGCGGTTCGAGCATCCGGCGCACGCCGTTGGGGTTGGACAGCGAGCCGTTGTGGACCAGGCAGAAGTCCTCGCCGGCGGTGAACGGATGCGCGCGATCCGGCGTCACCGCGGACTCGGTGGCCATCCGCGTGTGGCCGACCAGGTGGCTGCCGGACAGCGACCCGAAGCCGTAGCGCTCGGCGACCTGGGCGGGCGTGCCCACGTCCTTGTAGAGGTCGATGCTGCGGCCGGCGGACAGCAGGTGCAGCTTCGGCTCGAAGCCCTTGACCCAGGCCTTGACCGGATCGGCGGGCCCGTCGAAACCGATGACCGCGTGGTTGCCCTTCACCGACGCCCAGGCCTGCATGCCCAGCGCCGCGTTGAGCTCATGCACCAGCGACGCCCAGTCGTATCCGGCGCCTGCCGGGGTGAGCCCGGAGTACACGCTGATCTTGCGCTGCGATCCGGGCAGCGGCTCGGTGAACACCGCGAGCCCGGCCGAATCCGGTCCGCGCTCGGTCATGCCGATCAGCATCGGCACCATCAGCTCGCCGAGGCTGCCGCGCAGCCCGGGCTTCTTCAACAGCAATCCAACGATGCCGCACATGGCATGTCTTCCTTTACCTTCGGTTCGTCAGTGGAGATGCGGTGATTCAGAAGAATTCGAGGTAGCTCCTGATCTCCCATTCGGAGACGTGGCGCATGTACTCGATCCATTCCATGCGCTTGAGCTTCAGGAACTCGCCGGCCACCGGGCCCAGCGCGCCGGTGATCACGGGATCGGCCTCCAGCGCGTCCAGCGCGGCGCTGAGGTTCTGCGGAAGCAGGCCGATGCCGGCCTCCTTCAGCTGCGCCTCGCTCCACTCGTAGAGGTTCACGTTGCGCGGATCGCCGGGGTCGAGCCGGCGCTCGATCCCGTCCAGGCCGGCGGCGATCACTGCGGCGGTGGCCAGGTAGGGATTGGCCGAGCCGTCGGGCAGCCGCATCTCCAGCCGCCCCTTCGGCACGCGCACCATGCTCGAGCGGTTGTTGTCACCGTAGCTGATGTACGCGGGCGCCCAGGTGGCGCCGGTGAGCGAGCGGCCCACCACCAGGCGCTTGTACGAGTTCACCGTGGGGGCGCACAGCGCGGTGAGCGCCGGCGCATGCGCGAGCAGCCCGCCGAGGAAGTGGTAGGCCAGCTGCGAGAGCTCCAGCCCGCGCGCGTCGGCCTTGTCGCAGAACAGGTTGCGCTCGCCGTCGCCGATCGACATGTGCATGTGCATGCCGTTGCCGGGACGGTTGGCGAAGGGCTTGGGCATGAACGAGCAGATCAGCCCCAGCTCGTTGGCGATCTCGCTGGCGGCCATCTTGAAGAAGACGAAGTGATCGCAGGAGGTGAGGCAGTCGGTGTAGGTGTAGTTCAGCTCGAACTGCCCGTTGGCGTCCTCGTGGTCGATCTGGTAGACGTCGATTCCGACCGCGCGCAGCGAATCGGAGAGCTTCTCCAGGAAGACGCGGGTGCGCGAGAGGCCCTTGTAGTCGTAGCAGGGCTTGGCCAGCGTGTCGCTCGGATCGCAGGGCTCGATGCGGCCCTCCACGCGGCGCAGCAGCGAGAACTCCGGCTCCAGGCCGGTGTAGAGCGTCCAGCCCCGCGCGGCGAGGCGCTCGACCTGGCGCTTGAGCGTGACCCGGCTGTCGTAGGCCCAGGGCTCGCCCTCGACGTGGCCTTCGCAGACGATGCGCGCCAGGCCCGGCTGCCAGGGCACCAGGCTCAAGGTGCCGAGGTCGCCCACGGCCATGAAATCCGGGCCGTGCGGCTCGATGCCCACGCCGCAGATGGCGAAACCGGCGAACCCCGCGCCGTCGTTCAGGACGGTGCCCAGGTGCGACACCGGAACCGACTTGGCCTTGGCAACGCCGTGGATGTCGACGAACTGCGCCAGCACGTAGCCGACCTTGTTGGCGGCCAGCCAGGCCTCGGCGCTGCGCAGGTCGTCGAAGCGGACGGGAACGCAAGGCCCCGCGGTGGCGGCATCGAAGGCCGCGAGGGTTTCTGCGGTGGAGGTCTTCATCTTGATCGGGCTCCTGGGCGTGCGTCGATGACGGGATCCGCGGCGGGCACCGGTCTCGCGTTCGATCGCGGTGCACGCCAGCGGCGTTGTTTCCTGTGAAGCAAAAAAGATGCCTGCTTGGAAACACACGCCAGACGGCACTACACTGGCTTCGACCAGCCAGCCGGAGACGACGCATGGACAAGGGCCCCGCACACCACGCCGCGCAGCTCGAGGAATCCGTCGGCGCAGCCATCCGCGAACTGCGCCAGCAGCACGGGCTGACGATCGCGGAGGTGTCCGAGCAGGCGAACGTGAGCCGCGGCATGCTCTCGAAGATCGAGAACGGCCAGACCACCCCCGGGCTGGACACTCTGGCGCGGATCGCCCGGGCCCTGGGCGTGTCGATGTCGATGCTGTTCAGCCGCTACGACGCGCCGGGCACCACGGCGCAGCACGTCAAGCGCGGCCAGGGCATGGAAACCGTGCGTCGCGGCACCAAGGATGGGCACACCTACCAGCTGCTCGCCTACGACCGCGGACCACGCAAGGTCTTCGAGCCCTTCCTGGTCACGATCGAGGACGACTCCCAGCGCTACCCGACCTTCAATCACCCGGGCAACGAGTTCATCTACATGCTGGAGGGAGAGGTGGAGTACCGCTGCGGCGAGCGGACCTACCTGCTGGAGCCCGGCGACTCGCTGAGCTTCCCGGGCACGGTGCCGCACGGCCCGGAACGGCTGCTGAAGTGCCCGATCAGGATGCTGTCGGTGATCGTCTACGCGGACGAGGGGCGCTGAGGCCCTGGGCGCACGGTCGGCGAGGCCGGCGCGGCAATCGAACCCTCGGACGATCGGGTCAGGACCTTTCCGCCACCGGCGCCCGGCCGAGGTGTCCGAGCGCCGAAGCGATCATGTTCCGCAGCAGCGGCTGCACGATGGCCGCGCGCTCCGGCCGGTACGCGAAGGGCGCCTCCTCGTCCATGTACACGCTCTGGCACATCTCCAGCTGGATCGCATGCACGCCCGCCTCCGGCCGGCCGTAGTGCCGCGTGATGTAGCCGCCCTTGAAGCGTCCGTTGACCACGTGGGTGAGCCCGACCGGCGCGCCGTGGCGCAGCGGCTCCAGCGCCGCCTCCAGCAGGGCGGTATCGCAGGCCCGGCCGTCATTGGTGCCGAAGTTCAGGTCCGGGAGCTTGCCCTCGAACAGGCGCGGGAGGTGGCTGGCGATCGAGTGCGCCTCCCAGAGCAGCACCCGGCCGTGCAGCGCGCGCAGCCGGGCCAGCTCGGCCTCCAGCGCACGGTGGTAGGGCTTCCAGTATTCCTCCACCCGCTGCGCCCGCTGCGCATCGTCCGGCTCCTCGCCGGGCAGGTACAGCGGCTCGCCGCGGAAGGTCTCGGTCGGGCACAGCCCGGTGGTCGTCTGGCCCGGATAGAGGCTCTCTCCGCCGGGCGGCCGGTTCAGGTCGATCACGTAGCGCGAGATCCGCGCGCCGATGACGCTCGCGCCGAGGGACTCGGCGAAGGCGTAGAGACGGTCCAGGTGCCAGTCGGTATCGGCGAGCTGCGCGGCCTTCGCCGTGTAACCCGCGCGCAGCGCCGCGGGCAGCTCCGTGCCCATGTGAGGGATCGAGACCAGCAGCGGGGCGCTGCCGCGGTGCAGGCGGTAGACCGGATGATCGATGGAAACCGAAGGAGACATGTCGACCTCAGGGATCGGGGAAGTGGATGGCATCCGCCCGCAGCGCCGGCATCGAGCCGCGCATCGCAGGAAGCACGGTCCGCCGCAGCACCTGGCGTGCGACGCGGACGATCTCGCCGTCCAGGCCCGCCCATTCGCCTTCGCGGCTGAGCAGGAAGAAATCCCGCCGGCCCAGCCGGCTCGCCGGCAGCGGCAGTACGTCGACCTGGCCGAGCCAGCTGCGCGACTGCCACAGGCACAGCGGCGTCGTCAGGCCGAAACCCAGCCCGGCGGCCACCAGGCTGAGTAGCGGGTCGGTGGCGTCGAACTCGAACCTGCGGGGCGCCCGCAGCCCCGCGTGACTCAGGAAGCGCTCGATCTGCTGCCCGATCACCGAGCGCTGGCTGTAGCGGATCAGCGGCAGCCCGTCGAGCTGCTCGACCAGCGCAGCGAGTCCGCGCAGCGACTGCAGCGGCTTGCCCGGGCCGCCCGGCCGCCGCGGCAGCACCAGCACCCAGGGCTCGGAGAACACCGGCCGCTGGACGATGCGCGGGTCGTCCAGCGCGATCTCGGTGCAGACCGCCAGGTCCAGCTCGCGCGCCTGCAGCTGCGCCCCCAGGCCGGGCGTGAGGCCCGACCACAGCAGCAGCTGCCGCGCGCTCCCGGAGAGCGCCCTGATCAGCTCCGGACCGATCGTCGCGGCGAAGGAGTCGACGCAGCCCAGGCGGATCTGCGCATGCTCCTGCCGCGCGCTGCTGCGCAGCTGACCGGAGACCGCCCTCGCATGCGCAAGGAGCTCGCCGCCGAGCTCGAACAGCAGACGCCCGGCGCGCGTGGGGCGCGCGGGGCGCATCTCGCGGTCGAAGAGCGGCACCCCATGCTCCAGTTCCAGCGCGCGGACCGACTGGCTGATCGCGCTCTGGCTGACCCCCAGGCGCTGGGCGGCGACGGTCATCGAGCCGGCCTCGCAGACGGTGACGAAAGCCTCGAGCGCGCGCAGGTCCGGCAGCGCGCGGCCGCGGCGCCCTGGCGACTCCTGAGATTCCGGGACTGGATTGGACATTGGAGATCCTCTGGTGCCGATCATCGCCGGGCCGGCCGGGCATCCGGACGATTATCGTTCAACTGATGTTCTGCATAAGTATTTATGCAGCAGAACCGCGCCGGCCTCGGCTGGCCCAGGCTGTCCCGCAGGCAATCGACAACCTGCGGGACGGTGAACGAGATGGAACAGCAGCACTACGACGTGATCGTGATCGGGGCCGGCGTGATCGGCAGCTCGGTGGCCTTCCACCTGGCGCGCTACGGCGCGCGCAGCGTGCTGGTGCTCGACCGCACCCAGGTGGGCGCCGGCACCACCTCGCAATCCAGCGGCATCCTGCGCACGCACTACTCGGTGCCCGAGAACGTGGCGCTCGCGCAGGCCTCGTGGAAGGTCTTCGAGGACTTCGCCGGCTACATCGGCGACGAGGAGGCCTCCGCCGGGCTGGTCAGGTGCGGCTACCTGATCGCCTCGCCCGACGGCCCCAAGCTTGAGCCCTTGCGCGCCGCGCTCGAAGCGCAGCAGGCGATGGGCATCGAAGTCCGGATGCTCGACGCCTCGCAGGCCGCCGAGCTGCTGCCGATCGCCCGCTTCGACGACGCCGCGCTGATCGGCTACGAGCCGCAGGCCGGCTTCGCCGACGCCTACCTGGTGGCCACCGGCTTCGCCCGCGCAGCCCGCCGCGGCGGGGTGCGGATCATGGAAGGCGTCGAGGTGCACGAACTGCTGCTCGACGGCGGGCGCGTCGCGGGCGTGGAGACCTCGCGCGGCCGCTTCCTGGCAGGCACGGTGGTGAGCACCCAGAACATCTGGGCGCGGGACATCGAGCGCTGGACCGGCATCCCCACCCCGGTGAGCGCCGAGCGCCACAGCGTGCTCGCGCTCGAAGGCCCCGAGCCCTACACCTTCTCGATGCCCGTCTACAAGGACCTGGGCTCTCCCGGCATGCTCTACTGCCGCAGCTACGGCGGCAGCCAGATGCTGGTCAGCGAGGGCACCGTGGGCGACACCCTGCCCGCGCCGGACAACGAGCAGGGCGACATCCCGATGGACTACGTGGCCGAGGTCGGCGCCCAGGTGGCCGAGCGCTTCCCCTCCTACGAGACCGCCGGGCTGGCATCGTCCTGGACCGGGGTCTACGACGTGACGCCCGACTGGAACCCGGTGCTGGGGCCGCTGCCGGACGTGCCGGGCCTGGTGGTGGGATACGGCTTCTCCGGCCATGGCTTCAAGCTCTCGCCAGGCGTGGGGCGGCTGCTCGCACAGGCCGCGCTGGGTCTCGAGACCGACGTGCCGCTGGCGCCCTACTCGCTGGAGCGCTTCCGCACGGGCAGCCTGCTGAAGGGGCGCTACGGGCTGGGGGCGGTCTCGTGAACCTGCGCGCACTGCCCGACGGGCTGCGGCGCTTCGCGCTCGACGCGATCCCGCCGGAGCCCTGGCGCAACGCAGGCGGATGGACACGGACGCTGGCGTCGGCCCACGACGACGCAGGCGTGCTCTGGCGCATCAGCGTCGCGGACATCGAGTCCGAAGGCCCCTTCTCGACCTTCGCCGGCATGGACCGGACCGCGGTCCTGCTGGAAGGAGCGGAGCTGATGCTCGCGGGTGCCGGCGAACCGATCCGCTTCCAGTCGCCCGGCGACGCGGCAGGCTTCCCGGGCGAGGCGCACATGCGGTCTCGATTGGGCCGAGGCCCCGCCCGGCTGCTCAACGTGATGACCCGGCGCGCAGCGAGCGTCGCAAGCGTGGCGACCTGCCCGCTGCGCTGCGACGCGCCGCCGCACGGAGGCGTCATGCTCCTGCTTGCGGTTGCGGGCCGCGTCGAAGTGAACTGCGCCGGCGGCACCCTGGAGCTGAGCCTGGATTCCGGCGAGGGGCTCGAGCTGCGCGGCGGCCCTCCCGCGGAGAACCGGACCGGAGCGTCCTTCGACGGCGACGGGCTCTGGCTGACGGTGTCGATCCGCAGCTGAGGTCCTCAGCCGGGCGATCATCCACGCCAACGCGATCCTCTCGGCCTGAGCGCGCACAATGCCGGAATCGTGCGACCGCCGGCGCCCCGGCCGACGCGGTCTCCGCCCCCAACCCTGCGAGCCCCGATGATCGAAACCATCCTGCTGACCGCCGCGCGCATCTTCACCTTCGACGGACAGCGCATGCTGACCGGCGCCAGCGGCTTCTACTTCGAGCGCGACGAGCGCCTGTTCCTGGTGACCAGCCGGCACGTGATGATCGACGAGCCGAGCCGCCACTTCCCGGACAGGATCGAGATCGAGGTGCACACCGACGCCGCGGACATGGCGAAATCCACCGGCTTCTCGATCCCCCTCTACCGGGATCGCAAGAGCCTGTGGCGCCAGGGCACGGACTCGGCCGGCGGGATCGACGTCGCGGTGATCGAACTCGAGCGCTCGGCATTGCCCGCGACGGCCGTGTTCAAGGCCTTCACTCCGGCCCACCTGCAGGCTCCGCCCGACCAGGTGGAAGTTGGGAGCGCACTGCTGGTGGTCGGCTTCCCGCTCGGATTCCACGACACCCTGCACCACATGCCGGTGGTGCGCCAGGCGGTGCTCGCATCCTCCTTCGGGCTGCGCTTCCAGGGGCAGGGCTACTTCCTGACCGATGCGCGCACGCACCGCGGCACCAGCGGCGCGCCGGTGGTGATGCGTGCGCCGGAGCACCCGGCGCTCGGCGGGCTGCCCTGGAAGCTGCTCGGCGTGCACTCGGCGCGGCTCGACGTGGGCACCCGCGACCTCAAGCTCGACGAGGCGCTCGGCCTGAACTGCGCCTGGTACGCCGACATCCTGATGACGCTGACCGAGCGCTGACGCGCCCCCGGGGGCGGTCCGGACCGCCCCCGGACGGACGCTACTCCGGCCGGTAGCGATCCGCCTCGATCGTCCCGCCCCCGTCGCAGGGGATGATCGCTCCGCTGACGTAGGCGGCGTAGGGCGAGGACAGGAACATCGCCAGGTTGCCGATGTCGTCCAGATCGCCGAATCGCCCGAGCGGAATGCGGGCCTCGGCGCGCTTCTTCGATTCGGGGCTGTTGGCGACCAGGCGGCGCACCCCTTCGGTGTCGCCGATCGGCCCCGGCGAGATCGCGTTGACCCGGATGCCCTCGGCGCCCCACTCCTGCGCCAGCACGCGCGTGACCTGGTCGACCCCTGCCTTCGCCGCGCAGGCGTGCACCTGCCTCGGCACGGGGCGCTGCCCCTGCGGCGCGGTGATGTTGATCACCGAGGCGCCCGGCTTCGCGAGATGCGGCCAGGCCATGCGCATGACGTGGAAGGTGCCCTTGAGGTCGATGTCGACCACCACTCCGAAGCCGTTGGGCGAGAGGTCCTTCGCGTCGGCCAGGAAGTTGCCCGCGGCGCCCGAGATCAGCACGTCGATCGCGCCGAAGCGTGCCACCGAGGCCTCGACCGCCGCCTGCACCGCCTGCGGGTCACGGACGTCCGCCACCAGGCCCAGCACCTCGCCGCCATGGCGCGAGAGCTGCGCCACGGCGGCGTCCACGTTCTCCTGCTTGCGGCTGACCACCGCGACGCGGCCGCGGCGCTGCGCGAAGCAGTCGGCGATGCCGAGGTTGATGCCGGTGGTGCCGCCGAAGACCATCACGTGGCGGCCGCTGAAGTCGAGATCCATGCGCATGTCGTTCTCCTTTTCGATGGCCCGAGGGGCCTTGCCGTGCGGGCCGCGTCAGGACCGCCGGTGCGGCGTCGGCGTCACCCCCTGCTCGCGGGCGGCACGCTCCTGGTGCGCCATCGCCCGCTGGAACCCTTCCCTGCCCTGCAGCCGCTCCCAGTAGGCGCGCACCGCCGGCGTGAACCCCTCGTCCAGCGACAGGCGCTCGGCCAGCAGCAGCGCGTAGCCCACAGAGACGTCGGCGGCCGTGAAGCGGCCGGCGCAAAGGAACTCTTCGCGTTCCAGCAACGGCTCGAGCTTCTTCAGCCGCCCGTGGAAGACGATGCGGTAGTCCTCCACCGCCTGCGGCAGGCGTCGCTCGGGCGGCTCCAGGTGCGTGTAGCGCAGCACGATGGTCTGCGGCACCGTGAGCGTGGCCTCGCCGAAGTGCAGGAAATTCAGCCAGGCGCCGAAAGCAGGCTCGTCCTTCGCCACCGCCATCGGCGTCGGCCCGTAGCGTTCCGCCAGGTACTGGCAGATGGCAGCGGACTCGCTCATCCGCGTCTCGCCGTCGATCATGAAGGGGATCGTGCCCAGCGGGTTGATGCCCAGGTATTCCTTCGCCAGCGCGCGCGGCGGGAAGGGCAGCATCTTGAGATCGCAGGGCAAGCCCATCTCTTCCAGCGTCCACAGGGGGCGGAAGGAACGGGCGCTGCTGCAGTGATAGAGGGTGATCATCGGGACTCTGCGGGGTTCGGACGGATGCGAGCCACACTATCCCATTGCAGCCCGTCCGGCAGGGTGCCGCGGCCGCTTCCGGAACGGCCGCTGCTCCCGGAAGGAGGTACTCTCGGCCCATGAGCTATGACGCACCATTCGCAGGACTCAAGGTCGTCGACCTGAGCCAGGGCATCGCCGGCCCGTACTGCGCCATGCTGCTTGCGCAGCATGGCGCGCAGGTGATCAAGGTCGAGAACGCCGGGGAGGGAGACTGGAGCCGCGTGCTGGGTGCGCGCTACGGCGACCACACCGCGTTCTCGATCATCGGCAACCTGGGCAAGCGCAGCGTGGCGATCGACCTGAAGGCCGAGCAGGGCAAGGACGTGCTGTGGCGCTTGCTGCGCGGCGCGGACGTGTTCCTCGAAGGCTTCCGCCCGGGGGTGATCGGGCGGCTGGGCTTCGGCTACGAAGCGGTGTCGGCCCGGGAGCCGCGCCTGCTGTACGTCTCGATCTCGGGTTTCGGCCAGAC
>JBKHVS010000013.1:0-4967 GCA_046569945.1 Gammaproteobacteria bacterium | reverse complement strand
GCCGCTGGCCGAGCGGCCTGCGATGGACCCGGTGCTGCAGGCCTTCACCGGGCTCACCGCGGAGAACAAGGGCGAGGACGGCATCCCGCACCGCGTGCCGGTGATTCCGGTCGACATGGCCACCGCGCTGTACGCGTACCAGGCGCTGTCGTCGGCGCTCTACGCGCGGCGCGACGAGACGCGTGGCCGCCACCTCGACGTCAGCCTGCTGCAGGGCGCCGCGGGGCTGCAGGCGATCCGGATGATGGCCTCCACCCTTGAGGGCGGGACGGTGCGCCCGGGGGGCGTTCCCAACAGCGTCTACCGCACGGCCGACGGCTGGATGACGATCACCGCGATCCACGACCGCGAGTGGCGCGACCTGTGCGCGGCGCTCGAGCGCCCCGAGCTCGCCGAGGACGATCGCTTCTCCAGCCCGAAGTCGCGCTACGACAACGAGGCGGCGCTCAACGAGCTGCTGCGTCCGCTGCTCGCGGCGCGCGATTGCGCGGAATGGTCGCGCCGTTTCACCAGCGCGAAGATCCTGCACGAGCGGGTGAACGGCTACGCGGATTTCCTGCAGGAGCCCCAGGTGAGCGCAACCGGTGCGGTCGCCTGGCTGGACCAGCCAGGCGTGCCGCAGGCGGTACCGGTGCCGCAGGTGCCCGGGACCCTGCCCGCCGCGAACGGGACGGCCCGCTCGACCTCGCCGGCCTGCGGCCAGCACACGCGGGAAGTGCTGCGCGAGCACGGCTACGACGACACCGAGATCGCCGCGCTGGCGGCGCGCGGCATCGTGTCCGGCGACTAGCGGCAGCCTCGGCGCACGATGGGATCGGGCAGCAGCGCCTCAGAGCGCCCGCGCGATGATCTCCTTCATCACCTCGGAGGCGCCGCCGAAGATGCGGTTCGGGCGCGCGTCGGTGTAGGCGCGCGCGATGCGGTATTCGCGGACCATGCCGTAGCCCCCGTGCATCTGCACGAGGTCGTCGATCAGCTTCGTCGCCTCGGTGGCCCACAGCTTGGCCACGGCCGCGTCCTCGGACGTCAGCCGGCCCTGCAGGTGCAGGCCCACGCAGCGATCGACCAGCGCGCGCGTCGCGTCGACATGCGCCCTGATCTCCGCGAGCCGGAAGCGCAGCGCCTGGTTGTCGAACAGCGGCTTGCCGAACGCCTGTCGCTCCTTCGTGTATTCGATGGTCCAGCCGAGCGCGGCCTCGATGAGCGCCGCGCAGCGGATCGCGATCATGATGCGCTCGTGCGCGAGCTCCGAGGTCAGGTAATGGAAGCCCCGGTTCTCCTCGCCCAGCCGGTCGCCGACCGGCACGCGGATGTCGTCGAAGAAGAGCTCGGCGGTGTCCTGGCCGCGCAGCCCGATCTTGTCGAGCAGCTTGCCGCGCGAGAAGCCGCGCGCCCGGGTGTCGACCCGCAGCAGGCTGATGCCGCGCGGACCCGCCGACGGGTCTGTCTTCGCCGCCACGAGCACGAAGTCCGCGTTCCAGCCATTGGTGATGAAGGTCTTCTGGCCGCTGAGCACGTAGTGGTCGCGGTCGCGCCGCGCGACGGTGCGGATGGCCTTGAGGTCGCTGCCTGCCGAGGGCTCGGTCATCGCGATCGACCAGATCGCCTCGCCCCTGGCCATCGGCGGCAGCCACGCGCGGCGCTGCTCCTCGGTGCCCAGGTTCAGGATGTAGCGGCCGACGATGTCCGAGTGCGTGGTGAAGCCCATCACGGCGGTGACCACCGAGCGCGCGATCTCCTCGAGGATGACGGCGGTATGAAGGAAGTCGCCTCCGCCGCCTCCGTATTCCGCGGGCGCCGAGGGCAGCAGGAAGCCCGCGGCGCCGGCCTTGCGCCAGATCTCCCGGGGCGCGACGCCGGCCGTCTCCCAGGCGTCGTGGAAGGGCTCGATCTCGGCTGCGACGAAACGGCGAAAGCTGTCGCGGAAGAGTTCGTGCTCGTGTGCAAAGAGGCTATCGCCCTGCATATCGGTCCTTGAGGAGGCGCTTGAGGAGCTTTCCGGTCTCGGTGCGCGGAAGGCTGTCTGCGAAGTCGATGCTGCGCGGGCATTTCACCGGCGAGATCCGCGCCCTGCACCAGGCGATCAGCTCGCCGGCCAGCGCATCGCTCGCGTCCGCGGCGTCGAGCGGCACCACCACCGCCTTCACCCTCTCGCCGTACTCCTCGTCGGGCACGCCGATCACCGCGACGTCGGCAACCTTCGGATGCGTGGCCAGCACGTTCTCGGTCTCCTGCGGATAGATGTTCACGCCGCCCGAGATGATCATGTGCGAGCGCCGATCGGTCAGGTAGAGGTAGCCCTCGGGATCGAGGTAGCCGACGTCTCCGATGGTCGCCCAGCCCCGATGGTCGTAGGCCTCGCGGGTGCGGTCTGGATCGTTGTGGTACTCGAAGGGCGGAACGCCGGAGAAGCACACCGTGCCGACCTCGCCCGGAGGAAGTTCCCGGCCGTCGTCGCCCACGATGTGGATCTCGCCCAGCTCCGGCCGCCCGACCGAGCCCGGATGCGCGAGCCACTCCTGCGAGTCGAGCGAGGTCCGGCCGACGGCCTCGGTGCCGCTGTAGTACTCGACAAGGATCGGGCCCCACCAGTCGATCATCGCCCGCTTCACCTCGACCGGGCAGGGAGCGGCAGCGTGGATCGCGACCTTCATCGAACTCAGGTCGTAGCGGCCACGGACCTCCTCCGGCAGGCGCAGCATGCGGATGAACATCGTCGGCACCCATTGCGCATGGGTGACCCGATGCTGTTCGATCGCCTCGAGCGCGCGCTCCGGATCGAAGCGCGCGAGCAGCACGCAGGTGCCGCCGGCGCGCAGGACGTTCATGTTCCAGCGCACCGGCGCAGCGTGGTACATGGGTGCGGTCGACAGGTAGACCGAGTGCTCGTCGAAGCGCTTCCACCACAGGTCGCTGCGCTGCAGGTCGTGAGCCGCGAGCTGCGCGAGCGGGCGGCGGATGCCCTTGGGCCGCCCGGTGGTGCCGGACGAATAGAGGAAATCGGTACCCTCCGGGGCATCGGGAAGCGGGCCATCCGCGGGGACGCGCGACAGTGCCGAGTCGTAGTCCTCGAAGCCCGCGGCTGCGCCGTCGAGCATGACGCGCAGCCGAAGTTCCGGCACATCGAGCGCGGTGGCGACCCCGGCCATTGCCGCCGAGGTGAACAGTGCCCTGGCCCCGCAGTCGCGCAGGATGTAGCCGGCTTCGTCCGGCTTCAGATGGGCGCTGATGGTCGTGTAGTACAGGCCGATGCGGCGCGCCGCCCAGAGGATCTCCAGGTAGCGGCGGTGGTTCTCCATGAACACCGCCACCACGTCGCCGACGCGCAGCCCGCTGGCCAGCAGCAGGTGCGCGCAGCGCCGCGATCCGGCTTCCAGCTCCCGCCAGGTGATGCGCTCGCCGGTCTCGTGCATCACGCAGGCCGTGGCGTCCGGCCGGCGGACCGCGTGTCGACTCAGGATCGGCATCGGCTCATTCCACCCTGATGCCCGCCTGCCGCACCACCGTGCCCCACTTCTCGGTCTCGCGCTGGATGAAGCCGCCGAACTGCGTCGGGTTCATCGGCAGGCTGGCCCCGCCCATCTCGGCCAGGCGCTGCCTGACGTGGGGCATCGCCAGCACCTTGGCGATGTTCTCGTGCAGGTAGGCCACCGCTTCTGGAGGGCTCTTGGCCTGCGTGAGCAGGCCCACCCAGACCGTGACCTCGAAGCCCGGATAGCCGGACTCCGCAATCGTGGGCACGTCCGGCAGCTCCGGCACGCGCTGCCCCGCCGTGACCGCCAGCGCGCGCAGCTTGCCGGCCTTGATCTGCGGCAGCGCGGTGATCAGGTTGTCGACCATCACCTGCACCTGGCCGCCGAGCAGATCGGCCATCGCCGGCGCCGCGCCCTTGTACGGCACGTGCACCAGGTCGATTCCGGCCCGCCACTTCAGCATCTCCGCCGCCAGGTGGCTCGAGGTGCCGTTGCCCGACGAAGCGACCGACAACTTTCCGGGACTGGCCTTTGCGAGGGCCACGAGCTCCTGCACGGTGCGCGCCTGGACGTCCGGGTGCACCAGCAGCACGTTGGACATCGACACTACATGCGCAACCGGCGCGAAGTCTGCCGGGCCATAGGGAAGCTTCGAGTAGAGGCTGTAGTTCGCCGCGTTGGGGCCGACGCTGCCCATCACCATCGTGTGGCCGTCGGCCTCGGCTCGCAGCAGGGCCTGCATGCCGATGATCTGGCCGCCGCCTGCGCGGTTCTCCACGACCACCGGCTGCCCGACCAGGCGCGCCAGCTCGTTCGCCACCAGCCGGCTCGACTGGTCGAGGATGCCGCCAGGCGTCGCGGGCACGATGATCGTGACCGGGCGGGAGGGAAACTGGGCGAAGGCGCTTGCGCTCGCCATCAGGCAGAGCGCCGCCAGCAGGCGGCGCCCCATTCGAACCATGCGGGTTGCGCGCATCGATGTCTCCTCGTCTTGGGTGCTCGTCCCCAGCCTCTGCGGGCGGGTGACGGGGTCTTGGCAAGCCACCGGGATGGTGGCACATTGCGACTCATTCGTTCGCCTGCCGAACATAATGTCCGACTAATGAACATGTTAGAAAGAGCTTCGAAGGCTGTCAATGCCGCATCCGAGGCCGGGAAGCAGGCCGGCGGCGAGGGCTTCCTGCGCTCCTTCTCCCGGGGGCTCGCAGTGATTTCGACCCTGGGCAAGCTGCGCGGCCGGCGCACGATCTCCACGGTGGCGGAGGCGACGGGCCTGCCCCGCGCAGTGGTGCGGCGGATCCTGTCGACGCTTTGCGAACTGCAGTACGCGCACACCGACGGCAGGGAGTACCAGCTGACGCCGAAGGTGCTCACCCTCGGACTGTCCTACCTGGCCTCGCTGCCCTATCTCGCCTATGCGCAGCAGGCGCTGAGCGAGCTGTCCGCGGAGATCGGCGAATCCTGCGCAATGGCGGTGATGGACGGCAACGAGGC
>JBKHVS010000012.1:0-32757 GCA_046569945.1 Gammaproteobacteria bacterium | reverse complement strand
AGCGCCACTCGGCCGCGTCCAGGTCGATGTCCGCCCACTCGGCGGTTCGCAGCTCGCCAGGCCGCACGAACACCAGCGGGGCGAGCCGGATCGCACTTTGGACGACGAGCGTTCCGGCGTGCCCGTCGAGCTTCCGCAGTAGCGGCCCGATGGCCTTCGCGTCCGTCACGGCGGCGAAGTGCTCATGCCGCATCGGTGCCAGCGCGCCGCGCAGGTCGGCCGCCGGATCGCGCTCGGCCCGGCTGGTGGCGATGGCGTAGCGGAACACCTGCCCGCAGTTCTGGAGCGCCCGATGCGCGGTCTCGACCGTCCCGCGGCCCTCGACCCTGCGCAGCACCGCCAGCAGCTCAGGCGCGGCCACCTCGGCAACCGGCCGCGCGCCCAGCCAGGGGAACACGTCGCGCTCCAGCCTGCGAATCACCTTGTCCCCGTGCGACGCAGCCCACCTCGGAGACATCTTCGCGTACCACTCGCGGGCTACCACCTCGAAACTGTTGCCCGCCCGCTCGGCCCCGGCAGCCTTCGCCGCCTTGCGATGCTGGCTCGGGTCGCCCCCGTCGGCCAGCAGCTTGCGGGCCTCGTCGCGCCGCTCGCGAGCCTGCGCCAGCCCGACATCCGGGTACGTGCCCATCGAGAGCAGCTTCGCCTTACCCCCGAACCGATACCGGAAGCGCCACCACTTGCCCCCGGCCGGAGCGACTTCCAGGTAGAGCCCGCGCTCGTCGAAGAGCTTGATGGGCTTCGCGCCAGGCTTGGCGTTGCGGATCGTCGTGTCGGTCAGCGCCATGATGGTAGGTCCAGCGTGGGGGTAACTGTTTGGCGGGCACCCGGGTTACCCCCGGAGTTACCCCGCCTTCGTCTTGGCTGTCGCTGGACGATGTTACCCCTGCGTGGACGAGAAACCCAAGAAAAAACCGGCACTTAGGCCGGTTCTTGGATTCCGCTGGACTTCCACGGACATGTAAATGGTGGAGCGGAGGAGGATCGAACTCCCGACCTTCGCATTGCGAACGCGACGCTCTCCCAGCTGAGCTACCGCCCCAACAGAAGCGGGATTATAGCGAAAAATCCCGGGCATGCACGCCCGTGCCGCGGCTAGTCGTCTTTGCGCATCAGCCGCTCGAGCAGCTTGCGGTCCACCGAGGGAGCGAAGAGCTCGATGAAGGTCAGCGCGAAGCCCCGCAGGAAGGCGTCGCGGCGCACCGCCAGCTTCGTGTGGTTGACCCCGAAGAGACTGCCGGCGGGCAGCGCGGTCAGGCTGCGGTCGCGCCCGGCGTCGTAGGCGAGGTCGGCCATGATGCCCACGCCCAGGCCCAGCGCGACGTAGGTCTTGATGACGTCGGAGTCGATCGCGGCCAGCACGATGTCCGGCTCGAGCCCTGCATCTGAGAAGGCCTTGTCGATGCGGCGCCGCCCGGTGAACTCCTCGACGTAGGTGATGATCGGATAGCGCACCAGCGTCTGCAGCGTGAGCGGCTTCTCGAGCAGAGGGTGCTTGTTGGGCACCACCACCACGTGCTCCCACTCGAAGGCGGGAATGGTGAGGATCTCGGTCAGCTGGTCCGACACCTCGGTGGCGATCGCGAAGTCCACCTCCCGCCCCAGCAGCGACTGGGTGATCTGGCGCGGATTGCCCTGGACCAGGGTGAGGCGCACGGCCGGATAGCGCTTGCGGAACTCGCGGATCACCGAGGGCAGCACGTAGCGCGCCTGGGTGTGCGTGGTGGCGATGCGCAGCTCGCCGGCGTCGCGGGCCCGGAAGTCGGCGGTCACCCGCTCGATGCCCTGCACCTCGGCGAGCACGCGCTGGGCGCGGGCGAGGATGGCCTTGCCCGGCTCGGTGAGCCCGAGCATGCGCTTGCCGTGGCGCACGAAGATGTCCACCCCCAGCTCCGCCTCGAGCTCGAGGATGCCGCGCGAGAGCGCGGGCTGCGAGGTGCCGATGGCCTGCGCCGCATGCGTCAGGTTGAAGTTGTGCCGCGCCGTCTCCTGGACGAAGCGCAATTGCTGCAGGTTCATCGGTGGCAGGACCGCTCAGGGAAGTAGCGGTCGCAAAAATAGCACGGCCCGCGGGGAAGCCAGCCGGGCACCGCGTACCAGCGCTCGCGGATCTCCTCGAGGACGACGTCGCGGTAGGCGGAGTAGCGGAAGCCGTAGCCCTCGATGAAGTGGAAGGTGGCGCCGAGCACCTGCTCCTGGCGGTAGACCACGCGCCTGAAGTAGGGCTCGTACTCGGCGGGATCCGGAACCTCCTTGCTGACGACCAGCAGGTCGCGGCCGTCGAGCGCGCGGAAGTCGGTCAGGATGTCGTCATGCCGCGCATGGCTGGAGCCTGCCCCGAACACCGGCACGTGCCGCCCCAGGTTGAAGCCCAGCGTGACCGCGGGCGAGTAGCCGCGCGCGGTGACCGCGAAGCGGTCCGCCAGCGGCTCGATGCGCTCGTTGAGCGCCTGCGGGCGCAGCGTCATCACGATGCCCTGGTAGCGCCTGGAATCCGCGAACCATTCGATCGGCGCGGCCGCCAGGCCGGCGATGACCAGGTAGTGCAGCACCGCAAGCCCGGCGGCGAAGCGGATCGCCCGGCGCAGCCCGGCGCCCGTGGCCGAATCCCCGCGGCCGCCCTGCCCCGCCGCGCCCGCCGGGCCCAGCGCGAACAGCATCACCGCGGGCGCGACGAAGCTGGCCAGCCAGTGCAGCCCGATCGTCTTGACCGCCGACAGCAGCGCGAACACCGCGAACGGGAAACCGGCCAGCCAGGCCAGCGCGGTGCGCTCGCGCGAGGCCCCGTGCACGCCCGCCGAGCCCAGGCGGCCCGCGCCGCGCGCGAGCGCCCAGAGCACCGGCGGCGTCAGCACGTAGGCCAGCGAAACCAGGTAGAGCAGGGGCGTCGTCAGCGACCAGCCCGCGTTGTCGTGGCGATTGACCACGTTGAACATCACGTTGGGCCAGCAGTTCTGCCAGTTCCACGCCACCTGCAGCAGCACCGCCGGCAGGCTGGCGAGCACGACCAGCGAGATCCCGAAGACCCGCTGCCGTCCGGGGCGCGTGACCGCGTGGAAGAAGATCGCCAGCGCCAGCAGCGCAGCGAAGTACTTCGACAGCAGCGCGCCGCCCAGCAGCAGCCCGGCCAGCAGGAAGTCCAGTGCGCGGCCGGTGCGCAGCGCGCGCAGGTAGGCGGCCACCGCGGCCGCGCTGAAGATCATCAGCGGGATGTCGGTGGTGATCGCCACGTTCCAGGCGTTCAGCGGCACCAGCAGCACCAGCGTCGCAGCGCTCCAGGCGAGCGCCGCACCGTGGCGCGCAAGCGTCGCGGCGACGATCAGCCCGACCAGCGGCGGCGCCAGCAGCGCGGGCAGGCGCAGCACGAAGGGATGGTCGGAGAGCGCGGACATCGCCGCCAGCCACCAGCCCACCATCGGCGGGTGGTCGTAGAAGCCCCAGTCCGGGCTCTTGCCCCAGGCGTGGAAATAGGCCTCGTCGCCGGTGATCGGCAGCCATGCAGCCAGCGCGCCGCGCAGCAGCAGGGTGATCGCGGCCAGCGCGAAGAAGGTCCGTGTTTCGGAAGTGCTGTTCATTCCGGTGGAAGGGGTCCGGGCGATCAGGGGCCCGTCGCAGGCGCGCCCGGCAGGGCGGCGCGAAATGGGGCGCAAAATAAAAGGGGCGCACATCGCTGTGCGCCCAAAAAGGGCAGCATCGCTGCCTCTCCTCCTCCTCGATGCCCTGCGCGCCCCGTGACGGTGCACAGCGCGCAAGACGGACCGATGCTAGCCAAAGCGGGGGCCACCGTCTATGGGTTTAGGCTAGAGGACAACCCTGAGCGGGGTTCGATCTCAGCGCGCCCGGTCGACCCAGGCAAGCATGCCGATCGCGAGCACCAGCGCGATCATGCTCGGAACGCCCGCCGCGAGCCACGCTGGCCAGGTGTTGAGCAGGCCGAGGTGCGAGAACAGCCCGTTCAGGAAATGGAACGCCACGCCGAGCATGATGCCCGCGAACACCTTGTAGCCGATGCCCCCGGCCCGCGACTGCAGATAGGCGAAGGGCAGCGCCAGCGCCATCATCACCACCACCGCGATCGGGTAGAACACCTTCTTCCAGAGCGCGATCTCGTAGCGGTCTGCGCGCTGCAGGTTCTCGCGCAGGTGCTGCACGTAGCGCACCAGCGACCAGGCGGACATCCGCTCCGGCTCCAGCGTGAGCACGCCCAGGATCTCCGGGGTGAGCTCCGAGGCCCAGTCGTGGCGCTCGAGCTGCGTGCGCACCGCGCTCAGCGCCACCGTGCTGTCGGCCACGTTCACCGGCTCGAAGAGCGTGCGCTGCACCTGCGCCAGCCGCCAGCCCGAAGGCGGGGTGAAGCTGCCCGACCCGGCGCGGACGATCTCCAGCAGCCGGAAGTCGGTGTCGAACTCGAAGGAGCGCAGGTCGCGAAGCGTCGTGTCCGGCATCACCTCGGCGACGTTCACGAAGCGCAGCCGCTGCACCCTGCCCTCCGGGTCCTTCAGCGTGTCCTTGATCCACAGGCCGGAGCGGAACTGTGCGCCCACGGTGCCGCCGATCGCGCCCAGGCGCACCTGCTGCGCCAGCCGCTCGGCAGGCGGCGTGAGCAGCTCGCCGAAGAGCACCGTGACGAGAGCGACCACCGCGCCCACCGAAGCGATCGCCGCGAGCGCGCGCCGCCGCCCCAGCCCGGCGGCGCGCATCGCGGTGTACTCGGAGTGCGAGGCGAACTGCGCTAGCGCGAAGATGGATCCGATCAGCGCAGCGATCGGCATCAGCTCGTAGACGTGCCCGGGGATGTTGAGCGCGACGAAGGCCAGCGCATGCTGGACGCGGTAGCCGCCGCGGCCGATGTCCTCGAGCTCGTTGATGAAGTCGAAGAAGGTGAACAGCGCCAGGAAGGCCGCGAGCACGAAGGCGACCGCGGCGAAGATCTCGCGGGCAAGGTAGCGACCGATGAGCGTCAAGCCGCGGCCCTCCAGCGCAGCAGCGAGCGGCGCCGCTGCGGCAGCCTCATCCGCCGCCAGAAGAGCAGCCCTGCGATCAGAATCAGCGCCGCGTGGATCACCCACACTGCCAGCCCGAAGTGCGCCTTGCCCTGCGACACCCAGGCCTGGCTGAGCGAGAGCAGGTTGCTGTAGGTGACGTAGACCAGCAGCGCCACGATCAGGTTCACCGAGCGCCCGGCGCGCGGGTTGAAGGAGGAAAGCGGGATGGCCAGCAGCGCGAGCACCGCCGCGGACACCGGCAGGCCGATCCGCCAGAGAAGCTCGCCCTGGTTGCGCGGCGTGGGATCGGCGATCAGTTCCAGCGTGCCCTTCACCTTGGAGGATTCGTCGCGCGCCGCCAGCGCCCGGGGCTCGAGACGCAGCCCGTAGCGCTCGAACTCCATCAGACGGAACGCGGGGGCGTCCGCCTCGCCGTCGTAGCGCCGTCCCTTCTCGAGCACCAGGAAGCGCTCGCCGGTCTCGTCGCCCTCGATGCCGCCGGCCGCCGCCACGACGATGCTCACCCTGCCCGCCTCCTGCTGGGTGACGAACACGTTGCGCACCTCGCGCTGGTCGTCGCTGATCGATTCGACGAAGAACACGCGGGACGACGACGCGGATTCGCGGAACTGCCCCGCCGCAACCTGGGAAACATCCTCGCGCTGCTCGAAGCGGCTGCGGTACTCGCTGGACTGCCGGCTGGCCCAGGGCCCCGCAAGGAAGGCGACCAGGGCGACGACCAGCACGAAGGGCAGCGCGAAGCCGAGCACCGGCCGGACCCAGTCGAGCAGGCTGCGCCCGCTCGCGAACCAGACCACCATTTCGGAATCGCGATAGGCGCGCGTGATCGCCAGCAGCACCGACACGTAGAGCGTCAGCACCAGCAGCACCGGAAGGGCGTTGATCGCGCTGAAGGCGATCAGGGGCACGAGGCTGGCGGTGTCCACCTTGCCACCGGCGGCCCGCCCGAGCATCCGGATGAGCGTGGTGGTGACCATCACCGTGAAGAGGGTGGCGAAGACCACCCCCGCCAGGTTGGCGAGATCGCGGCGCAGGGCTTTGGTGAAGAGCATGGGCGGGAGCGGGTCGTTGCGCGCAGCACGGCCCCGCGGCAAAGGCTTGCGGGCGCTGCGCCGCGCCCGGCCCGCGAGGGACCGGACCGTATAATCCGACGGTCGCCCAAAGGGATGCTGCAATGCAATTCAGTATAAAGACTTCCGCCGCCGAATCGCTCAAAACGGCCTGCGCCGTGATCCCCGTGCTACCGGGACGCAAGCTCGGCGCCGCCGGCGCCGCGCTCGACGCCGCGCTGGGCGGATCGCTTGCCGCGGCCATCGGCCACGGCGACCTGCAGCCGAAGGCGGGCTCCACACTGATGCTCTACGGCGACCCCAAGCGGGCGGCCCGCGTGCTGCTGGTGTCCATGGGCGAGGAAGCCCAGGTCAGCGAGAAATCGTTCACAGAGGCGGTGCGAGGAGCCCTGCGCCATCTCGCCACGCTGGCGGGAGCCGAGGCGGTATCTGTGCTGCACGAAGCCGAGGTCGCCGGGCGCGCGCTCGACTGGCGGCTGCGCACCCAGGTGACGCTGGCACGCGAAACGGCCTACCGCTTCGACCGGATGAAGTCCAAGAAGGATCCGCAGCCGGCCAGGCCCGAGCGCGTCGCCTTCCTGGTCGAGCGCGCCGCCGGCACGGCCGCCGAGCGCGAGGTGGCGCACGCCGAAGCCCTGGCCAACGGCGTCGACCTCGCCAAGGACCTGGGCAACCTCCCTGGAAACGTCTGCACGCCGGCCTACCTCGCCGACGCCGCGATCAAGCTCGGCCAGGACCACAAGATCAAGGTGCAGGTGCTCGAGCGCCGGCAGATGCAGGCGCTCAAGATGGGCGCACTGCTGGCGGTGGCCCAGGGCTCCGAGCAGGCGCCCAGGCTGATCGTGCTCCAGTACCAGGGCGGGCCCGCGAAGCAGGCCCCGGTGGCGCTGGTCGGCAAGGGCATCACCTTCGACACCGGCGGCATCTCGCTCAAGCCCGCCGCCGAGATGGACGAGATGAAGTACGACATGTGCGGCGCTGCCTCGGTGCTGGGCACCTTCCGCGCGGTGGCCGAGATGAAGCTGCCGATCAACCTGGTCGGCGTGATCCCGGCCGCGGAGAACATGCCCGGCGGAGGCGCCACGCGTCCGGGCGACGTGGTCACCAGCATGTCCGGCCAGACCATCGAGATCCTGAACACCGACGCCGAGGGCAGGCTGGTCCTGTGCGACGCACTCACCTACGTCGAGCGCTTCAAGCCCGCAGCGGTGATCGACATCGCCACCCTGACCGGCGCCTGCGTGATCGCGCTCGGCCATCACAACACCGGCCTGTTCACCGCGAGCGACGCGCTGGCAGACGAGCTGGTGGCGGCGGGCCGCGAGTCCGGCGACCGCTGCTGGCGGATGCCGCTGGAGGACGAGTACCAGGACCAGCTGAAGTCCCCGTTCGCCGACGTCGCCAACGTCGGCGGCCGGGCCGGGGGCTCGATCACCGCGGCCTGCTTCCTGTCGCGCTTCACCAAGGCCTACGACTGGGCGCACCTGGACATCGCCGGCACGGCCTGGCGCTCCGGCGCGGCCAAGGGCTCGAGCGGCAGGCCGGTGCCGCTGCTCGCAGGCTTCCTCGCGGCACGTGCCGGGAGCCGATGACACGGGTCGACTTCCACTTCAACGCGGCGGACAAACTCCAGTACGCCTGCCGGCTGGTGCGCAAGATCCGCCGCGCCGGCCAGCAGGTTGTCGTCTTCGGCGACCCGCTGACGCTGGCCGAGTTCGACCGCCTGCTGTGGACCTTCTCGAAGCTGGACTTCATCCCGCACGTCTTCGCCGGCGACGCGCTCGCCGACCAGACCCCGGTGATCCTGTGCAGCGAGGCGGCCGACACGCCGCACTCCGACAACCTGGTCAACCTGTCGCACGCCACTCCGCCCTTCTTCAGCCGCTTCGAGCGCCTGTTCGAGCTGGTCTCCGCCGAGGAGCGCGACCGGTCGCAGGCGCGCGAGCGCTGGCGCTTCTACCGCGACCGGGGCTACCCGCTCGCCGGCCACCAGCTGGCGGCGGACTGAGCCCGGCCCGCGCTCACGACTCGCGCCGACCCGCGCTCACGACCCGCCCCCGCTACCCGCCCCCACCCAAGACGCGCGCCGCGCAGGAGCCCCAGGATGAACCCTCCGCTCGACCCCGCCGGCCCTGGCGGCCCGGCCCTCCCCGGCAGCGACGACGCGATCCCCCTGCTCACCGAGGTGGTGGAGGCGCCGCGCTACCGCGCGCCCGACCTTCCTGCCGCGCTGGGCGACGTCGACTGGTCGGCCCTTTCCCGCCAGGTGCAGGACAACGTGCTGGAGCGGCTGATGCGCCGCTCGGAGGCGCTCTTCGAGCAGTCGCTGCGCAGCACGCTGGACGCGGTGATCGAGCGCGCCGCCGCCCAGCTGCAGCTCGAGCTCCAGGGCGCGGTTTCGCAGCTCACCCGAGACGTCGTCGCCCGCGCGGTCGCCGAGGAGCTCGCCCGGGTCCAGGCCGAGATCGAGCACGGCGGGGCGGGGGACCGCGCGCCGATATAATCCGCCGTCCGATCAGGCACTTGCACGGCTCCCCCAGATGAATTCCCCTTCCGCCACCGGCGAACAGAACGCGCTCGCCAAGAGCTTCGAGCCACGCGACATCGAAGCGCTCTGGTATCCCACCTGGGAGGAGCGCGGCTACTTCGGCGCCGGCGAGCAGGCCGGCGCGCCCGCCTTCAGCATCCAGCTGCCGCCGCCGAACGTCACCGGCACGCTGCACATGGGGCACGCCTTCAACCAGACGATCATGGACGCGCTCACCCGGTACCACCGGATGAAGGGCGCGAACACGCTGTGGCTGCCGGGCACCGACCATGCCGGCATCGCCACCCAGATCGTCGTGGAGCGCCAGCTCGACGCGCAGGGGGTCTCCCGCCACGACCTCGGCCGCGCGAAGTTCATCGAGCGCGTCTGGGACTGGAAGCACGAGTCCGGCTCGACCATCACCCGGCAGATGCGCCGCATGGGCGCCTCCACCGACTGGTCGCTCGAGTACTTCACGATGGACCCGAAGCTCTCGGAGACCGTCAAGGAAGTGTTCGTCGGCCTGTACGAGCAGGGGCTGATCTACCGCGGCAAGCGCCTGGTGAACTGGGACCCGAAGCTGCTCACCGCGGTCTCCGACCTCGAGGTGGTCAGCGAGGAGGAAGACGGCAAGCTCTGGCAGATCAGCTACCCGCTGGCCGACGGCAGCGGCCATCTCACCGTGGCCACCACCCGCCCCGAGACCATGCTGGGCGACACCGCGCTGATGGTGCACCCCGAGGACGAGCGCTACGCGCACCTGGTCGGCCGCACGGTGCGCCTGCCGCTGACCGGCGCGGACCCGATGGACGCGGCGTCCTGGCGCGAGATCCCGATCATTGCCGACGACTACGTCGAGCGCGAGTTCGGCACCGGCGTGGTCAAGGTGACGCCGGCGCACGACTTCAACGACTACGCGGTGGGGCAGCGCCACGGCCTGCCGATGATCGGCATCCTGACGCTCGACGCCCGCATCAACGACGAGGCGCCCGAGCGCTACCGCGGCATGGACCGCTACGACGCCCGCGAGAAGATCGTCTCCGACCTCGAGACGCTGGGCCTGCTGGCGTCGGTCAAGCCGCACCGGCTGATGGTGCCGCGCGGCGACCGCACCAACGCGGTCATCGAGCCGATGCTCACCGACCAGTGGTTCGTCGCGATGAGCAAGCCCGCGCCCGAGGGCACCCTGTTCCCGGGCAAGAGCATCGCGCAGAAGTCGCTGGAGGTGGTCGCAGACGGCTCGATCCGCTTCGTGCCCGAGAACTGGACCTCCACCTACAACCACTGGCTCGAGAACATCCAGGACTGGTGCATCTCCCGCCAGCTCTGGTGGGGCCACCAGATCCCCGCCTGGTACAAGGCCGACGCCGAGGGCCGCGCGATGCACGACGGCACGGTGTTCGTCGCGCGCAGCGAGGATGACGCGCTCGCGCAGGCGCGCGCCGCCGGCTGGCAGGGTGGCCTGGTGCGCGACGAGGACGTGCTCGACACCTGGTTCTCGTCGGCGCTGGTGCCCTTCTCCACGCTGGCCGACCCGCAGCGCCCCTTCGCCGACGGCCGCCCGAACATCCGGCCCGAACTCGAGCAGTTCCTGCCGTCGTCGGTGCTGGTCACCGGCTTCGACATCATCTTCTTCTGGGTCGCCCGGATGGTGATGATGTCCGTGCACTTCACCGGAAAGGTGCCCTTCCGCGACGTCTACGTGCATGCGCTGGTGCGCGACGCCGAAGGCCAGAAGATGTCGAAGAGCAAGGGCAACACGCTCGACCCGATCGACCTGATCGACGGCATCGACACCGACACCCTGGTGGGCAAGCGCACCACCGGCCTGATGAACCCGAAGCAGGCCGAATCGATCGCGAAGCGCACCCGCAAGGAGTTCCCCGACGGCATCCCGGCCTTCGGCGCGGACGCGCTGCGCTTCACCTTCGCGTCGCTGGCCAGCCCGGGGCGCAACATCAACTTCGACCTGAACCGCTGCGAGGGCTACCGCAACTTCTGCAACAAGCTGTGGAACGCCACCCGCTTCGTGCTGATGAACTGCGAGGGCCAGGACTGCGGCCTGGCGCCGCACGAGGCCGCGCAGTGCGCGCCCGGCGGCTACCTGGAGTTCAGCCAGGCGGACCGCTGGATCGTCTCGCAGCTGCAGCGAGTCGAGACCGAGGTGGAGAAGCACTTCGCCGACTACCGCTTCGACCTCGCTGCGCGCGCGATGTACGAGTTCGTCTGGAACGAGTACTGCGACTGGTACCTGGAGCTGGCCAAGGTGTAGCTGCAGGGCGGCAGCGATGCGGGCAAGCGCGCCGGCCGCCGCACGCTGATCCGCGTGCTCGAGGCGGTGCTGCGCCTGGCGCACCCGGTGATCCCCTTCATCACCGAGGCGCTGTGGCAGAAGGTGGCGCCGCTCGCCGGACGCTACGGCGAGCGCGGCGAGCAGACGCTGGAAGGCGAGCCGCTTGCCGAAGCGCTGGCCGAACGCCGCTTCTCGATCATGACCCAGCGCTACCCGCAGGCCGAGCTCGCGAAGATCGACGAGGCCGCCGAGGCCTGGGTGGCCGAGCTCAAGGCCATGGTCGACGCCTGCCGCGCGCTGCGCGGCGAGATGAGCATCTCTCCCGCGCAGAAGCTGCCGCTGGTGGCCGCCGGCGACCGCGAGCGGCTGGTCGGACATGCGCCCTATCTGCAGGCGCTGGCCAAGCTCGCCGAGGTGGAGATCGCCGGCGAGCTGCCCGAGGGATCGATCGCGCCGGTCCAGATCGTCGGAGCCACCCGGCTGATGCTCAGGGTGGAGATCGACGTCGCCGCCGAGCGCGAGCGCCTGGGCAAGGAGATCGCCCGCATCGAGGGCGAGATCCGCAAGGCCCAGGGCAAGCTCGGCAACGCCAGTTTCGTCGAACGCGCGCCCGCGGCGGTGGTCGCCCAGGAGCGCGAGCGCCTGGAGGGAGGCCTTCGGCGCCACGGTTCAGCGGCTGCAGGAGCAGCTGGCGCGGCTGGCATGAATCCCTCGGCGCTCGCCCGGCTGCGCTTCTTGCGCCGTCCCGGCGTGGCCACTGTTGCGTGTTGACTTTCCTCATTGG
Source organism: Gammaproteobacteria bacterium (assembly GCA_046569945.1). Classification (GTDB taxonomy): domain Bacteria; phylum Pseudomonadota; class Gammaproteobacteria; order Burkholderiales; family Burkholderiaceae_E; genus Quisquiliibacterium. The sequence goes on along the minus strand of JBKHVS010000012.1, from coordinate 21,077 downwards.
CCCGGCGCACCCGCCGGCCGACACTGTTCGATGACGACGGGACCGCGCTCAACGCGGCCCCCCACTTCTCCCAAAGGAACTGCAAGTGATCCGTGAAGTCGAAGGCGACATCCTCCTGAGCCGCGCGCAGGCCATCGCGCATGGCATTGCTCCCCACGACCATTTCGACACCGGCCTGGCGCTGGCGCTGCGCGAGCGCTGGCCGTCGATGGTGCGCGACTACCGCCACGCCATCCACGGCAAGCCCCTGGCCGCCGGCGAGATCTGGATGTGGCGCGGCGTCGATGCCGACGGCAGCACCCGCGGCATCGTCAACCTGCTCACGCAGGACATGCTGCACGACGGCCCCAGCGCCAAGCCCGGCAAGGCCAACACCGAGAACGTGAGCCGCGCGCTGAAGGCGCTGGCGAAGCTGGTCGCCGACGAGGGCCTCACCAGCATCGCCCTGCCGCGCCTGGCCACCGGCGTGGGCGGCCTCGAGTGGAGCGAGGTCAAGCCGCTGGTCGAGCGTCATCTGGGCGAACTGAAGATCCCGGTGCTGGTCTACGAGACCTACCACAAGGGCCAGCAGGCCGACGAAGGTCTCTGACCCCGTCACGACGGCGGTCTCCAGGGCCGCCGTCCCCGGCAGGCCCGCGCCTGCCTGGCTCCCGGGCAAGCCTGGGGCTGCGCGAACTCCCGCCTGACGTACGATGCCGGTAGACGGCGCGCAACCGCGCGCCGCGGCATCGACGCGAAGACGAACGGGAGACAGCGATGAATGGATTCGAGAGACCGGCGCCATCGGCCGGAGGCCTCGGCGTGCGAATTGCGGGCGCCGCGCTGGGCGGACGGCTGCTGCGCGCGGGAACACCTCTTGCACTTGCCGCAGCGCTCGCCGCCTGCGGCGGCGGCAGCGACGGCGACAACCGCGGCAGCGTCGATTCGGTGACGCAGACCGCCGCGCTCTCGAGGGCCGTGATCGACGCCTCGGTGGCCGCCAATCCCGGTTTCGTGCAGCTGATCGGCGCGGCCTCGCAGTGCGACGTCACCCAGCACAAGCTGGTCTACGACTCGATCGACCCGCGCGGCGACGGCGCGCGCGCCAGCGCCGGCCTGTACATCCCCTCAGGCTGCCCCGGCCCCTACCCGGTGCTGGTCTATCACCACGGCACCACGGTGGACGAGGGCTTCACCATGTCCAGCCCGCAGAACGGCGAGGCCGGCCTGCAGCTCGCGATGTTCGCCGCCCAGGGCTACGTGGTGGTGATGCCCGACTACCACGGCTATGGCGACTCAACCCTCGGCTGGCACCCCTACCTGCACGCCGACAACACCGCCCAGGTGAGCATCGACGCGCTGCGCGCGGCGCGCACCGTGCTCTCGCGCAACGGCGTCGCCACCAGCGGCAGGCTCTTCCTCGCCGGCTACTCCCAGGGCGGGCACGCCGCGATGGCCACCCACCGCGCGATGGAGCGCGACCACGCCGGCGAGTTCACCGTGACCGCCGCGGTGCCTATGTCGGGCCCGTATGCGCTGGAGGAGACCTTCGTCGACGGCATCGCCAGCCCAGGCCAGGGCGCATCGGTGTTCACTGCGATGACCTTCACCGGCTACCAGAAGGCCTATGGCGACCTCTACGCCAAGCCGGAGGACATGTTCCAGGCGCCCTGGGTCACCGGCATCGAGGACCTGCTGCCCGGAGCGCTGGGCTTCACCGAGCTCTACACCACCGGCAAGCTGCCGCTGGCGACCAGCGGACCCGGCGGACTGCTCACCGAAGCCTTCGTGACTGCCTTCTCCGGCAACCCCGACTTCCCTGCCCGCAAGCGCCTTCGCGAGAACGGCCTGCTCGACTGGAAGCCGGCCGCGCCGGTGGCGCTGTGCGGCGGCTCGCGCGACCCGACGGTGCCGTTCAAGAACGTGATCACCGCCACCGGGTACTTCGGGTCCCAGGGCGTGCAGGTGACCCCGGTGGACGTCGAGCAGGTGCCCGCCTTCCAGCCGGCGATCGCCGCGCAGGTGGCGGCAGCGCCCGACCTCAGCACCTACCACGGCGGCATCGTGCCGCCGCTGTGCGTGTCCTTCGCGAAGAACCAGTTCTTCGACCCGAGGAAGTGAGCGGCCGGGGCGCCGGGGCCGCGTGAGCGGTTCCGGCGCCGTCCGGCTCGAGGCCTCCCCAGGTCCTGCTCACCTGCGCTTCAGGTAGAACACCCACTCCTTGTCCTTCACTTCGCTGGCCACCAGCTCGTTGCCGGTCTGGCGGGCGAAGGCCTGGAAATCGCGCTGCGAGCCGGGGTCGGTGGCGACCACGCGCAGCACCTGGCCGCTCTCGAGGTCGGTGAGCGCCTTCTTGGCGCGCAGGATGGGCAGCGGGCAGTTGAGCCCGCGGGCGTCGACCTCTCGGTCGAAGGGGGTTGCGGTGTCGGTCATTTTCTTCTCTCTCGCAGGGGGCGCGCCGGCCTCGGTGGGCGCCGCAGACCGGGGATCGTAACAGCCGGGAGCGGCCAGTCGGCGGCGCCGGTCAGCCCTCGTCGGCTTCAGGCCGCGGCGGCCGCGGCCGCGCGCCGGGCAGGTCCACGAACTCGAAGGGCAGGCCGCGGGCGCGCATCCAGTCGGCCACCGCCATGCCGGTGCCCGCCCGCCAGGGCTTGAGCCTGGCCGGCTCCACCATCCGGTACTCGACCAGCTCCTCGGACAGCCGCACCTCGCCCGAAGCCACCACGTGGTAGGCGATGATCAGCTCGTTCTTGCGCTTGAAGTCGTAGACGCCGATCAGTTCGGATCGGTCGACGTCGAGGTTGGTCTCCTCCTTGATCTCCCGCACCAGCCCTTCCTCGGCGGACTCGCCGGCCTCGAGGAAGCCGGTGATCAGCGCGAAGGTGCGCGGCGGCCAGGCGGCGTTGCGCGCCAGCATGATCAGGTCGCCGACCTGGATCAGCGCGGCCACCACCGGCGCCGGGTTGTTCCAGTGGATGAAGCCGCATGCGGGGCAGGTGGCGCGGTCGCGCTCGCCGGCGTGGCGCACCACCAGCTCGGTGGCGCAGCGGGGACAGAATCGGTAGTCGGGATGCATCTCGTCTCTCGCTCCGGGCCGGGCATTGCCCGGCGGGTGGTTGCGCCGGGCGGTGCCCGGCAGTGTCTTCTCGGCCGGGCAATGCCCGGCGGTGTCGTCCCGGCCGGGCAGTGCCCGGCCGCTCAGGATTCCGGGCCCGGCCCGGCCGTTCGGGTCGTGGGGCCTGCACCGGCTCCGGGGGCCGCCGGCGGCCGGCGGCGCAGCGCCGACCAGCCGCCCAGGCCGAGCATCAGCGCCACGCCCCAGAACAGCGGCGCGAAGGTCATCGCCCCCGAAAGGAAGGCCGACAGGACGCTGCCCGCGCTGCCGAACAGCAGCGGCAGGAAGGTCTGCGAACCGTTGGCGACCATCATTCTCAGCCCGACCGCCTCGCCGGTGCGCCCCGCGGGCGTTGCGGTCTGCACCATCGCCATCACCGCCGGATGGCCCAGGCCCATGCCCAGCCCCAGCACGAAGGAAAGCGTCATCAGCCCGTAGTGGCTGTCGAACAGCGGAAAGGCGAAGTAGACCAGCGCAGCGATCGTCAGCGCGCCGCCCACCATCTGCCACTCGGTGAGCAGCCGCGCGAACACCGGCATCGCCAGCCGCACCGCGAAGGTGGCCGCCGAGAAGGCGCCGAGCACCATGCCGATCTGGCTGGCCGACAGGCCGATCCGCGAGCCCTGGATGGGCACCAGGAACATCAGCACGTCCCAGGCGGCGGCCAGCAGGATCACCGACACGAAGATGCGGCGCATCACCGGCGTGGCCAGCAGGTCGAAGGCGCTGGCCCGCACCGGCGGCGGCGCCACCGACACCGTGCGGCCGTCGAAGCGCCAGCGCCACTTCAGCAGCGCGAGCGCCGCCGCGACCATCACCGAGGCCACCGCGAACGCGGCCGCGAAGGACGCGCCCTCGCCTGCGTGATCGATGATGAAGCCGGCCACGATCGGCCCGAGGAAACCGGACACCGACAGCGCCACCGCCAGCAGACCGAAGTTGCGCACCCGCGCAGGCCCGTCGGCCAGCTCGCCGGTCAGCTTCTGCACGCACATGTGGAAGGGGATGAAGCCCAGGCCGACCAGCACGCTGTTGGCGCACAGCACCGGCACCGACAGCGTGAGCGCGGGCAGCAGCAGCCCGAGCCCCATCGTGGCGGCCCCGAGCAGCATCGGGACGCGGGTGCCGATCCGGTCGATCCAGCGCCCCATCGACACCGACAGCAGCATCGGCGCCACCGAGTACAGCGACAGCAGCAGGCCGACCACCAGCGTGGGCGCGTCGAGCCGGATCGCGGCCAGCGATCCGGTGAGCCGGCTCGCGGTGAAGGCCGCGTGGCCGAGCATGTTGAGCGTGGCGAGCGCGAACAGCGTCGGCGCGTGCCGCCCGGCGCCGCTCATCGGGCGCCGGCGCTCAGAGCCGCTCCGCCACCCAGCCCTGCACGCCGGCCAGCGCCTGCGGCAGCTTGGAGGGATCGGTGCCGCCGGCCTGCGCCATGTCGGCCCGACCGCCGCCCTTGCCGCCCACCTGCTGCGCGACGAAGTTCACCAGCTCGCCCGCCTTCACCTTCGCGGTGGCGTCCGCGGTGACGCCTGCGATCAGGCTCACCTTGGCGCCGTCGACCGCCGCGAGCACGATGGCCGCCGTCTTGAGCTTGTCCTTGAGCTTGTCCATGGTCTCGCGCAGCGTCTTGACGTCGGCGCCCTCGAGCGAGGCCGCCAGCACCTTGATGCCGGCCACGTCCACGGCCTGCGCAGCCAGGTCGTCGCCCTGCGAGGTCGCCATCCTGGACTTCAGCCGCGCCAGCTCCTTCTCCAGCGACTTCACGTTGTCGAGCACCTGCTCGATGCGCTGCGTGAGCTCGGAGGGCGGCGCCTTCACCGCGGCGGCCGCCTCGGCCAGGCTGGCGGAGAGCCGCTGCACCCAGGCCAGCGCGTTCTCGCCGGTGACCGCCTCGACGCGGCGGATGCCCGCGGCCACGCCGCCCTCGGCGACGATCTTGAACAGGCCGATGTCGCCGGTGCGCTCCACGTGCGTGCCGCCGCAGAGCTCGCGCGAGGAGCCGATGTCGAGCACCCGCACCGTCTCGCCGTACTTCTCGCCGAACAGCGCCACCGCGCCGCCCTTGACCGCGTCGTCGAAGGCCATCAGCTGGGCCTGCGTGGCGGCGTTGGCGAGGATCTCGCGGTTGACGATCTCCTCGACGCTGCGGATCTGCTCCGGCGTCAGCGGCGCGTCGTGGCTGAAGTCGAAGCGGGTCTTGTCGGCGTCGACCAGCGAGCCCTTCTGCTGGACGTGGGCGCCGAGCACCTCGCGCAGCGCCTTGTGCATCAGGTGGGTGGCCGAGTGGTTGCGCACGGTGCGGGCGCGGCGCGCGCCGTCGACCCGGGCGTGCACCTTGTCGCCGATGCGCAGCTCGCCCGCCACCAGCGTGCCGTGGTGGCCGAACACGTCGGCCTGGATCTTCTGGGTGTCGGCCACGCGGAACAGCGTGGTGCAGGTCTCGCCGGCGCTGATCTCGCCGGCATCGCCCGCCTGGCCGCCGGACTCGGCGTAGAAGGGCGTGGTGTCGAGCACCACCACCGCGTCCTGGCCAGCCGCCACGCTGTCGACCCGGCTGCCGCCGACGTAGAGCGCGGCCACCCGCGCGTCGCCCGACAGCGCCTCGTAGCCGATGAAGTCGGTGCGCACACCCTCGTAGGCCAGCGTGCCGCCCGCCTTGAACTTGCCTGCGGCGCGCGCCTGGTCGCGCTGGCGCTGCATCGCCGCCTCGAAGCCCGCATCGTCGACGCTCACGCCGCGCTCGCGGCAGACGTCCGCAGTGAGGTCCAGCGGGAAGCCGAAGGTGTCGTACAGCTTGAACGCGGTCTCGCCGTCCAGCGTGCGGATGCCGCTGGCGAGGTCCGCCTCCAGGATGGCCATGCCATGCTCGAGCGTCTCGCCGAAGCGCTCCTCCTCGTGCGCCAGCACGTCGGCCACGCGGGCCTTCACCGCGCGCAGCTCCGGATAGGCGTCGCCCATCGCGGCGTCGAGGTCCGCCACCAGCCGGTGGAAGAAGGGCTTCTTCTGGCCGAGCTTGTAGCCATGCCGCAGCGCGCGCCGGATGATGCGCCGGAGCACGTAGCCGCGGCCCTCGTTGCCCGGGATGACGCCGTCGACCACCAGGAAGGCGCAGGCGCGGATGTGGTCCGCGATCACCCGCAGCGAGGGGCTGGCGAGGTCGGTGCAGCCGGTCTCGCGAGCGGCCGCGCGGATCAGGTCCTGGAAGAGGTCGATCTCGTAGTTGCTGTGCACGTGCTGCAGCACCGCGGCCAGCCGCTCCATGCCCATGCCGGTATCCACGCAGGGATGCGGCAGCGGCGTGAGCGTGCCAGCCTCGTCGCGGTCGAACTGCATGAAGACCAGGTTCCAGATCTCGATGTAGCGGTCGCCGTCCTCGTCGGGGCTGCCCGGGGGGCCGCCGGCCACGGCAGGCCCGTGGTCGTAGAAGATTTCGGAGCAGGGGCCGCAGGGGCCGGTGTCGGCCATCTGCCAGAAGTTGTCCGACGCGTAGCGCGCGCCCTTGGTGTCGCCGATGCGCACGATGCGCTCGCGGGGCACGCCGATCTCGTCGGCCCAGATGCGGTAGGCCTCGTCGTCTTCCTGGTAGACGGTGACCCAGAGCTTCTCGGGCGGCAGCGCATAGACCCGGGTGAGCAGCTCCCAGGCGTAGGCGATGGCCTCGCGCTTGAAGTAGTCGCCGAACGAGAAGTTGCCCAGCATCTCGAAGAACGTGTGGTGCCTGGCGGTGTAGCCGACGTTCTCGAGGTCGTTGTGCTTGCCGCCGGCGCGCACGCTGCGCTGCGCGCTGGTGGCCCTGCGGTAGGGGCGCTGCTCCTTGCCCAGGAACACGTCCTTGAACTGGACCATGCCGCTGTTGGTGAAAAGCAGGGTGGGGTCGTTCGCGGGCACCAGCGGGCTGGAGGCGACGATCGTATGGCCCTTCGATTCGAAGAACCTCAGGAACTTCTCGCGGATCTCGGCCGACTTCATCGTTCGTCGCGCTTCAAGGAAAGTGTTGATTTTTCGGGGCAATCGCTGATTTTACCCAAAGCCGCGGCCGCCGCGATCGCCGCCGGCATGGCCCGGCAGCGCCGGTTTGCTACCATCCGCCCGCCCCGACCCCAGAGAGCCCGACAGATGCGAGCGTTCCGAGATCCCTGTGCAGCCGCCCCGCACGGCGCGGCGTCCCTGCGCCGGCGCCGTCCCGCGCTTCTGGCCGGCCTTGCCGCCGCGGCGGTCGCCGCGCTCTGCGGCGTCCTGCCGGACGCAGCCTCGGCCCAGGCCGCCTGGCCGTCGAAGCCGGTGCGCTTCGTCGTCCCCTACCCGCCCGGCGGTCCGCTCGACCAGGTCGCGCGCGCGCTGGCCGAGAAGCTGCGCGAGCCGCTGGGGCAGCCGGTGCTGGTGGAGAACCGCGCGGGGGCCGGCGGCAACATCGGCGCCGACCACGTCGCCAAGTCCGCGCCCGACGGCCACACCATCGTGATGGGCGCGGTGGCCACCCACGCGATCAACCCGTCGCTGTTCGCGAAGATGCCCTACGACGCCAACCGCGACTTCGCCCCGGTCACCCGGGTGGCGGTGGTGCCCAACGTGCTGGTGATGAACCCCGGCACCGCGGCCAGGCTGGGCGTGTCCGACGTGCGCAGCCTGATCGCCTACGCGCGCAGCAACCCCGGCAAGCTCAACTACGCCTCGGGCGGCAACGGCAGCGCCGGCCATCTGTCCGGAGAGCTCTTCAAGTCGATGGCCCGCGTCAGCATGGTCCACATCCCCTACGCGGGCGCCGCCCCGGCGCAGCTGGGACTGCTGGGCGGGCAGACCGACCTGATGTTCGACAACCTCGCCTCGGCGGCGCCGCAGATCCGCGCCGGGAATCTCAAGGCCTTCGCGGTGACGACGCCGCAGCGCAGCGGCTTCTTCCCGGAGCTGCCCACCGTGGCGGACTCGGGCCTGGCCGGCTTCGACATCAGCACCTGGTTCGGCGTGTTCGCCCCGGCCGGAACGCCCGCGCCGATCGTCGACCGGCTGCATGCGGAGATCGAGCGGGCGCTCGCCCACCAGGACCTGCGCGAGCAGCTTGCGCGGCTGGGCGCGGAACCGGCCCCGCAGAAGCCCGCCGAGTTCGCGGCGTTCGTGCGCCAGGAGCAGCAGAAATATGCGCGGATCGTCAAGGCGTCGGGGGCGCGCGTCGACTGAAAGCCTGCAGGGCATGGCGGCGCGGGCGCCCGGGATGGCGTGCAGCCGGGCCGCGCCGCATAATTCTTCGATTGGGGAGTTTCGACAAATGCACATCCGTAATCACCGCGACCTCTGGGCCGGTGTCATGTTCTTCGTGATCGGGATGATCTTCGCGGTGCTGTCGCAGCAGTACCACGTCGGGACCGCCGCGAAGATGGGCCCGGGGTATTTCCCGCTCATGCTCGGCGGCCTCCTGGCCTTCCTCGGCCTCATCATCTTCTCGGGCGCCTTCGCCAAGAGCAATGATGAACTCCGCCTGACGCCGTTCGGATTGCGGGAGATCGGCCTGGTGCTCGGCTCGGTGGCCCTCTTCGGGGCCCTGCTGCCGTCGATGGGGGTCGCGGTCGCACTGGTGGTGCTGCTGGGCGTCTCCGCCCTTGCCAGCCACGACTTCAGCCTGCGCGACACACTGATCGCAATCGCCGTGCTGGCGATCTTCTCGTACCTGGTGTTCGTCAAGGGCCTGGCGCTTCAGTTCCCGCTCTGGCCGAAGTTCCTCACCAACTGATCCGGCCAGGACATCGAAATGGACCAACTCTTCACGAACCTGGCCATCGGCTTCTCCGCTGCCGCCACCCTCGACAACCTGATGTACTGCTTCATCGGCGTGCTGCTCGGCACGCTGATCGGAGTGCTGCCCGGCATCGGCCCGCTCGCCACGATCGCGATGCTGCTGCCGATCACCTACAAGATGACCGACCCGGCCTCTGCGCTGATCATGCTGGCCGGCATCTACTACGGCGCGCAGTACGGCGGATCCACCACGGCCATCCTGGTCAACCTTCCAGGCGAGGCGTCCTCGGTGGTGACCGCGCTCGACGGCTACCAGATGGCCCGAAACGGGCGACCGGGGCCGGCGCTCGCGATCGCGGCGATCGGCTCCTTCTTCGCGGGATCGGTTGCCACCTTCCTGATCGCCGCGTTCGCGCCGCCGCTGTCGGAGGTGGCCTTCAAGTTCGGCCCGGCGGAGTACTTCTCGCTGATGGTGCTGGGCCTGATCGCTGCGGTCGTGCTGGCGCACGGCTCGGTGGTCAAGGCGCTGGCCATGGTGGTGTTCGGCCTGCTGATCGGCATGGTGGGCACCGACGTCAACTCCGGCGTCGCGCGCTTCAACTTCGAAATCCCGGAGCTCTCGGACGGCATCAACTTCGTGGTCATCGCGATGGGCCTGTTCGGCTTCGGCGAGATCATCGCCAACCTCGAACAGCGCGAGAAGCGCGAGGTCTTCGTCAAGAAGGTCGGCAAGCTGCTGCCCAGCGGCCCGGAGCTGAGGCAGTCGGCCTTCCCGATCCTGCGCGGCACCGCGCTCGGCTCGATGCTCGGCATCCTGCCGGGCGGCGGCGCGGTGCTCGCCTCCTTCTCGTCCTATGCGCTCGAGAAGAAGCTCTCCAGGACCCCGGAGCGCTTCGGCAAGGGCGCGATCGAAGGCGTGGCCGGCCCCGAGTCCGCCAACAACGCGGGTGCGCAGACCTCCTTCATCCCGATGCTCACCCTGGGCATTCCCACCACGCCGGTGATGGCGCTGATGGTGGCGGCGATGATGATCCACAACATCCAGCCCGGCCCGCAGGTGATGACCGGCAACCCCACGCTGTTCTGGGGCCTGATCGCGTCGATGTGGATCGGCAACCTGATGCTGGTGATCCTGAACCTGCCGCTGGTGGGCCTGTGGATCAAGCTGCTGTCGGTGCCCTACCGCGTGCTCTACCCGGCCATCCTGCTGTTCTGCGTGATCGGCGCGTACTCGGTGAACAACAACGTCTTCGACGTGTTCATGACGATCCCGTTCGCGATCCTGGGCTACGTCTTCAAGAAGCTGGACTGCGAGCCTGCGCCGCTGCTGCTGGGCGTGGTGCTGGGCCAGATGATGGAGGAGTACCTGCGCCGGACGATGACCATCTCGCGCGGCGATGCCTCGGTCTTCTTCACCCGTCCGCTGTCGGCAACGCTCCTGGGGATTGCCGCCGTGCTGCTCCTGGCGGTGCTGCTGCCCGCCATCCGCAGGAAGCGCGCGGAGGCCTTCGCGGGCGAGGACGACTGAACGCCGCGCACGTCGCACGGAAAACCCGCCGCGAGGCGGGTTTTCCATTTCCGTCCGCCAGGACGTCTACGAGGAGACCCGGATGACCGCCCCGTTGGCCGAGCGAGTGAAGGTGATCGGATTCGACGTGTTCGGAACCGTCGTCGACTGGTATTCGTCGATCGCCCGGGAAGTCGAGACGATCGCACCCGGCGTGGACGGCGGCGCCTTCGCGCTGGCCTGGCGGGCCGGCTACTGGCCGGCGTTCGCGCGCGTGCGCCGGGGCGAACTCGGCTGGACCAGGCTGGACGATCTGCATCGGAGCGTCCTCGACGAGATCCTGCCGCGCTTCGGGCTGCAGGATCTCGACGAGCGCGCGCGCGAACACCTCAACCTTGCCTGGCACCGCCTGGACCCCTGGCCCGACGCCGTGGCCGGCCTGGCGCGCCTGAAGCGCCGCTACATGATCTGCACGCTCTCCAACGGCAACATCGGCCTGCTCGCCAACATGGCCAAGCGCGCCGGGCTGCCATGGGACCTCGTCCTGTCGGCCGAGGTGTTCCGGCACTACAAGCCGGACCCCGAGGCCTACCTGGGGCTGGCCGGCGTTTTCGGCCTTCAGCCCGGCGAGACCATGCTCGTGGCCACCCACCAGAGGGACCTCGCGGGCGCGCAGGCCTGCGGACTGGCCACCGCCTTCGTCGAGCGCCCGCTGGAGATGGGCCCGGACGGCGGAAAGGACGACGCACGCGACCCGCGCTTCGACCTGCACGCGACCGACTTCGAGGATCTCGCCGCGCAACTGGGCTGCTGAGTGCCGGGGCGAGCAAGACCGCGCAAACGACGCGAGCTCCCGGGACGGGAGGGCGGACTCGACCGCGCGACCCCGGACGCTACAATCGGCCGCCACCCCGGAGACCGCCGATGAGCACGAGGACCTACGAACCCATCCCCCCCCGCACCGTGGCCTTCATCGGCCTGGGCGTGATGGGCTACCCGATGGCCGGCCACCTGAAGCGGGCCGGCCATCGCGTCACCGTCTACAACCGCACCGCCGCCAAGGCCGACCGGTGGGCCGCCGAGCACGGCGGCGCTTCGGCGCCCACGCCGCGCCAGGCGGCCCATGAGGCGGACATCGTGTTCTGCTGCGTCGGCAACGACGACGACCTGCGTTCGGTCGTGCTCGGCGAGCACGGCGCCTTCGCCGGGATGAAGCCAGGGGCGGTGCTCGTCGACCACACCACGGCGTCGGCGGACGTGGCGCGAGAGCTCCACGCGGCCGCGCTGCACCGCGGCCTGGCGTTCGTCGATGCGCCGGTGTCCGGTGGCCAGGCGGGCGCGGTCAACGGCCAGCTCACGGTGATGTGCGGCGGCGAGGAGGATGTGTTCGCCCGCGTGAAGCCGGTGGGCATGGCCTTCGCGCGCGCCTTCACGCTGATCGGCCCCCCGGGCGCGGGGCAGCTCGCGAAGATGGTCAACCAGATCTGCATCGCCGGCCTGCTGCAGGGCCTCGCCGAAGGCGTGAACTTCGGCCTGCAGGCAGGGCTCGACATGAAGCTGGTGCTCGAGGTCATCGGCAAGGGCGCTGCGCAGTCCTGGCAGATGGACAACCGCGGCGGCACGATGGTCGAGGGCAAGTTCGACTTCGGCTTCGCGGTCGACTGGATGCGCAAGGACCTCGGCCTTTGCCTGGACGAGGCCAGGCGCAACGGCGCCGCGCTGCCGGTCACTGCGCTGGTCGACCAGTTCTACGGCGACGTCCAGGCGATGGGGGGCGGACGCAACGACACCTCGAGCCTGCTCCGCAGGCTGGCACGCGACCGCGGCTGAGCGCCCGTGGACGCGGATCGCAGCCGCGCGGGCCGCAGGCTCGTCGCTCGCGCCGCCGCCCTGCTCGCGGCCGGCGTGCTCGGAGTGCTCGCCGCGGCCTGGGCCGGCGCCTTCTCGGGCAGCCCGCCCGGCGACGCCATCGGCGTGTCCGACGGGCGGCTCGCGCCGGTGCGCAGCGGGCACTGGAACGCCGTGTCCAGCTTCGCCGACACCGAGTACCACCGCATCGCGCCGCTGGACGCGGGCGCCGACCCGCAGGCCTCCTTCGCTGGACTGCGCCGCCTGGTGGCGGGCTGGCCCGGCGCCCGGATTGCCGGCGAGGCGCCCGGCTACCTCCACGCCGAGTTCCGCACCCCGCTGATGCGCTTCGTCGACGACGTCGAGTTCCTGCTCGACGCCCGGGCCGGCCTGATCCATGTACGCTCCGCGTCGCGGCTCGGCAGGCGCGACTTCGGCGCCAACCGCAAGCGGGTCGAGGCGATCCGCGCAAAGCTCACTTCCTCCCAAACCTCCGCTGGAGAATCGAGATGACCTACCAGACCCAGCCCTCCGGGCTGCAGATCGAAGACGTGACCGCCGGCTCCGGCCCCGAGGCGAAGAAGGGCAGCCAGGTGGTGGTCCACTACACCGGCTGGCTCTACACCAACGGCGCCGCCGGCGCGAAGTTCGACTCGAGCAAGGACCGCGGCGAGCCCTTCTCCTTCCCGCTGGGCGCAGGGCACGTGATCCGCGGCTGGGACGAGGGCGTCGCCGGAATGAAGGTCGGCGGCACCCGCCGCCTGATCATCCCGCCGGAGATGGGCTACGGCGCGCGCGGCGCGGGCGGCGTGATCCCCGGCAACGCAACCCTGCTGTTCGAGGTGGAGCTGCTGGGCGCCTGAGGCAGCGGCCCTCGGCGGGGGGATAGAATCCGGGGTTTGATCGACGCCGTATCCTGCGATGCCCCCGCCCGCCGAACAGAACGAAGCCTTCTCCTCCAATTTCCTGCGCACGCACGTCGAGGACGACCTCGAGCGCGGCACCTATGCGCAGCGCAGGTGGGCCGGCGCGCCCGGCTTCGCCGCGAGCCACCGGCAGGCCGCGCTGGATCCTGCCCGGGTGCGCACCCGCTTCCCGCCCGAGCCCAACGGCTATCTCCACATCGGGCATGCGAAGTCCGTCTGCCTGAACTTCGGGCTGGCGCGCGACTACGGCGGGCGCTGCCACATGCGCTTCGACGACACCAACCCCACGAAGGAGGAGCAGGAGTACGTCGACTCCATCCTCGACGCCGTGGGCTGGCTCGGCTTCTCCTGGAAGGACGCGCAGGAGGACAACCTCTACTTCGCCAGCGACTACTTCGGCGCCTTCTACGAGATCGCCGAATACCTGGTGCAGGCCGGCCATGCCTACGTCGACCGGCAGACGGCCGACGAGATGCGCGCCAGCCGCGGCACGCTCACCGAACCGGGCCGCGACTCGCCGTACCGGGACCGCCCCGCGGCCGAGAGCCTGGCGCTGCTGCGCGAGATGCGCGACGGCAGGCACCCCGAGGGCTCGATGGTGCTGCGCGCGAAGATCGACATGCGCTCGCCGAACATGAACATGCGCGATCCGGCCATCTACCGGATCAGGTTCGCCGAGCACCACCGCACCGGCAAGGCCTGGTGCATCTACCCGATGTACGACTTCGCCCATCCGCTGGAGGACGGGCTCGAGAACGTCACCCACTCGATCTGCACGCTGGAGTTCGAGGATCACCGCCCCTTCTACGACTGGGTGCTCGAGCGCGCCGCCGAAGGCGGGTTCTTCGACCGCCCGCTGCCGCGGCAGATCGAGTTCGCGCGACTGAACCTCACCTACACGGTGACCAGCAAGCGCAAGCTGCAGGAGCTGGTTCAGTCGAAGCTGGTCGACGGCTGGGACGATCCGCGGATGCCCACGCTGGTCGGCCTGCGCCGCCGCGGCTACACGCCGGAGTCGATCCGCCTGTTCTGCGACCGCATCGGCGTGTCCAAGGCCGACTCCTGGGTCGACATGGGCACGCTGGAGCAGGCGCTGCGCGACGACCTCGAACCGCGCGCGCCGCGCGCCGTGGCGGTGCTCGATCCGCTGAAGCTGGTCATCGACAATTTCCCGGAGGGACAGGCCGAGGACTGCAGCGCGCCGGCGCATCCGCACCGGCCCGAGCTCGGCCAGCGCAGCTTCCCGATCTCGCGCGAGCTGTGGATCGAGCGCGAGGACTTCGCGGAGGAGCCGCCCAAAGGCTTCTTCCGGCTCTTCCCTGGCAACCGCGTGCGCCTGCGCTACGGCTACGTCGTCCAGTGCACCGGCTTCGAGAAGGACGCCGACGGCAGGGTGGTCGCGGTGCATGCCGAGTACTTCCCCGACTCGAAGTCGGGCACGCCCGGCGCCGACACCTACAAGGTCAAGGGCAACATCCACTGGGTCTCGGCGGCGCACTCGCTGGAAGCGGAGGTGCGGCTGTTCGACCGGCTGTTCACCGAGGCTCACCCGGATGCGGGCGGACGCGACTACCGCGAGGCGATCAACCCGGCTTCGAAGACCGTCATTCGCGCGCAGCTGGAACCCACGCTGGCTTCGGCGAAACCCGACGACCGCTTCCAGTTCGAGCGGCACGGCTACTTCGTCGCCGATCGCGCCGACAGCGCAGCCGGCCGGCCGGTGTTCAACCGCGCGGTGTCGCTGAAGGACTCCTGGGGCAGCGGCAAGGGCCGCTGAGCGCATCGCCCGGCCGCCAGGGGCCGCCGGGCGCCTCGGCCCGCGGGACCCTCACCCGCGGTGCCACTGCCCTTCGAGGACGTCGTCCGCGACGAACGCGTTGTGCTGGCGCTCCTCGCCGAAGGTCGACATCGGCCCGTGCCCGGGCACGAAGGCGACGTCGCTGCCCAGCGGCCAGAGCTTCCTGGTGATCGACTCGATCAGTTCGGCGTGATTGCCGCGCGGGAAGTCCGTGCGGCCGATCGACCCCTGGAACAGCACGTCGCCGACGATCGCGAGCCGGCTCGGCTCGTGGAAGAACACCACGTGGCCCGGCGTGTGGCCGGGCGTGTGGATCACCTGCAGCGTCTGCGCGCCGAAGTGCACCGTGTCCCCGTCCTCCAGCCAGCGGTCGGGCTCGAAGGCGTCCAGATGAGGGAAGCCGAAGCGCTTGCCCTGCTCCGGCAGCTGCTGGATCCAGAAGCGGTCCTCTTCCTGCGGCCCCTCGAGCGGAACGCCGTGACGCCTCGCGTATTCGCCGGCCTGGCCGCAGTGGTCGATGTGGCCGTGGGTGAGGAACACCTTCTCGAGCGTGGCGCCGATCTCGGCGAGCGCCTGGTCGATCAGGTCGAGATCGCCGCCGGGATCGAAGACGGCGGCACGGTTGGTCTCCTCGCAGACCAGCAGCGAGCAGTTCTGGGCGAAGGGAGTGACGGGAACGATCGCGAGTTTCATCGGGGCTCAGGGGAAGCGCAGGAGTTGGTCGAGCACCCGGCCGTCGGGATCGGTGAAGCGCAGGCGGACGGGCAGCATGTCCAGATCGTACCCGAGCCAGACGTCCACCCTGGCGTCGTCGGCGTCGCGCGGCGCGATGCGTTCCAGGTGCAGCGTCCGCCGCCCGCCCGAGGGCGTGGCCAGCGTCGCCTGGCCCCGGCTCGCGTAGCGGGAGTCCTCGATCCGCCGGGAGCCGAGCTCCGGCAGCGCCACCACCCGCCCTTCGGCGAAGCGCTCCGGATGCGCCCGCGCGAGCAGCCCGAGCTGGATCAGCACCGAGAGCCGGTCCTGGACCCCGTCCACCAGCGGCACCGGCGGATGCGAGGAGAAGCGCACCTCGCGCGCACGGCGGTCCAGCTCGGCCCAGCGCTCGGGGCGCTTGCCGCGCTGCTCCCGGTAGCGCAGCGGCTCCAGGCCGCGCGGCGTCAGCCGGCCCTCGCTCTCCTGCGTGAGCGCCCCCGAATAGACCAGCGCGGCGAATCCCTCCGCGCGCCCCCTGCTGTCGATCCGGTAGCGGCCGCCATGGACCGCGATCTCGTAGTCCAGTACCGCCACCTTCAGGCCGCGCTCGTAGCCGCCGTAGTGGACGCCGAACTGCCATTGCCCGGCCGGCGGCAGGGGCAGCGGCGAGTGCTGCTGTTGCGAGTGCTGTTGCGAATGCGAAGGCGACGGCGGTTGCGATTGCGAAGGCGACTGCTGCGACCCGGAGGCCGCCCCCGCAGTCATCGGCAGGCCGGCGGCCCCGCCGGCCAGCGCCAGCAGCAGCCTGCGGCGCTCGGTCATCCTGTGTCCGGACATCAGAGCATCACCGGCCGGTTGGGCAGCTCGTCCGGATTGTCCTGCCCGGGCGGGAAGGCCTGCGCCAGCAGGGCGTCCAGCCGCGCGACCGCGGCCAGCATGCCCTCGACGAAATCGCCCGCGCGGCAGGCCCGCGCCAGTTCCTCGGCCACGGCGCCCCACTCCTCGTCCGGGATCGCGCGGGACGCCGCCCGGTCGGCGACGATCTCCACCGCGTGGTCGGCGTACAGGAGGTAGAGCAGCACGCCGTTGTTGTTCTCGGTGTCCCAGACCCGCAGGTTCCCGAAGACCTCGAGCGCGCGCTGGCGTGCAGTCTCGCCCGCGAGGACACGCCCGAGCGGAAGCGAGGCCTCGATCGCGAGGCGCAGCTCCGCCGCGTGGCGGGTCTCGCCCGCGACGACGCCCTGCTCGATCCGCTCCATGGCGTGCGGCGGAAAGGCGCGGGCAAGGTCGCTGCGGTCGATCCGCAGGTGGCGAAGGAATCGCTGCATCTTTCCGGGCATCACCAGCTCCCCGAAGCGCCGCCGCCGCCGAAACCGCCTCCGCCGCCGCCTCCCCAGCCTCCGCCGCCGCCCCAGCCGCCTCCGCCGGTCCAGATCACCGGACCGCCGCGCGGGCCCGCCCGGCGGCCGGGGCGCATGCCTCCCGCGCCGCTGGCGGCAAAGACCAGGAACAGGATGAAGGCCGCGAAGCCCACGACGCCGGCCATCAGCAGCGGGGCTCCCTTGAACGCCGCGAGCACCCCGGCTCCGGCGCCGCCGGCCATCGAGCCGAGCAGCCGGCCCAGCACCGCGGTGGCGATCATCCCGCCGACGAACACCACCAGCAGGCCGGACAGCCAGTCGACCTCGCCCGCGTCCGGAGCCGCTCCCCTGGAGGGCGCCGGAAGATCCTCGCCGTCGATCAGCCGGCCCAGCGACTGGACGGCCGCCTGCAGCCCGCCGTTGAAATCCCCCTGGGCGAAGCGCGGCGTGATCGCCTCGGCGATGATGCGCCGCGCATAGGCGTCGGGGATCGCCCCCTCCAGGCCGTAGCCGACCTCGATGCGCACCTTCCGGTCGTCCTTGGCGACCAGCAGGATCACCCCGTCGTCGACCTTCTGGCCGTCGACGCGGCCGCGGCCGATCTTCCAGGCCTCGGCGACCCGGATGCCGTACTCCTCGATGGTTTCCGGCTGCGTGCTCCGCACCATCAGCACCACGACCTGCGCCCCCTTGCGCTGTTCGATCGCGGCCAGCCGCGCCTCGAGCTCACGGCGCTGGGCGTCGTCCAGCGTGCCGGTGAGGTCGGTGACCCGGGCGCCGAGCTGCGGAACCGCCTGCAGCGGCTGGGCCGCGGCAGTGGCGTGCAGCAGCAGCGCGAACAGGGCAAGGAGCCACCCGCGCACGAATCCTCCCTGCCGGCCCGCCCGGGCCGCGGCAGGGATCGCCGCTGGAATCCGCGCCCGCCCATGGGCGAAGGCGGCAGCTCCCTGTCTGGTCAATGCAGGCATCTGCGGGGATCGCAATGGGAAAAGGGAAGCTCCATCCTACCCGACCGCGACGCGGGCCCCGGGGACGACGCGCGGATCAGCCCTCCAGGCGGAAGCTGGGATAGAAGCCCGCCACGTGGCACAGCTCGATGTCGATGCCGCCGACGTCGGTGAAATCCGCATTCGTCCCGACGGTCTTGCGGACGAAGCGCGCGGTCCGCTCCGGATGCCTGGAAATTTCCGAGAGACGCGCGATCAGCCCGGCGCGCTCCGGCGTCCCCGGCCGCTGCAGCGACACGAACCACGGCGCCAGCCGCTCGAGCAGCACGTCCGCCGCGCCCGCCTCCAACGGCGCCGGCAGGTCGACCGCGAGCGCGTCGATGAATGCCTGCTGCGCGGGCGCGAGCTCCAGCGGCTCCGGCTCCGGGCGCCGGCCGGCCGCGCACGCGCGCAGGACGCGCATGAACTTCTCCGGGTGCGTCCGGTATTCGAGGTGGCAGCTCGAGGGTTCGAGCGTGGCGGCGGTCAGCACCCGCTGCATGTCGTCGATCCGCACGCGGCCGAGCGAATGGTCGAAATGCGCGCTGTAGTCGCAGCGCTGCGCGTAGTCCACCCGGCACAGGGCGCCCGCCGGCACCAGCTCCGGCGCGGCCGCGTGTTCGCCGCAGACGATCGGCACCCCGGCGTGGCTGGCCTCGACGAGCACCCGGCCCAGGGTCTCCAGGTTCGAAGTGCTCGGGAAGACCAGCACGTCGAAGCGGTCGTAGAGCTCCCACACTCCGCTGTTGGGGCGCGCGGGCAGGTATTCGAACCAGTCGCCCTCGCCCAGTTCTGCGGCGATGCGCCGCTTCACCAGCTCCGGGTCGCAGCTCGGCGAATGGACGTCGCCGCAGGCGCGCAGCCGATAGCCGCCGGGCTCCGCAAGGTTCAGGCGGATCAGCAGTTCGACGAGGTCCGGAAAGTTCTTGTCCTCGGAGAGCCTGCCGACATAGCCGACGACCCGGGGCCGCGTACCCGCGCGCGCGCCGCGGGCGCGGAAACCGTCTGCGGAGGGAAAACCCACGGACAGGGGATAGCAGCGCACCGTCGGCAGCCCGGCCAGGTGCGGGAAGATCCTCTCGTACACGCCGCGCGTGTAGTGGCTGGCGACCAGCAGCACGTCGTCGGGGCGCAGCCAGGCCCTGCACAGGTGTTCCTGGAGCAGGTAGCTGCTCCAGATGGCCGTGCGCACGTCGCGCAGGATGCGGAAGTCCAGCCCCAGGCGCTCCCTGAGCCAGAAGTAGTAGTGCGCATGCGGCCCGACGTTGCTCACCACGCAGTCGGCCGCCGACAGCACCCGCCTTGCGTAGTCCTCGTCGGCGAGCAGCCGCGTGAAGTCGTGGAAACGGACGTCCAGGCCGCGATCGCCGCGCTCCTTCAGCAGCGCGGCGATGTTCTCGTGGGCGAGATTGACGCCGTCCTTCTGCGGCAGCGAGGGGTCGGTGGCGTAGTCGTGAAGCGTGACGCGCATGGAAGGCCCGGCCCGCCCCGTCAGTCCGGCCGGCCGCCGGCGCCGGCAGGCACGCCAGGCTCGAACAGGCTGCGGCCGGTCATTCCAGGCGGCCGGGGCGCGCCGGCCAGCGCGAGAAGGGTGGCCGGCAGGTCCTCGAGCAGGCCGGCAGGCAGCGTACTGCCCGCCTCGATGCCGGGTCCGCAGGCCAGCAGCAGGTTCTCGATCGGGGTGCCGTGCGCCACGTGCCCGCCGGAGCGGAAGAAGGGCACCGGGCCCACCCGGCCGAAGCCGGGGCAGTCGAGCGCATCGGCGGGCCTTCCTTCGTCCCAGGACACGATGAGGTCGGGCGGAACGCGCGGCTCGTCGGCAGGCGCCTGCCGGGTGCGCAGCACGCGCGCAGCCAGCGGCCTGCCGGTGCGCGGATCGGTGGCCGAGCGCAGCAGCGTGGCGAGTTCCTCCAGCACACGGTCGAAGTCCCCGGGTTCGATCAGGCCGCCGGCCTCGCGCCCGCGCACGTTCAGGCGGACGTGTCCGTCGGACACGCTGGGCAGCGCGAAGGCCTTCATGCGGCGCCAGAGCGGCTGGTACCAGTTCGCGGGATGCCAGCTCAGCGGATCGCCGCGCTCCTCCTGCCGTGCCGGCGGCTCCAGTTCGGCCGCGCCGGCCGCAGTGGCCAGGCTCCAGATCTCGTGCTTCCAGTGCCGCCGGTAGTCGGTGCGCATCGGCGGCACCGGCCCGCCGGCCTCGGCGGCCGCCAGCGCGCGGGCGCCGGGGAAGTTCCAGCGGTACAGCAGTTCCGGGAGCAGCACGAGGCTGGGCACGTCCATCGTGTTCCAAAGGGTGTGGTCGATCGTCCAGACGACGAGGCGCCCGTCCGCCGGGACGCGGCGCCGGATCCGGCCGATGCCGCGGTCGATCGCCTGGCAGACCTCGAGCAGCGCATGGCCGGGCGGCGCGCCCTCGGGCACCACCGGGAAGGGCTCGCCGAGATGCCAGAGCACGTGGTTGGCGCTGTGGCTCTCGCTGTAGAGCGCGAGGAACAGGTCCCAGTGGCCGCGGGACATCAGGTCCTCGCAGATCGCGGTGCGCCGCTCGATCGCCTGCAGCAGGTCGTCCCTGAACTGGCAGAGTCCCTCCGCGTCATACAGGCTGGGCAGCCGGAACGAGCGCTCGCGGCGGCCCGAGGCCTGGTCCAGCACCGCCATCGAACGCTCGAACTTCGGGTCGCCGCCGTGCCTGGCGGTCAGCTCGCCGAGCAGCCCCGGCGGCATCGACATCGGCACCGAGCTGTTCAGCTCGCTGCCCCAGCCGGCGACCTGCAGGCCGCTCGCCTGCGGCGACAGCGGCGCAGGCAGGTCGAAGGCGCAGACCTCGAAGCCGGCGCCCAGCGCGTAGAAGGGCTGCTGCGGCCGCTCGTCCTGCAGCGACTCGTTGCGGAACGCGTAGCGGCCGGGCTCGAACACCGCCCCGCAGCCCTGCGAGGGCCGGCCGTCGAGGAAGGTCTCCCAGCAGCGCTCGTTCCGGAAGGCCTTCGGATGCGTGTAGCGGGCGGTCGCCCCGTCCCTGGCGATCGCGGCGAGATTCGGCAGCCTGCCGTCGGCGATCCAGGCCTCCAGCAGCGGCATGTTGGGGCCATCGATGCCGATGGCCGTGACCCTGGTTCCCTCGCTCATCTTCC
>JBKHVS010000011.1:0-33159 GCA_046569945.1 Gammaproteobacteria bacterium | reverse complement strand
GAGACCGAGCGCTGCGTGCGCGCCGCCGGCCGGCGGATGGACGAGGTGCTGCCCGCCGGCGAGATCCTCGTCGTGCGGCGCACCGCCAACCTGCACACCGGCGGCACCATCCACGACGTGACCTCCCGCCTGAATCCGGTGCTGGCCGAGGTCGCGGTGCGTGCCGCGCGCGCACTCGAAATCCCGGTCGTGGGCCTCGACCTCATGGTGCCCGACGTGGAAGGCGAGGCCTACGCGATCATCGAGGCCAACGAGCGGCCGGGTCTCGCCAACCATGAACCGCAGCCGACGGCGGAGCGCTTCGTCGACCTGCTGTTCCCGCAATCCAGGACCGATGCATGACCGACAGGATCCCTTCGATCGACCTCGACTACCTCAGGAGCATGCTCGAGCGGCTGCTCGCCATCCCCAGCCCGTCGGGAATGACCGACGAGATCGTCGTCGCCGTCACCGCCGAGCTCGACGCGCTGAATATCCCCTACAGTCTCACCCGCCGCGGCGCAATCCGCGCCGACCTCGAGGGCGCGCGCCACAGTCCGGACCGCGCGATCGTCGCCCACCTGGACACGCTGGGCGCCATGGTCAAGCAGCTCAAGCCCAACGGCCGGCTCGAGGTGGTTCCGATCGGCTTCTGGTCCTCGCGCTTCGCCGAGGGCGCGCGGGTCACGGTGCACTCGGACGAGGGCAGGCGCTTTCGCGGCACCATCCTGCCGCTGAAGGCTTCGGGCCACACCTACAACCAGGAGATCGACACGCAGCCGGTCGACTGGACCAACGTGGAGCTGCGCCTGGACGAACGCTGCCACGGTGTGGCCGACCTGCTCGCTCTTGGTGTCAACGTCGGCGACACCATCTCGGTGGACCCGCAGCCGGAGTTCACCGGCAGCGGCTTCGTCAACGCGCGGCACATCGACGACAAGGCCGGGGTGGCCGCACTGCTGGCGGTGGCGAAGGCCTGCCGGGCCCACGGCGTGCAGCTTCCGGTCGACTGCCACCTGCTGTTCACCATCTCGGAGGAGATCGGCGTCGGCGCCTCGCACATCCTGCATGGCGACGTGGCCGAGCTCGTGTCGATCGACAACGGCACCGTCGCGCCCGGCCAGAACACTTCCGAGTACGGGGTGACGATCTCGATGCAGGACTCCTCGGGCCCCTTCGACTGGCACCTCACGCGCCACCTGCTGGCGCTGTGCCGCGACGGCGGGATCGAACACAGCCGCGACGTCTTCCGCCACTACCGCAGCGACGCCGCCGCCGCGCTGGAGGCCGGCAACGACATCCGCACCGCACTGGTGTGCTTCGGGCTGGACGCCTCGCATGGCTACGAGCGGGTCCACCTCGATTCGCTCGACGCGCTCGCGCGGCTGCTGCTGGCCTACGTGCAGAGCCCGCCGCTGTTCAGGCGCGACGCGATGAAGCTGGGCCCGCTGGCGGACTTCCCCCACCAGGAGCCGGACGCGGCAGGCTGAGCTGCCGCGCCGCCGGTTCCATCTCCCGGGGCGGCTCGCTGTGTGCGGCGGCCGCCGTGGCCCAGAATGTCGGGACCGACAACCATCACGACAGGGAGACACCCCATGGATGAAGCCGAACGCAAGCGCCGCACCAAGGAGACCGCGAAGATGCTGTTCTCCTCCCTCAAGGGCGGCATCGGTTTCGAGCTCTGGAGGAAGTTCGACGCGGAGCTCGCCAAGGAGCTCTCGATGTTCTACACGGGAGTACTCTACTCGCGCGAGGTGATCCCGCAGAAGACGCGCGAGCTGTGCGCCGTGGCCTCGCTGACCGTTCTCGCGCGCGAGAACGAGCTGAAGGCCCACATCCACGCCGCGATGAACGTCGGCGCCACGCGCGCCGAGGTCGCCGAGGTGATCTTCCAGCAGGCGACCTACGGCGGCATGCCGGTCACCGTCGAGGGCCTGCGGGCGCTGCGCGACGTGCTCGTCGAGCGCGGCGAGTGGGACGAGTGATTCGCTCGCGCGCCTGCGGCGCTGCCCGGGCCCCGCGGCGCCGCGCGATGCGATGAGCGACACGCTCAAGCGCACCACCGTCGTGCTCGCCATCGGCGCGGCGGTGTTCTTCGCCTTCGACCGCTACGGGCCCTGGCAGAGCGGCAGGGGCTGGCGTCCGAAGCCGGTGGAGACCGTGTCCGCCGAGGGCGCCGAACTGCGCCGCACCGTCAACGGCCACTACTACGCCAGCGGCAGCATCAACGGCGAGCCGGTGGTCTTCATGGTGGACACCGGCGCGAGCACCGTGGCGATGGGCTCCGCGCTGGCGGAGCGCCTCGGACTCGGGCCCTGCAGGGAGGCGAGCTACCGCACGGCCGGCGGCACGGTGCGCGGCTGCGAAGCCCGAGCTGACGAACTCGTCGTGGCCGGACTGCGCCTGCGCGACGTCCGCGTGGGCGTGCTGCCGGACCGGGGCGAAGACATGCTGCTGCTTGGAATGAACGTGCTGCGCCATTTCCGGATCGAGACCGAGGGCGGCACGATGCGGCTCACCCCCGTGCCGCGCTGAGCGGCCTTGCCCGCGCCAGCCACGCGAGCGATCATCGGAAGCCCCCTCTTCGGACGACCCATCCCATGACGCCACTCACCCAGCAGGCCGGCCAGAGCAGCGTCGGCGCCCTGTTCCGCGGCCGCGCCGAACTCCACCCCGCCAGCCCTGCGATCCAGACCACCGACGGCCGCGTGCTGTCCTACGGCGAGCTGAACGAGCGGGTGAACCGCGCCGCATCGCTGCTCGCGTCCCTGGGCGCCCGGCGCGGCGACCGGGTCGCGATCCTCTCCGAGAACCGGCCCGAGTACCTGGAGCTGCTGCTCGCCTGCGCCAAGATCGGCGCCATCCTGGCCTGCCAGAACTGGCGGCTCGCGCCGCCCGAGCTCGCCCACTGCGTGAAGCTCGTCGAGCCCGTGGCGGTGTTCGCCTCCGAGCGGCACGACGCCCTGCTGGCGAAGGCGGGCCTGCCTGCCGGCGTGCACACGGTGCGCATCGGCGCCGACTACGAGGCGCGCATGGCCGGCGCAAGCCCCGCCGAGCCCGAGCTCGCCGCGCAGGCCGAGGACGGCCTGATGATCCTCTACACCAGCGGCACCACCGGCCTGCCCAAGGGCGCCGTGATCTCCCACCGCGCCGAGGTCGCCCGCTCGCTGGTCGGCTACGCCGACCTCGGCACCCGGCCGGGCGACACCTGCATGGCCTGGGCGCCGCTGTTCCACATGGCCGCGGCGGAACCCTCGCTGAGCGCGCTCATGGCCGGCGGCAAGGTGATCGTCGTCGACGGCTTCAAGCCCGACGAGATCGCCTGGCACGTCGGCCAGGAGCAGTTCGGACACCTGCTGCTGATGCCCGGCATGATCGAGCCGCTGATCGCGGAACTCGAGCGGCAGAAGATCGTCCCCAAGGGCGTGCGCATCTGCGGCGCGATGGCCGACCTGGTGCCCGCGCACCAGATCGCCCGGATCACCGAACTGCTGGGCGCGCCCTACCTGAACACCTTCGGTTCGACCGAGACCGGCGCGCCGCCAGCCTCCGCCAACCTGCTGGCCGCCGGCCAGGTGCCCACGAAGCTGTCCAAGCAGCAGAACCACTTCTGCGAGATCCGGCTGGTGGACGCCGAAGACAGGGACGTGCCGCCCGGAACGCCCGGCGAGCTCGCCATCCGCGGCCCCACGGTGTTCTCGGGCTACTGGAACGCCAAGGAGACCAACGAGCGGGATTTCCGCGGCGGCTGGTTCCACATGGGCGACATGTTCGTGCGCAACCCGGACGGCACGCTCGATTTCGTCGACCGGGTGAAGTACATGATCAAGTCCGGCGGCGAGAACGTCTATCCGGCGGAGATCGAGCGGGTGCTGCTGCTCGACGCCCGCGTGGCCGACGCGATCGTGGTGCGCCGCCCTGACCCGAAGTGGGGCGAAGTGCCGGTCGCCATCGTGGCCCGCAAGGACGACAGCCTGCAGGCGCAGGACCTGCTCGACCGCTGCCGCGCCGAGCTCGCCGGCTACAAGCGCCCCAAGGAGATCGTCTTCGTCGAGCTCGAGCAATTGCCGCGCAGCACCACCGGCAAGATCCAGCGCCACGAGGTCGAGGCCTGGCTGAAGAAGCAGGCTTCGTAGAAACCCCGACCGGCCCGGGCGCCGGAGAGCCCCGGCGCTGTGCAGAATGTCGGCTGGCAAGGCCCCCTCGAGGGGCGAGGAGACACAGCCGATGAACGCAAGCACCGCATCCGGCCGCCCGCGCGGCCTCGCGCCCGTCGACGGGCTTTCGCACGTCGCGGGCAGCACGGACAGGCCCTTGTCCGAGGACACCATCCCCGCCTGGATCGACCGCACTGCCGCGGCCCACGGCGACCGGGAGGCCTGCGTGTTCCGCGAGCAGGGCATCCGCTGGACCTGGGCGCAGCTGCGCGACGAATCCGACCGGCTCGCGGCGGGGCTGGCCAGGCTCGGCTTCGGCAAGGGCGACCGCCTGGGCATCTGGTCGCCCAACCGCAGCGAATGGATCCTCGCGCAGTACGCAACCGCGCGGCTCGGCGTCATCCTGGTCAACATCAACCCAGCCTACCGCGTCTCCGAGCTCGAATACGCGCTGAACAAGGTGCAGTGCCGCGGCATCGTGGCGGCGCCGGCCTTCAAGACCAGCGACTACCTGGGCATGCTCCGGCAACTGGCGCCCGAGCTCGCTGGCAGCGAGCCGGGCGCCTTGCGCGCCGACGCCCTGCCCCACCTGCGCCACGTGATCCGCATGGGCGACGACCGCAGCCCGGGAATGCTGAACTTCGCCGACGTGCTCGCGCTCGCCGACGAAGCGGGCGTTGCCGCGGCGCGCGCAGCCGGCGCAGCGCTCGACCGCAACGACCCGATCAACATCCAGTTCACCAGCGGCACCACCGGCAGCCCCAAGGGCGCCACGCTCACCCACCGCAACATCGTCAACAACGCGATCAGCGTCGCCGCGGCGATGCGCTTCGGCGCCGGCGACCGCCTCTGCGTCCCGGTGCCGCTGTACCACTGCTTCGGCATGGTGATGAGCTCGCTGGCCTGCGCGGTGACCGGCGGCACGATGGTGTTTCCCGGCGAGGGCTTCGACGCCGCCGCGGCGCTGGCCGCGGTCCAGGAGGAGCGCTGCACCCACCTGCACGGCGTGCCCACCATGTTCATCGCCGAACTCGACGCGCCGCAGTTCGCCGCCACGGAGCTCGGCTCGCTGCGCGGCGGGATCATGGCCGGCTCGCCCTGCCCCATCGAGGTGATGAAGCGCGTGAATGCCGAGATGCACATGACCGAGGTCACCATCGCCTACGGCATGACCGAGACCTCCCCGGTCTCCTTCCAGTCGTCGGTGGACGACCCGGTGGAGCGGCGCGTGTCCACCGTCGGCCGCATCCAGCCGCACCTGGAAGTGAAGATCGTCGACGGCGGCGGCAACACGGTCGAGGTCGGCGAGAAGGGGGAGCTGCTCACCCGCGGCTACTCGGTGATGCTCGGCTACTGGGGCGACGAGGACCGCACCCGCGAGACGGTGCGCGGCGGCTGGATGCACACCGGCGACCTGGCCACCATCGACGCGCAGGGCTACTGCAACATCGTCGGCCGCGTGAAGGACATGCTGATCCGCGGCGGCGAGAACGTCTACCCGCGCGAGATCGAGGAGTTCCTGTTCGGCCACCCGAAAGTCTCGCAGGTGCAGGTCTTCGGTGTGCCGGATGCGCGCTTCGGCGAGGAGGTCTGCGCCTGGGTCGTGCTCAAGCCCGGCGAGCAGGCCACCGAGGACGAGATCCGCGGCTGGTGCCGCGACCGCATCGCGCACTACAAGGTGCCGCGCTACGTTCGCTTCGTGCAGGAGCTGCCGATGACCGTCACCGGCAAGGCCCAGAAGTTCGTGATGCGCGAGAAGATGATGAGCGAGCTGGGGCTCGCCGAGCAGAAGAACGCATGAGGGTGCTGGTCACCGGCGCCGCCGGCTTCATCGGCGCGCGGCTCGCGCAGGCGCTGGCCGCACGGGGCACGCTCCGTGACGCCCAGGGCTCGCCGCGGGAGATCGGTGAGCTGATCCTTGCCGACCGGAAGGCGCCGCCCGAGCCGGCCCGCAGCGGCGCGCCGCGCATCCGCTGCGAGAGCGCCGACGTCACCGACGCAGGCGCGCTCGCCGGGCTGCTGGACGGCGTCGACAGCGTGTTCCCGCTCGCGGCAACGCTCACCGTCGAGGCGGAGGCCGACTTCGCCCGCGGCCTCGACGTGAACCTGCGCGGACTGCTGTCGCTGCTGGAGGCCTGCCGCACGGGCGGCCGCCGGCCGCGGCTGGTCTTCGCGAGCTCGATCGCCGCGTTCGGAGGGCCGCTTCCGGAACCGGTCGACGACCGCGTCCAGCGCACCCCGCAGACCTCCTACGGCACGCACAAGGCCATCGCCGAACTGCTGGTCGACGACTACAGCCGCCACGGCTTCGTGGACGGCCGCAGCCTGCGGCTGCCGGTGGTGCTGGTGCGGCCCGCCAGCCCGACGCCATCGGTGTCGGACGCGATCGCAGCGATCGTCCGCGAGCGCCTGCTCGGGCGCGACCTCGTCTGCCCGCTCGATCCCGCCAGCCGCATCGCGGCCGCTTCGGTCGACCGCGTCGTCGATGCACTGATCGCAGTGCACGAGCTTCCCGCGGCGGCGTTCGACCACACCCGCGCGATGAACCTGCCGGCGCTCAGCGTCACGCTGGCCGAGCTCTCCGCCGCCGCCGAGAGCGCGGCGCAGAAACTCGGCATCCGCATCGGCGCAATCCGCTGGTCCGCCGACCCGCGCTACCAGTCGGCGCTGGACCAGTGGCCCAAGCGCTTCGTCTCCGAGGCCGCCTCGCGCGCCGGCATCGCCGCCGACGCCTCGGCCGACGAGATCGTCGAGCACTTCCTCCGGTCGATGCCCGCGCGGCAGGCCCCGGATCCCCTCCAGAAGGAAGCCTGAACATGCCCCTCCCCCGACGACGCCTCCTCGCAGCCGGCACCGCACTGGCCGCCGTTTCCCTGAGCGGCTGCGCCGGCTTCGGTTTTCGCGAACCGGTCAGCGTGGTGGTCGTGGGCCTCGACCCCATCCCCGGCGAAAGCATGGAAGCGCGCTTCGCGCTGAGACTGCGCGTTCAGAACCCGAACGAGCAGGCGCTCGAGTTCGACGGCATCCACGTGGAGCTCGACGTGCGCGGCTCCCGCCTTGCCAGCGGCGTCAGCGCGCAGCGCGGCACGGTCGCCCGCTTCGGCGAAACCGTCGTCACGGTGCCGATGAGCGTGTCCGTGATCGGCATCATCCGGCAGGCGGTGGACTTCGCCACCGGTCCGCGCGTCCGGGCCGACTATGCGATGCGCGGCCGGCTCGCCGGCCCCGGACTGGGCTTCGGCGGCGCGCGCTTCGAGTCGAAGGGGGAACTGAGGATCCCCGAGGGCCTGCTCGAGCCCGCGAAGTGATTCGCGGTTCGATGAAACCGCGGTAACGGCTTCATCGAACCGGGCCGGCAGCCCGCCCCGGGGGCGGACCGCCTGCCGACGTCAGCGGCTGTAGTCGGTGACGTTCGCCCAGCGGCCGTTGCGGATCTGGGCGATGCGCGCCTGGTCCTGCCCCATGCGCTTGGTGGGAGTCCACGCGATCTCCGGATTGCCGAAGAAGGTGCGCGGATAGCCGTGATCCTCGAGCGCCTTGACCAGCGCGTCCGGGCTCAGGTTGGGACCAGCCTTCTCGGCCGCCCGCGCGAAGATGTCGACCAGCATCGAGCCGTAGACCGAGTACAGGTCGGGATCCTCGTTGAAGCGCGCCTTGTAGGCATCCATCCACTCGTTGAGCGACTTCGAGTTGCCCGGATCGTCGCGATAGGGAGTGGCAACGGTGCTCACCGCGTACAGGCCTTCGACGGCCTTGCCGCCGGCCTTGGCCACCATCGGCTGGTAGGCCGCCTCGCTGCCGAGGAAGTCACCGGCGTAGCCGAGCTGGCGGGCCGCGGCCATCGCGCCGATCGTCTCGCGCACCACGGTGCCAAGGATGATCAGGTCGGGGTTGGCAGCCTTGAGCTTCTGCATCTGCGAGGAGAAGTCGGTGGCGCCGCGCTTGTAGGAGGTCCGCTCCACCAGCGCCAGCCCGGCCGACTTGAGCGCCGCCTCGGCGCCGCGCACCACGTCCATCCCATACTCGTCGTCCTGGTAGAGGATGGCCACGCGCTTGTACGGCTTCATCTTCAGCATCTCCTGGATGCCGATGCGCGTGGTGTTCGGGTAGGGGTTGGACAGCGAGAACTTCAGCTTGTGCAGCGGCTCGAAGTTGCCGGTGTGGGCGGTGATCGGGAACAGGTGCGGCACGCCCTTCTCGATGACCAGCGGCAGGGTGGCCAGCGACACGGGCGTGCCCAGCGAGCCCACCATCGCCAAGATCCTGTCCTGGTTGAGCAGCTTCTGCGCGGCCAGCACCGCCTTCTTGGGGTCGTAGCCGGAATCCTCGATGACGACCTTCAGCTTGCGGCCGTGGATGCCGCCGGCGGCGTTGAGCTGCTCCGCGCGCAGGAGCATCCCGTTGTTGATCGGCTTGCCCAGCGCGACCACCGGACCGGAAAGGTCCTGGATCGAGCCGATGACGATCTGGTCCTTGCTGACCCCCTGCGCGGCCAGCGCGCTGCCGGTGCCGGCCAGCAGCAGCGCGGAGGCCGTTGCGACGGTGGAAATGAACGAACGACGTGACTGCATATGATGGACTCCTGTCCTGGTGTCGTGAAACTGTAGTTCTGGTCAGGCATCGGCAATGAAGGATGCCTCGCGGCGCGCGCGCTTCGTCGGCACGCGCGCCGTCCGCATCACAAGCCGATGAAGTCGGTGACGCCCAGCCACTTCCCGTCCTGGATCTGTGCGATGCGCACCTTGTCCGGGCCCACGCGCTTGGTCGGGCTCCAGGCGATCTCCTGGTTGCCGAGGAAGCCGCGCGGATAGGGATGGGTCTCCAGGGCCTGCACGAGCGTGTCGTTGTTCAGGTTCGGGCCCGCCTTCTCCGCCGCCTTCGCGAAGATGTCCACGCCCATCCAGCCGCCCACCGCGTAGACGTCCGGGTCCTCCCCGAAGCGCGACTTGTACGACTCGATCCAGTCCTCCAGCGCCTTCGGATTGCCCGGCAGGCCCCGGTAGGGCGCGGGGGTCCCGTTCAGCGCATAGAGCCCCTCGACGAGCTTGCCGCCGACCTTCGCCACGGTGGGCTGGTGCACCGCCTCGCTGCCGAGGAAATCGCCCTTGTAACCGAGCTGCCTGGCGGCGCCGATCGCCCCGAGCGTCTCCCGCACGATGGTGGCCAGAACGATGAGGTCCGGGTTGGCGGCGTTGATCTTCTGCATCTGCGTGGAGAACTCGGTGGCGCCGCGCTTGTAGGAGGTCTTCTCCACCAGCGACAGACCGGCGGCCTTGAGCGCTTCCTCCGCGCCCTTGAGCACGTCCACTCCGTACTCGTCGTCCTGGTACAGGATGGCGACGCGCTTGTACCCCTTCATCTTGAGCATCTGCTGGACGCCGATCCGGGTGCTCAGCGGGTAGGGAATCGCAGTGGAGAATTTCAGCTTGTTGAAGGGTTCGTAGGTGGCGCTGTGCGCGGAAACCGGGAACAGGTGCAGCACGTTCTTCTCGAGCACCACCGGCATCGACGCGAGCGTGGTCGGGGATCCGAGCGTGCCGATCATCGCGAAGATCCTGTTCTGCGTGACCAGCTTCTGCGCCGCCAGCACGGACTTCTTCGGGTCGTAGCTGGAGTCCTCGACGATCAGCTTGAGCTTGCGACCGTGGATTCCCCCGGCAGCGTTGATCGACTCGACGCGCAGGATCATCCCGTTCTGCACGTACCTCCCCAGGACGGCGATGGGACCGGAAAGGTCCTGGATCGATCCGATGACGATCTCGTCCTTGCTCACGCCCTGAGTGGCGTGGGCCAGCCTGATGCCGGCCATCGCAGCGGCAGAACCTGCTGCGGTCTGGAGGATGAATGTGCGGCGTGAGGGCATGGTCTTGTCTCCTTGGTAACGGTCAATGTCCTGATGCTGCGGCCCCCGGATGCGGCTGGCGCGCGTGCCGGGAGCCCCCGCGATCCGGGAGGCCGAGCGCAGATCGCGCGTCCTCTGGCTGGTATCGACAATCGCAGACATTCGCACCCCGGGGCAGTTCCATCCATCGAGGGTTTCCCGGAGCCTGGCGCCCCCGGCAACCGAAAGCGACACGGGCGGCGAGCAGGCCGGGCAGACGTCCGCGGCAGGGAGCGCGCGCGCCATGCCCTGGCTGCCTATACTTGCCGTCACGTCCGCAGGGAGCGAAGGCCCCCGGCGGGAACGTCCGGGACGGCCATAGCCCCGGGCGAATCCAACGCATGGAGACCTTCAGATGGAACTCAGCAAGACCCGCCGCGCCTTTCTCGGCGCAGTGGCCGCAGCGACGGTGGTGTCCGGCACCGCCGCCGCCCCGGCGCTCGCCGAGACCTTCCCGTCGCGGCCGGTCACGCTGATCGTTCCCTTCCCGCCGGGGGGCGCCACCGACAGCCTCTTCCGCGCTCTGGCGCAGGCCGCATCGAAGGATCTCGGCCAGCCGATCCAGGTCGTCAACCGCCCGGGGGCGAGCGGCACCATGTCCCCGGCGATGATGGCGAAGACGGACAACGCGGACGGCTACACGCTCGCCGTGCTGCCCGCGTCGCTCTACCGCCTGCCGCACCTGCAGGCCTCGAACTGGGATCCCACCCGCGACTTCAGCTACGTCATCGGCCTCACCGCCTACACCTACGGCGTGAGCGTCCGCGCAGACGCGCGATGGAAGACGCTCGGCGAGGTGTTCAGCGAGGCCCGTGCCAGGCCAGGGGTGATCAGCTACGGCACCACGGGCACGGGCACCAGCGGCCACATCGCAGCCGAGCGGATGGCGAAGGCCGCGAACGTCAGGCTGAACTTCGTCCCCTTCAAGGGCGCCGCCGAGTGGTCGGCCTCGCTGCTGGGCGGGCACATCGACCTCGCGGTCGATCCCGGATGGGGCGCGCTCGCGCAGGCCGGCAAGATCCGGGTTCTCGCCACCGCCACGCCCGAGCGCGTGCTGCCCTCGGTGCCCACGCTGCGCGAACTCGGCCACGACGTGGTCGCGGTCTCGATGCTGGGCATCGGCGGTCCGGCCGGAATCGACCCGGCCATCGTCAAGACGCTGCACGACGCCTTCCTGAAGGCCTCGAAGGACGAGGCGTTCCAGCGGATCCTCAGGAACGAGAACATGGTCACCATCCACCTGGACTCCGCAGCCTTCACCCGCTACGCGATCGACAAGTACGAGAGCGACCGCCTGGCGGTGAAGGAGCTCGGGATGCTGCTGAAGTGAAGACCCGCGCCCTCGTCCTGTTCTCCGGCGGCCAGGACTCCGCCACCTGCCTCGCCTGGGCGCTCGAGCGCTACGAGCGCGTGGAGACCGTCGGCTTCCGCTACGGCCAGCGGCACGCGGTGGAGCTCGACTGCCGCCCGCGAATCATCGGGAAGCTGCGCGCGGGCTTCCCCGCGTGGGCAGCCCGCCTCGGCGAGGATCACCTGCTGAGCCTGGACGTGCTCGGCGAGGTCAGCGACACCGCGCTGACCCAGGACCGCGCCATCGAGATGGACCGCAGCGGCCTGCCCAACACCTTCGTGCCCGGGCGCAACCTGCTGTTCTTCACGCTGGCGGCGGCGCTGGCCTACCGGCGCGGCCTGCAGGTGCTGGTCGGCGGCATGTGCGAGACCGACTACTCCGGCTACCCGGACTGCCGCGACGACACCCTCAAGAGCCTGCAGGTGACGCTGAACCTGGGCATGGACACGCGGATGCTGGTCGAGACCCCGCTGATGTGGATCGACAAGGCCGGCACCTGGGAGATGGCGCAGCGGCTGGGCGGCGACGCGCTGGTGGGGCTGTTCGCCGAGGAGACCCACTCCTGCTACCTGGGCGACCGCAGCGTCCGCCACCCCTGGGGCTACGGCTGCGGCGCCTGCCCTGCCTGCGAGCTTCGGCGCAGGGGCTGGGAGGCCTGGACGGCGGCCGGAGGCTGAGGCCCGTCCGGGGCATCTCCAGCACGCAGGGGCATCGCCAAAGCCGGCGCCGCCCCAGGTCGCTCCTCGACCCTACCCTCGTCATGGCCATTCACGGAACGGAACGGCACGGTTCCGCCCGGTGGCGGGCCTGCGGGGCGTTATCATCGGAATCCCCAAGATTCCAGGTATGGAGCAACGAACATGGCTGAGGCATACATCGTCGCCGCCGCCCGCACAGCGGGCGGCAAGCGCAACGGCAGGCTGGCCGGCTGGCACCCCGCGGACCTCGCCGGCAAGGTCCTCGAGTCGCTCGTCGACCGCACCAAGATGGACCCGGCGCTGGTCGACCAGGTGATCATGGGCTGCGTCGGCCAGGCCGGCGAGCAGTCCACCAACATCGCCCGCAACGCGGTGCTGTCGTCCAAGTTCCCCGAGTCGGTGCCGGCGGTGTCCGTCGACAGCCAGTGCGGCTCCTCGCAGCAGGCGCTGCAGTTCGCGGCGCAGGCCGTGATGTCCGGCACCATGGACATCGTGATCGCCGCCGGCGTCGAGAGCATGACCCGCGTGCCCATGGGCACCCCGGCCATCCTGCCCGCCAAGGCAGGCCTGGGCTTCTCCAAGAGCCCGTCGATGGAGAAGCGCTATCCCGGCGTGCAGTTCAGCCAGTTCGTCGGTGCCGAGATGATGGCCAAGAAGTACGGCCTCACCAAGGACGAGATCGACCGCTTCTCGCTGCAGAGCCACCAGCGCGCCGCCCGCGCCACCAGGGAAGGCTGGTTCAAGGACGAGATCGTCCCCGTCCAGATCCAGCTCGCCGACGGCACGCCGGAGATGCACGAGGTCGACGAGGGCATCCGCTTCGACGCCACGCTCGAAGGCCTCCAGGGCCTGAAGCTGCTGCAGGAAGGCGGCGTGCTCACGGCCGGCAGCTCCAGCCAGATCTGCGACGGCGCCTCGGGCGTGCTGATCGTCAGCGAGAAGGGCCTCAAGCAGCTGGGCGTGCAGCCGCTGGCGCGCATCCACCACATGTCGGTGCTGGCGAGCGACCCGGTGATCATGCTCGAGACCCCGATCCCCGTCACCGAGCTGGCGCTCAAGCGCCTGGGCTGGAAGATCGACGACATCGACCTCTTCGAGATCAACGAGGCCTTCGCCTCGGTGCCGATGTCCTGGATGAAGCAGCTGGGCGCCGATCCCGAGCGCGTCAACGTCAACGGCGGCGCGATCGCGCTGGGCCACCCGCTGGGCGGCTCGGGCACCAAGCTGATGGCCACGCTGATCTACGCGCTCAAGCGCCAGAACAAGCGCTATGGCCTGCAGTCGATGTGCGAAGGCGGCGGCATGTCGCACGCCACGGTCATCGAGCGCCTGTAAGCGCCGAGTCCCCGGCAGCCCTCAGGCTGCCGCGGCAACAGGGCCTGCCCGGGCGACCGGCCAGGCCCTTTTCGCGGGCACCACCGGCAGCGCCTAGGAAGATGCGCGGGCCCTCGCCCGCACCGTCACCTCGATGAAGCGCCGCAGCAGCGCAGCTACCTCGGCAGGGCGGTCGACGTTCGGCGAATGCCCCACCCCGTGCCAGACGTGCAGGCCGCTGCCCGGCGGCAGCTTGCGCCAGGTGTCGAGCATGCCGGCCAGCGGCACCAGCGCGTCGCGATCGCCGGCTGCGAGCAGCGCCGGCATCCG
This sequence comes from Gammaproteobacteria bacterium, assembly GCA_046569945.1. GTDB lineage: Bacteria > Pseudomonadota > Gammaproteobacteria > Burkholderiales > Burkholderiaceae_E > Quisquiliibacterium. Next base: position 19,449 of record JBKHVS010000011.1, on the reverse strand, counting down.
CAGCTGCCGCACGCGACCGCCGATCCGCGAGCGCAGCATCGAACGCATCGAGCCGCGCAGCCTGCGCTCAGGGGCCGCGGCGATGTCCGCCAGCAGCAGCCGCATCTGCACCGGGGGGAACACGCCCTCCTCCGCATCGAGGCCGCCCGCGGCAGCGCCCCGGGCGAGCGCCTCGCGCCGGGCGGCGGCGCGATCGTCCAGGAAGCGCTCCAGCTGCTCGTCGCTCATCTCCGGCCCGTCGGGGCCGGCAGGGTCCAGCAGCACCAGCGCCTTCGGCAGCTCCGGATGGTCGACCGCGAACTGCATCGCGATGACCCCGCCCATCGAGTGGCCGACCAGCGTGAAGTCCCGCAGGCCCAGGTGCACGACGAGCTCGTGCAGGTCGGAGGCGAACTTCCCGATCGTGAAGTCCTCCTCCCCGGGTGGCGCATCGGAGGCGCCCGCGCCGCGGTTGTTCACCGCGATCGAGCGGTAGCCCTGCGCGGGGAGCGCCCGCTGCACCGCGTGCCAGATGCGCGCCGAAGCCTGGAAGCCGTGCACCAGCACGACCGTCTCGGGACCGCTGCCATGCTCGAAGTACTCGAGGCCGACCTCGGAGAGCCTTGCGATGGCCATCGGCGCGCCGGCGGATCAGGCCCGGCCGGCCATGCGGTCCAGGCGCTGGGCGATGATCGCCTCGGCGTCGGACACGATCTTCTTCACGAGCTCCGCGCAGGTCGGGATGTCGTGGATCAGGCCCTGGACCATGCCGGCCGACCAGATGCCGTAGTCGGGGTCGCCTTCCTGGTACACCACCTTGCCGCGGGCGCCGGCCACCAGGTGCTTGATGTCGTCGATGGTGGCGCCGCCCTTGCGCTCGATCGCCACGACTTCCTGGCTGACCGCGTTCTTCGCCACGCGCGCGGTGTTCTTCAGCGTGCGGAAGATGAGGTCGGTGGCGCGCTCGTCGTTGGCGACGATCTGCTCCTTGATCTTCTGGTGGATCGGGCTCTCGACGGTGCACATGAAGCGCGTGCCCATGTTGATGCCCTCGGCGCCCAGCGCCAGCGCCGCCACCAGGCCGCGACCGTCGGCGAAGCCGCCCGAGGCGATCATCGGGATCTTGACCTTGTCGGCGGCCGCCGGGATCAGGATCAGGCCGGGGATGTCGTCCTCGCCGGGATGGCCCGCGCATTCGAAGCCGTCGATCGAGATCGCGTCGGCTCCGATGCGCTCGGCCTTGAGCGCATGGCGCACCGCGGTGCACTTGTGGATCACCTTGATGCCGTGGGCCTTGAAGTCGGAGATGTGCTCCTCGGGGTTGTAGCCCGCGGTCTCGACGACCTTGACGCCGGCCTCGATGATCGCGCGGCGGTACTCGGCGTAGGGCGGCGGCTTGAGCGCCGGCAGGATCGTCAGGTTCACGCCGAAGGGCTTGTCGGTCAGCTCCTTGCAGCGCTTGATCTCCTTGGCCAGGTCCTCAGGCGTCGGCTGCGTGAGCGCGGTGATGAAGCCGAGCGCGCCGGCATTGGCCACGGCTGCGACCAGCTCTGCGCGGCCCACCCACTGCATGCCGCCCTGCACGATGGGGTACTCGACGCCGACCAGCTCGGTGAAACGGGTCTTCAACATCCTGGGTTCTCCTTTACGGGTTCGATGGATTCTGTGTGCGGAATCAGCGGTTGCGGAACACCGGCGGCCGCTTCTCGACGAAGGCGCGCACGCCTTCCTTGCCGTCTTCGCTGGCCATCACGCGCCGGGACTGCGCCTCCTCGGCGGCCAGTCCCTCGTCGGTGACCACGGGGCCCGCGGCCTGCACGCTCGCGCGGATGGCCTCCACCGCCACGCCGCTCCAGCAGGTGACGCTGCGCGCCAGCGCGATCGCCTGCGCGACCAGCTCGTCGCCGCCCATGCGCGAAGGCGCGCCGCCCGACGACGCGAGCGCGGCATGCGCCGCCAGCAGCGACTGCGCCGGGCCGCCCGCGGCCGGCGCGCCGCCGGGCACCGCCACGCGGCTGACCAGCCCCATCGCCAGCGCTTCGGCGCAGTCGACGGTGCGGCCGGTGATCATCATGTCCACCGCGCGCGCCTGGCCGACCACGGCCGGCAGGAACTGCGTGCCGCCGTAGACCGGGAACACGCCCAGCTTCACCTCGGGCAGCGCGAAGCTTGCGTGCGGCGCGGCGATGCGGAAGGTGCAGGCCAGCGCCAGCTCCATTCCGCCGCCGAAGGCCAGGCCGTTGACCGCCGCCACGCTGACCACCTTCGAGCGGTGCAGCCGGACGAGCAGATCGCGGGCGAAGCCGGTCTTGGCGTGCCGCGCCTCGTCGGACAGGGTGGTGAGCTCGGCCAGGTCGGTGCCGGCGCAGAAGGCCTTCTCGCCCTCGCCGACGATGACCAGCGCCCGCACGCCGCGGGCCTCGACCTCGTCCAGGGCGGCCGACAGCGCCTCGAGCACGCCCTTGGTCAGCGCGTTCAGGCTGCGGGGACGGCGGATGCGGAAGACCGCGCAGTCCTCGTGCCAGGTGAGCTCGTGGTCGGCGCCGGGAGCGGCTGCGGGGCTGGCTTCGGCCATCGTGGTTTCTCCGTGAAGTGCGGCCGGGGCGCGGCCTGACGGGCCGCCCCGGGGGACTGAGTCAGTTTAAGGGAGCCCGGCGCGCCCCCAGGGCGCGCCCGCCTGCCGCCCGGCGACGGACAATCCGAAAACCCGGAAATCGTCAGAAGAGGCTGTTCCGGTCGACCTTGCGGGCGGCGTCGATTCCGGCCAGCGCGAGCGACACGCGCAGCTCGTTGCGCGCGGTCTCCAGCAGCCGGGCCACGCCGGCCTCGCCCATCGCGGCCAGCGCGAACACCCAGGCGCGCCCCATCAGCGCGGCGCGCGCGCCGCAGGCCAGCGCCTTCATCACGTCGAGCCCGCCGCGGATGCCGCCGTCGACCAGCACGTCCACCCGGTCGCCGACCGCGTCCGCGATCGCCGGCAGGGCAGCGATCGTCGACGGGGCGCCGTCGAGCTGGCGCCCGCCGTGGTTGGACACGACGATCGCCTGCGCTCCGGCCGACGCGGCCGAGCGCGCATCCTCCGGGTCCATCACCCCCTTGATGACGATCGGCCCGTCCCACTGCGACCGGATCCAGTCGATGTCCTGCCAGCTCACCGTGGGGTCGAAGTTCCTGCGAACGAAGTCGTGGAACTCGGGCAGGCTCCTGGCCTCCGGCAGCTTCGAAGCCAGCGTTCCGAACACCAGCGGCCCGCCGCCCAGCACCACGTCGGCGATCCAGCGCACCCGGCTGGCGCGCTCCAGGTTCACCGCCAGCTGCGCGGCCGCCGACAGCCCCCCGGTCATGCCGTTGCGCACGTCCTTGAAGCGCAGGCCCGGCACCGCCAGGTCCACGGTCACCACCAGCGCCTCGCAGCGCGCCGCCTTGGCGCGCGAGATCAGCTCGGCGACGAAACCGCGGTCGCGCATCATGTAGAGCTGGAACCAGAAGGGGGCGCTGGCCGCGCCGGCCACCTCCTCGATCGAGCACAGGCCCACCGTGCTCAGGCACCAGGTGACGCCGGCGGCATTGGCCGCTCGCACCGCCTGGGTCTCGCCGCGCCGGCGCATCATGCCGGCCAGCCCAACGGGCGCCAGGCCCAGCGGCATCGGCCACTCGCGCCCGAGCACCGTGGTGCGCAGGTCCACCTGCTCCACGTTGCGCAGCACGCGCTGGCGCAGCCTCAGCACGTCCAGGTCCGCGGCGTTGGCGCGCAGCGTCAGCTCGCCGTGCGCGCCGCCGTCGATGTACTCGAAGAGCTGCCGCGGCAGCCGCGCCCGCGCCATCGCGCGATAGTCGTCGAAGGTGGCGGGAACCCAGGTCCGGGGCATCGATGCACTCTCAGTTCGCTGAATCGGAAGCCGGCGAAGCTTACAGCGAGAAGATGCGCCCGGGATTCAGGATGCCCTGCGGATCGAGACAGGCCTTGAGGCTGCGCATCAGCTCGATCTCGGCGGGGCTGCGCGACACGTCAAGCCAGGCCTTCTTCTCGAAACCGATGCCGTGCTCGGCCGACACCGATCCGCCCAGCGCGCGCAGCGCCGAATAGACGATCGCCTCCGCGTCCGGCCGGGCCTGGCTGGCCGGCATTGCGGGCTTGAGCACCAGGTGCAGGTTGCCGTCGCCCAGGTGGCCGAAGACCCACAGCAGCGAGCCGGGAAAGCGCATCGCGAGCGCCGGACGCACCTCGTCCAGGTATCCCGGCATCCGGTCGATGGGCAGCGAGACGTCGAAGGTCACCGGCGGGGAGTCGCGCATCGTCTGGCCGACGTCGTCGCGCAGCGCCCAGATCGCAGCGGCCTCGGCCTGCGACTGCGCGATGGCGGCGTCCGCGACGAGACCCTGTTCCATCGCCTGCTCCAGCGCCGACGAGAAGCGCTCGGCATCCGCGGGCGAGCCGCCTCCCGAGCATTCGATCAGCGCGTACAGCGGATGGCCGTGCGGCACCGGCGGCCGGCCCTTGGCCGGCGGCGTGGTCACCAGCTCGTAGAACTCGGGCCACATCGCCTCGAAGGCGGACAGCGAACCGCCCAGCGCGCGGTCCATGTGCTTGAGCAGCGCGACGATCTCGTCGAATCCCGGCACCGCCACCATCGCCACGTCCTGGCGCGCGGGTTTCTCGCGCAGCCGCAGCACCAGCCGTGTGATCACCCCGAGCGTGCCCTCGGAGCCGATGAACAGGTGCTTCAGGTCGTAGCCCGCGTTGTTCTTGATCAGCCGGTTCATCGCCGGGATGACCGTGCCGTCGGCGAGCACCGCCTCGACGCCGAGGATCATGTCGCGCGTCATGCCGTAGCGGACCACTCGGTTGCCGCCCGCATTGGTCGACGCATTGCCGCCGATCGTGGCCGAGCCGCGCGAGCCGAGGTCCAGCGGGAAGGCCAGGCCCTGCGCATCGGCGGCCTCCTGCACCGCCTGCAGCGTGACGCCGGACTGCACCACCGCCACGCGCTGCGCCGGATCGATCGACTCGATGGCGCGCAGCCGCTCGGTGGACAGGACCAGGTCCGACGGCGTGGTGTCGGCGCCGTGGACCAGCCCGGTGAGCCCGCCGTGGGTGATCACCGGCTGGCGATGCGCATGGCAGATGCGCAGCACCGCAGCCACCTCGTCGGTGCTCGCGGGCCGCGCCAGCAGCGCGGCCTGGATGCCGTCGCGCCGGCTCCAGCCGGCGGCGCGCCCGGCGAGCGCATCGCCCTCGACGAAGGTCTCAGGGGGCAATGCGGCGCGCAGCTCGGCGCGCAGGGTTTCGCTGATCATCCGTTTCTCCTCGGGATCTACGCGGCGGCGCGCTGCACGCCGGTGGCCGAGAACTCCTCCAGCAGCCGCTCGCGCTCGGGGGCGACCGCCGCCGCATGCTCCTCGCGCACGTGGCCGTAGCCGCGGATCTTCTCCGGCAGCGAAGCGATCCGCACCGCCACCGCGTGCCTGTCCGCCGTGAGCCCGGCGAGCACCCGTTCCAGGTCCTGCTCGTACTGCTCGAGCAGCGCGCGGTTCAGCCGCCGCTCGGCCGAATTGCGGAAGGGGTCGAGCACGCTGCCCCGCAGGAAGCGCAGCCGGGCCATCACGCCGAAGGCGCTCATCAGCCATGGGCCGACCTCGCGCTTGACCGGCTTGCCGGTGGCAGGATCCTTGCGCGCGAAGGGCCAGGCGCCCACGTGGAACTTCAGCTTGTAGTCGCCCTCGAAGGCCTGGGCAAGCTCCTCGCGGAACTGCGGCCGGGAGTACAGCCGCGCCACCTCGAACTCGTCCTTGGCGGCCAGCAGCTTGAAGTGATAGCGGGCCACCGCCCGCGACAGCGCGTCGCCGTCCTTGCCGAGCGCCTGCCCCAGCGCATCCTCCGCGCGGCGCACGCGCTCGACCATCGCCGAGTAGCGTCGCGCGTACGCAGCATCCTGGTAGTCGGTGAGTTCGCGCACCCGCCGCTCGACGATGTCCTCCAGCGTCTGGCGGCTGCGCGGCACGAACTGCAGCACCTTGGAGCCCATGCGCGCGGCGCGCTCCTCGACCGCCGCCGGGTCGTGGGCCGCGCGCCGCCCCCAGAGGAAGGCGCGGCGGTTGAGCTCGACCGCGACGCCATTGAGCTCGATCGCCCGGTCGATCGAGGCCAGCGACAGCGGGATCTGCCCGCGCTGCCAGGCCGCGCCCAGCATGAACATGTTGGCTGCGATCGAGTCGCCCATCAGCGCGGTGGCCAGGCGCTGCCCCTCGAGCAGCAGCAGGTCGTCGCCGAGCACTGCCGAGAGCCGGGCCGACAGCGCGCCCGCGTCGATCCGCCAGTCGGGATTGCGCGCGAACTCGCCGGTGGGGATCAGGTCGGTGCAGACCACGCCGCGGCTGCGGCCCGCGCTCAGCTTGGACATCGACTCGTCGCCGGCGGCGACGATAAGGTCGCAGCCGACCAGGGTGTCCGCCTCGCCGGGTGCGATGCGCGTGCCGTGCAGGTCCTCGGCGCGCGCCGCGATGCGAACGTGCGAGAGCACCGCGCCGTACTTCTGCGCGAGGCCGGTGACGTCGAGGTTGGAGCTGTAGAGCCCTTCGAGATGCGCAGCGACCGCCAGCGTCTGCCCGATGGTGACCACGCCGGTGCCGCCGATGCCGCCGATCAGAACGTTGAAGGGCCGGGTGGGGTGGGGCACCGAAGGCTCGGGCAGCCCTGCGAAGGCCCCGTCGTCCGCCTGCGGGCCGGCGCCCGCCGGGCCCGCGGCGGGCACGGCCTTGCGCAGCTGGCCGCCCTCGACCGACACGAAGCTCGGGCAGAAGCCTTCGACGCAGGAATAGTCCTTGTTGCAGGTGGACTGGTTGATGCGGCGCTTGCGGCCGAACTCGGTCTCCAGCGGCTCCACCGACATGCAGTTGGAGGCCTTGCCGCAGTCGCCGCAGCCCTCGCAGACCGCCGCGTTGATGAAGGTGCGGCGCTGCGGATCCTCCCACTTGCCGCGCTTGCGCAGCCGCCGCCGCTCGGTGGCGCAGGGCTGCTCGTAGACGATCACCGACACGTCCGGATATTCGCGGAACTCGCGCTGCACCGCCTCAAGCTCGCTGCGGTGGCGAACCGGCACCCCCGGCGGCAGCGCGACGCCCTCGTACTTGGCGGGATCGTCGGTGACCAGCGCCATCTTCCTGACACCCTCGGCGGCGAGTTCGTGCAGGATGGTCGAGACGCCGATGTCGCCCTCCACCGCCTGCCCGCCGGTCATCGAGACGAAGCCGTTGAACAGGATCTTGTAGGTGAGCGGCACGTGCGCGGCGATCGCCTGGCGAACCGCCAGGAAGCCCGAGTGCGCATAGGTGCCGTCCCCGAGGTTGGCGAAGACGTGCTTCTCCTCGGTGAAGGGATGCTGGCCCAGCCACATCACGCCCTCGGCGCCCATGTGCGAGATGGTCGTGGTGGTGAGCGGATCCATCAGCAGCGCCATCGAGTGGCAGCCGATGCCGGCCAGCGCCCGGCTGCCGTCGGGCAGGCGCGTGGAGCGGTTGTGCGGGCAGCCCGAGCAGAAGCCGGGCATGCGCACCGGGGCCCCCGCGGCCTGCGCCGCGACCGGAAGCGGCGCTGTCTGTGCCGCAGCGGGGAGCGCCGCAGCCTGTGCCGCCGGCAGCGCCAACCCGCCCGCCGCCGCGCCCGACAGCGCCTGGACGGCCTCCTGCGGCTGCGGCAGCCCCAGCGCCTTCGCCAGCACCGCGGCCACCATCGCCGGGTTGGTCTCGCCGGCATTGGGGATCGCCATCGGCGCGCGCTGCGCCTCGAAGGGATGCCCGCCGAAATGCTTGCCGACGATCGCCGGCTGGTGCGGCGTGCCGTAGAGCACCGCGCGCACCTGCTCCTCGAGCACCGGCCGCTTCTCCTCGATCACCACCAGCGTGTCCAGCCCCTGCGCGAACTCGCGCACGATCTCGGGATCGAGCGGCCAGGTCATGCCGATCTTGAGCACCTTGAGCCCGAGCGCGCGGGCCCGCGCATCGTCGATGCCCAGGCCCATCAGCGCCTGCAGCACGTCCTGGTAGGCCTTGCCGGCCGAGACGATGCCGACGCGCGCACCCGCGCCGCCCATCGTCACCCGGTTGAGCCCGTTGAGCCGCGCGTAGGCGAGCGCGGCGTGCAGCTTGTGGTGGTAGAGGCGGTCTTCCTGCGGGATGCCCATGTCCACCGGGCGGCTGTTGAGCCCGCCGGGCGGCATCGGGAAATCCGCAGGCAGCACGACCTTCGGTGAATCGGGCGCCACCCAGACCGAGCCGCCGCCCTCGACGACGTCGGTGACCACCTTCATGCCGACCCAGCAGCCCGAGAAGCGCGACAGCGCGAAGCCGTGCAGGCCGAAGTCGAGCAGCTCCTGGGTGTTCGACGGATAGAGCACCGGCATGCCCACCGCGATGAACATCTGGTCGGAGAAGTTGGCCACGGTGGAGGACTTCACGCCGTGGTCGTCGCCGGCCAGCGCGACCACGCCGCCCAGCGGCCGGGTGCCGGCCATGTTGGCGTGGCGCAGCGCATCGCCGGAGCGGTCGACACCGGGGCCCTTGCCGTACCAGATGCCGAAGACGCCATCGACCTTCGCGCCCGGGAACAGGCCCACGTACTGCGAGCCCCAGATCGCGGTGGCCGCGAGGTCCTCGTTCAGGCCGGAGCGGAACACGACCTTGTGCTCCTTCAGGCGCTCGCCGGCGGCCCAGAGCTCCATGTCGTAGCGCCCCAGCGGCGAGCCGCGGTAGCCCGAGATGTAGCCGCCGGTGTCATGCCCGGCGGCGACGTCGCGCTGGCGCTGCTGCATCGGCAGGCGCACCAGCGCCTGGATTCCGGTCATGTAGAGCCAGCCCTCGCTGGCGGTGTACTTGTCGTCCAGCGTCTGCGCGCGGCCGTGGATCTCTCCGGGGGCTCCCATGGGTCTCCTTCCGTCTCGTGGCGTTCGAATGCACCTTGCCGGCAGCATACGCCGGCGCGCGGCGCGGGTTCAGAGCATCCCTGCAGCCCGCCTGAACTCGAAACGGGCCATCAGCCGCGAGGCGTTGTTGCAGCTGAACTTGATCGCGAACCACCGGTCGGCCGGCCGCACGTAGAGCCCGGTGCCGGTGACCCCCGACCAGGTCAGCTCGCCCGCCGGGCTGGGCACCGCGGCCGCGCCCCAGTCATGGCGCACCGCGAGCGCCAGGCCGAAGCCGAAGCCCGGGCCGGCATAGCCTGCCGGGCCGTCCACGTTCGGCCCGAGCTGGTCGCTGGCCATCTGCGCGAAGGTCTCGGGCTTCAGGAAGCGGTGCCCGGCCGCCTCGCCGCCGCCGGCCAGCATCCGCGCGAACGCCGCGTAGTCCGCCACCGTGGAGATCAGGCCGCCGCCGCCGCTGTGCATCGGCGACCCCTTCGCCTGGCCGTCGCGGAACATCCGGTCGAATCCATGCCAGGCCTTGTCGGAGGCATGGGCGCCCGCCAGCCGGGCGAGGTCGGCATCCGCGACGACGAAGCCGGTGTCGACCATGCCCAGCGGATCGAGCAGCCGCGCGCGCAGCGCCTCGCCCAGCCGCTGCCCGGTCACCCGCTCCACCACCAGTCCGGCGAGGTCGGTGGCGAAGCCGTAGCGGAACGCGGCGCCCGGCTGGTTGGCGAGCGGCAGCGTGACCAGCGCGTCCAGGAACTCCGCCGGGGTCATCGATGCCATCCGGCCGTCCAGCCCCAGCGCCTGCGCCTTCGCGCGCAGCGCCGGATCGCGCAGTTCGCCTGCGTAGGGCACGCCCGCGGTGTGCCGCAGCAGGTCGCGCACGGTGACCGGCCGCTCCGGCGGCGCGCCGTCGGGCATCCGCTGCTTCGCCAGCTGCGGCAGGTAGTCCTGGACCGGCGCGTCCAGTCCCACGAGACCTTCGTCGACCAGCATCAGCGTCATCACGCTGACCACCGCCTTCGACAGCGACGCGATGCGAAACAGCGCGTCCTCGCGCATCGGCGCCTCGCCCTCGCCGCGCAGCCGCCCTGCCACCGCGTGCGCGAGCACGCGCCCGTCCTGCTCCACGTGCACCACCGCCCCCGGGTAGTGGCGCGCAGCCAGCTGGTAGTCGAGCATCAGATCGATCGGGTTCTTCATGCCTGTCTCCTCGTAGTCTTCTTCCGGATCAGTCCGTCGTGGCCGTGCGCCCTGCGCTCGCACGCTCCGGCGCGCAGGCCGGGCCGGTGCAGGGAAAGCGGTAGTAGAGCGCATTGAGGTGGCGCGTGACCGCGTCGATCTCGTCGGGGCGCCAGAGCGCGCCCAGCTCGCGGTCCCAGCGCACCACGGCGGCCCGCACCCCGGCGTAGTCGCGCGCGATGCGCGCCGAGCGCTGGTGCACGCTGCGGTCATGGCAGCCCTCGCAGCGCGCCTCGTAGAGCGCGCGGCCGCGATCGGCCGCGGGCGCGGCCTGCGCGGCCCGTGCAGGCTCCAGCGGCTGCGCTGCATGCGCTGCGCCTGCCTGCGCCGCCGCCCAGCCTGCCGCGAGCGCGAGCATTGCGACAGCACGCACCGGCGCCGAAAGCCGGCGCGGCAAAGCCCTTCCCTGCAGGATCTTCATCGTATCGTCCTTCATCTGGTGCTTCCCATCGGACCGCATCCCTTACGCCGCTTCCGCCCCGGGCCTCACGGATCGCCCCGCCAGCCCGGCACCTGCCACGCGCGGGCCAGCGCGGTGAGCCGCAGCCCCGTGGCCAGCGTGGCGCCGCCCAGCGCCGCGAGCCAGGCAGGCGCGTGCAGCGCGTCCAGGCCCAGGTAGGCCCAGGCGCCGGCGAACGAGCACACCGCATAGGGGCGATGATCGCGGAACACTGCCGGAATCTCGTTGCACACGATGTCGCGCATCACGCCGCCGAACACCGCGGTGACCACGCCCATCAGCACCGCGACCGTGGGCGGCATCGACATCTCCAGCGCCAGTCCGGTCCCCGTGACGGTGAACAGCCCGAGACCGAGCGCATCCGGCACGCGGATCGCGCGCTCGGTGAACTCGACGTGCTGCGTGCGCAGCATCCACACGCCCAGCACGCACAGCGCCAGCACCGTCCAGACCCAGCCGTCGGCCGCCCAGAAGAAAGGGCGCCGGTCCAGCAGGATGTCGCGCAGGGTGCCGCCGCCGAAGGCCGCGATGAACGAGACCGCGCAGATGCCCACGATGTCCATCCGCTTGCGTGCCGCCTCGATGAAGCCCGACAGCGCGAAGGCCAGCGTCGCCACCAGTTCCACGATCCAGAGCAGCGTCTCCGGATTCGCGGCGAACGCCCTCATCGCAACGCCGCCTCGATCGCGAGCCCCGCGGCTGCAAAGCCCAGCGCAGCGGTCACGGTGACCAGGGACCCGTAGCCGGCGCAGGCCAGCGGCGCGCCGCCGCGCCCGGAAGGAGCCGCCGGCTGCTCGCCGCCGGGCAGCGCGCACTCCGCCCCGGGCGCGTCCGGCGCGGTGCGCACGCGCTGCGCATCGAAGTACAGCGCCGTGACCCCGAAGCGCCGGCCCGCCTCCCTCGGGAAGCCGTGCTCGCGGCGCAGCCGCGCCCGCACCGAGGCCAGCAGCGGGTCGCCGCGCACCAGCGCGAGATCCTCGCGCCGCAGCGCGAGCGCGTCGGTGACCGCGCCCGCGCCGCCGCAGACCACCAGCGGCTGACGCCGGCGCCGGCACAGCGCGATCATCGCCGCCTTCGCGCGCGGCTGGTCGATCGCATCGATCACGATCGCGCCCTCGGGGATCAGCTCGGCCGCGTTCTCCGCGGTGACGAAGTCATCGACCAGTGCGACCCGGCAGCCGCGCCAGATGCCCGCGATCCGCTCGCGCATCGCCTCGCCCTTGGCTGCACCCAGCGTGGATTCAAGCGCGTGGACCTGGCGGTTGAGGTTCGACTCGGCGACGTGATCCATGTCGACCAGCGTGATCGCGCCGGCCCCGGAGCGCGCCAGCGCCTCGGCCGTCCAGGAGCCCACGCCGCCGATCCCGACGACCACGAAGTGCGCAGCCTGCAGGCGCGCCAGCGCCGTGCCTCCGAAGAGCCGCGCGACGCCGCCGAAGCGGCGCTCGCGCGTGCCCTCGCCGGCCGCGTCGCCGGCCGCGGCAGCGCCGGCGTCGAGGGGCTCCAGCATCGGGGAATGGGCCAGGATGCGCTCAGGGAAGCAGGATGCACGAGCCGGTGGTCCGGCGCGCCTCCAGGTCGCGATGGGCCTGGGCCGCGTCGGCCAGCGCGTAGCGCCGGTCGATCTCGATCTTCACCTTGCCCGAAGAGACCATGCCGATCAGGTCGTCGGCCATCCCAAGCAGCGTCGCGCGGTCCGAGGTGTGGTTCATCAGCCCCGGGCGTGTGATGTAGAGCGAGCCCTTGAGCGCGGTGAGCGGAAACGGCGGCACCGGCCCCGAGGCGTTGCCGAAGCTCACCATCAGGCCGAAGGGCGCGAGGCTGTCCAGCGAAGCCTGGAAGGTGTCCTTGCCGACCCCGTCGTAGACCACGGGCACCATCCTGCCGCCGGTGATCTCGCGCACCCGCTCGGCCACGTTCTCCTCGCGGTAGAGGATGGTGTGGTCGCAGCCGTGGCGCCTGGCGAGCTCGGCCTTCTCCTCGGAGCCCACGGTGCCGATCACGGTGACGCCGAGCGCCTTGGCCCACTGCATCGCGATCAGGCCGACTCCGCCTGCCGCGGCATGGAAAAGGATGGTCTCGCCGGCCTTCAGCTTGTAGGTGCGGTGGAACAGGTACTGCACGGTGAGGCCCTTGAGCATCATCGCCGCAGCGGTCTCGTCGCCGATGCCGTCGGGAATCTTCACCAGCGGCTTGACGGCCATGTTGCGCACCTCGGAGTACGCGCCCGGCGAGCCGCCGGCGTACGCCACCCGGTCGCCCGGACGCAGTTCGGTCACGCCCTCGCCCACCGCGAGCACCTCGCCCGCCCCCTCCAGGCCGGCGCCGCCCGGCAGCGACATCGGGTACAGCCCGGTGCGGTAGTAGACGTCGATGAAATTCAGGCCGATCGCGCGATGGCGCACCTGCACCTCGCCGGGCCCGGGAGGACCGCCCTCCACGTCCAGGTACTGCAGCACTTCGGGGCCGCCGGTCCGCTCGATCCGGATCGCCTTGGTCATCGATGTCCTCCCTTGGATTCGCTTCAGTGTCTTGTTCAGAACGTGCCGGGGTAGTTGCCGCCGTCGATCAGGAAGTTCTGGCCGGTGACGTAGCCGGCCTGCGCGCTGCACAGGTAGGCGCAGGCCTGGCCGAACTCCCAGGGGTCGCCGAAGCGGCCCGCGGGCACCGTCGCCGCGCGGCGCCGCTCGGCCTCCGCCGCGTCGATGCCCTGCGCCTTGGCGGAGGCCGCGATCGTGGTGCGCAGGCGGTCGGTGGCGAACATGCCGGGCAGCAGGTTGTTGATGGTGACGTTGCGGCCCGCGGTCTTGCGGGCGAGCCCCGCGACGAAACCGGTGAGCCCGCTGCGCGCGCCGTTGGACAGCGCGAGCACGTCGATCGGCGCCTTCACCGCGCTCGAGGTGATGTTGACGATGCGGCCGAAACCGCGCTCCATCATGCCGTCCACCGTCGCCCGGATCAGTTCGATCGGCGTGAGCATGTTCGCGTCGATCGCACGGATCCAGTCATCGCGCGTGAAATCGCGGAAGTCTCCCGGCGGCGGGCCGCCCGCGTTGTTCACCAGGATGTCCACCTGCGGGCAGGCCGCCAGCGCCTCCGCGCGCCCCTCCGGGGTGGTGATGTCGCAGGCCACTGCGACCACCGACACGCCGGTCTCGCCGCCGATGCGCGCCGCCGCCTCGCGCAGCGGCTGGGCCGAGCGCGCGTTGATCACCAGGTTCACGCCTTCGGCCGCCAGCGAGGCCGCGCAGCCGTAACCCAGTCCCTTGCTCGCGCCGCAGACCAGCGCCCACTTGCCTTCGATTCCCAGCTTCATCCGATGGTCTCCCGTCCTCGTTCGTATGATTGGTATGGTTCGTGTCGTTCGCAGCGTCGATGCGGCGCGCCCGGCCTCCCGGCGCGCCGTGGCCCGGCGCCCGTGCTAGCGACGGCGCAGCAGCGATCCCAGCACGCCGCGCACCAGTTCCCTGCCGATGGTCGTCCCGATCGACCGGGCCGCGCTCTTGGTGGCCGCCTGCAGGGGCGTCTCTCGGCGCGAGGCCGTTCGCCGCGCGCCGCCCTGGCCGCCCCCGAGCACGCCGCCGAACAGCCCGCCCAGCATGTCGCCGATCCCGCCTCCCTCGGCCTGCTCCGGCCCCGCGGCCTCGGCTTCCGGCTGCGCCGCCGTCCCTGCCTTGAGGCGCTCGTAGGCGGACTCGCGGTCCTCGGTCCTGTCGTAGATGCCGGCCACCACCGAGCCCGCGATCAGCGCGCGGCGCTCCGCGTCGGTGATCGGCCCGATGCGCGAGCCCGGCGGGCAGATCCAGGCGCGCTCGACCTCGTGCGGGCGGCCCTTCGGGTCGAGGAAGGAAACCAGCGCCTCGCCCACGCCCAGCTCGGTGATCGCCTGCTCCGCCTTGAACTTCGGGTTCTGGCGCATGGTTTCCGCGGCCGCCTTGACCGCCTTCTGGTCGCGCGGCGTGAACGCCCGCAGCGCGTGCTGCACGCGATTGCCGAGCTGCCCGAGCACGGTGTCGGGAATGTCGAGCGGATTCTGCGTCACGAAGTAGACGCCCACGCCCTTGGAACGGATCAGCCGCACCACCTGCTCCACCTTCTCGAGCAGGGGCTTGGGCGCGTTGTCGAACAGCAGGTGGGCCTCGTCGAAGAAGAACACGAAGCGCGGCTTCTCGCGGTCGCCCACCTCGGGCAGGTTCTCGAAGAGCTCAGAAAGCAGCCACAGCAGGAAGGACCCGTAGAGGCGCGGCGCGTTCATCAGGCGGTCGGCGGCCAGCACGTTGATGACGCCCCTGCCGCTCGCGTCGGTCTGCATCATGTCGGCCAGGTTGAGCATGGGTTCGCCGAAGAAGCGGTCGGCGCCCTGCGAGTCCAGCGCCAGCAGGCTGCGCTGGATCGCACCGATCGAGGCGGTGGAGACGTTGCCGTACTCGGTGGTGAACGACCTGGCGTTGTCCCCCACGTACTGCAGCATCGCGCGCAGGTCCTTGGCGTCGAGCAGCAGCAGGCCCTGGGCGTCGGCGACGCGGAACACCAGGTGCAGCACGCCCTCCTGGGTCTCGTTCAGGCCCAGCATCTGCGCCAGCAGCGTCGGGCCCATGTCCGACACCGTGGCCCGCAGCGGATGGCCCTTCTCGCCGTAGACGTCCCAGAGCGTGACCGGATAACCCGAAAACTGCGGTGCCGGCAGGCCGTACTTGTCGAGGCGCTCCTGCAGCTTCGGCGACATGCTGCCCGGCTGCGAGACTCCGGCCAGGTCGCCCTTGACGTCGGCGACGAACACCGGCACGCCCGCATCTGAGAGCCGCTCGGCGATCACCTGCAGGGTGACGGTCTTGCCGGTGCCGGTGGCGCCGGTGATCAGTCCGTGGCGGTTGGCCAGCGCCGGAAGGACGCCCAGTTCACGGGAGTCGGCGATGGCGATGCGGAAAAGGTCGGTCATGGCGTGGGGGCCGGCCGAGGGCGGCCCGTGCCCGGCAAGGGTGGGTGGTAAAATCGCGGTTTCCCCGCAGACGAATCATTCGAACATGCCGCCCGAGGCCGACGCAAGCCAGGGCGACTGAGAGGGCAAGTCATGGCCGGCCATTCCAAGTGGGCCAACATCCAGCACCGCAAGAACAGGCAGGACGCAAAGCGCAGCAAGGTCTTCACCCGCGTCCTGAAAGAGATCGTCGTCGCAGCCAAGCACGGAGGGGCCGACCCGTCGGCGAACCCCCGGCTCAGGCTTGCCATGGACAAGGCCTCGGACGCCAACATGCCCAAGGATACCGTGCAGAAGGCCATCGCACGGGGGGCGGGAGGGCTCGACGGCTCCAACTACGACGAGATCCGCTATGAGGGCTACGGCATCGCCGGCGCCGCGGTCATCGTCGACTGCATGACCGACAACCGGACCCGCACGGTCGCCGAGGTCCGCCACGCCTTCTCCAAGCACGGCGGCAACCTGGGCACCGACGGCTCGGTGGCCTTCCAGTTCAAGCACTGCGGCCAGTTCCTGTTCGCTCCGGGCATCTCCGAAGACAAGGTCATGGAGGCCGCCATCGAGGCCGGCGCCGAGGACGTGAGCTCCGACGATGAAGGCGGCGTCGAGGTCCTCTGCGCAGTGCCCGATTTCTCCGCGGTCAAGCAGGCCCTCGAGGCGGCCGGGCTCAAGGCCGAGGTGGCCGAGATCACGATGAAGCCGCTGAACGAGACCGAGCTCACCGGCGACGATGCACTGAAGATGCAGAAGCTGCTCGACGCGCTCGAGAACCTCGATGACGTCCAGCAGGTCTACACCAACGCAGTCTTCGACGAACAGGAATAGGACGCGATGAATCTCCTGGTGGTGGGTTCGGGGGGGCGCGAGCATGCGCTCGCGTGGCGCCTGGCGCAGTCGGAGCGGGTGAAGAAGGTGTGGGTGGCGCCGGGCAACGGCGGCACCGCGCACGAGCCCAAGCTGCAGAACCTGCCGCTCACCGAGATCGACTCGCTGGCCGAGTTCGCCCGGCGCGAGCAGGTGGCCTTCACGGTGGTGGGCCCGGAAGCGCCGCTGGCCGCGGGCATCGTCGACGCCTTCCGAGACAAGGGCCTGCGCATCTTCGGCCCCACGAAGGCGGCGGCCCAGCTCGAGTCGTCGAAGGACTTCGCCAAGGCCTTCATGAAGCGCCACGGCATCCCCACCGCCGGGTACGAGACCTTCACCGACGCCGCGGCGGCGCATGCGTACGTCGACGGCCGGGGCGCGCCCATCGTCATCAAGGCCGACGGCCTCGCCGCGGGCACGGGCGTGGTGGTGGCCACCTCCCTCGACGAAGCGCACGCGGCGATCGACGCGATGCTGATCGACAACCGGATGGGCTCGGCCGGCGCGCGCGTGGTCATCGAGGACTTCCTCGAGGGCGAGGAAGCGAGCTTCATCGTCCTGGTGGACGGGCGCAACGTGCTCGCGCTGGCCTCCAGCCAGGACCACAAGCGCCTGCTCGACGGCGACGAAGGCCCCAACACCGGCGGCATGGGCGCCTACTCGCCCGCCCCGGTGGTGACCCCCGAGATCCACGCGAAGGTGATGCGCGAGATCATCATGCCCACGGTCAACGGCATGGCCCGCGACGGCATCCCCTTCACCGGCTTCCTCTACGCCGGGCTGATGATCGACGCTGCGGGCCAGCCCCGCACGCTCGAGTTCAACTGCCGCATGGGCGACCCCGAGACCCAGCCGATCATGGCGCGCATCCGCAGCGACCTGGCAGCGGTGTTCGAGAAGGCCATCGACGGGCGGCTGGACGAGGCCGAGATCGCCTGGGACCGGCGCACCGCGCTGGGCGTGGTGCTGGCCGCGCACGGCTACCCTGAGGATCCGCGCAAGGGCGACGCCATCAGCGGCCTGCCGGCCAACGGCAACGACCCCGAGTCCGACTGCCTGGTGTTCCACGCCGGCACCGTCGAGAGCGACGGCCGCGTCCTCACCAGCGGCGGGCGCGTGCTCTGCGTCACCGGCCTGGGCGACTCGGTCAAGATCGCCCAGGCGCGGGCCTACCAGGGCGTCGAGTCGATCCGCTTCGACGGCATGCAGTACCGGCGCGACATCGGTCACCGCGCGCTCGCGCGCAAGCGATGAGCGCAGGCGCGCAGCCGGGCCGGGCGCCCGCGGCCCCGGCCAGCCCGGAGGCGGACGCAGACGCGGCGCGGGTGCGCGACTACCTCACCGGGCTGCAGGCGCGGATCGTCGAGCGGCTCGAGGCGCTCGACGGCAATCCCTTCCGCTCCGACCGCTGGGAGCGGCCCGAGGGCGGCGGCGGCCTGACCCGAGTCATCGAGGACGGCGGCCTGTTCGAGCGCGGCGGAGTCAACTTCTCCCACGTGATGGGCAAGGCGCTGCCGCCCTCGGCCAGCGCGCAGCGGCCGCACCTGGCCGGCCTGCCCTTCGAGGCGATGGGCGTCTCGCTCGTGCTGCACCCGCGCAACCCCTACGTGCCCACGGTGCACATGAACGTCCGCTTCTTCGTCGCCCACGCGGCGCCGGGCAGCGGCCAGGGAGCCACCTGGTGGTTCGGCGGCGGCATGGACCTCACGCCCTACTACCCCTTCGAGAAGGACGTGGTCCGCTTCCACTCGGTCTGCCGCGACGCGGTGCAGCCCTTCGGCGAGCACCTGCATCCGCGCTTCAAGCAGTGGTGCGACGACTACTTCTTCCTGAAGCACCGCAACGAGCCGCGCGGCGTGGGCGGACTGTTCTTCGACGACTTCAGCGAGGGCGGCTTCGAGCACGCCTTCGCGATGACCCGCAGCGTGGGCGATCACTTCCTCGAGGCCTGGGCGCCGATCGCGGAGCGGCACCGCGACCACCCCTATGGCGACCGGGAGCGCGACTTCCAGGCGTATCGCCGGGGCCGCTACGTCGAGTTCAACCTGGTGTTCGACCGCGGCACGCTGTTCGGCCTGCAGTCGGGCGGCCGCACCGAATCCATCCTGATGTCCATGCCCCCGTTGGTCCGCTGGCGCTACGACTGGCGCCCGGAAGCCGGTTCGCCCGAGGCGCGCCTGTACGACGAGTTCCTGGTCCCCCGGGACTGGGCGTGAGCGCGGCGCGGATGACGCAGCAGCTCCCGGCCCGCAGGCGCATCGGCATCCTGGGCGGCACCTTCGACCCGATCCACGTCGGGCACCTGGCGCTGGCCCGCGCGGCGCGCGCGGCGCTGACGCTCGATGAGGTACGCTTCGTCCCGACCGGCGCCTCCTGGCAGAAGGGCGGCGTGGTCGCCGATCCGGGGCAGCGGCTGGAGATGGTCCGCCTCGCCGTGGCTGACGATGCCGGCTTCTGCGCCGACGCTCGGGAGACGCGCCGCAGCGGGCCAAGCTACACGGTCGACACACTCGCGGAGCTGCGCTCGGAACTCGGCCCCGGGCCGGCGCTGGTGCTGCTGCTGGGCAGCGACCAGTTGCACAACCTGCCGACCTGGCACCGCTGGCGCGAGCTGGTCTCGCTGGCCCACATCGCCTGCACGCAGCGCGAAAGGGTCGGCCTGCAGGACCTGCCGCAGGAGGTCGAGGACCTGCTGCGCGAGCACGGGCGGCAGGCGATTCCGGACGCCGCCAGCGGCTCGGTGGTGCTGTTCTCCATGCCCCCGGTGCCGGTTTCGGCCACCGCGCTGCGCGCCCAGCTGGCGCGCGGCGAGCGCCCGGCCGGGCTGTTGCCGCCCGCGGTTCTGGAATATATTGAATCCCGAAAACTGTACGGGCGCCCCGGCGCCCAATGAACCTAGGACCCAAGGAAAGATGGATCTGCGCAAACTGCAGCGCGTCGTCGTCGACGCGCTCGAAGATGTCAAGGGGCAGGACATCAGGGTCTTCAACACGACCGAGCTCACCGACCTGTTCGACAGGGTG
>JBKHVS010000010.1:30094-34626 GCA_046569945.1 Gammaproteobacteria bacterium | reverse complement strand
GCCCTGGCTGAAGTGCAGGTCGCCCACCGAAAGGCCCGCGCCATCGACGTAGACCGGGAAGAAGATCTTGGAGCCGCGCGAAAGGTCCTTGATGTCGCAGTTGCCGCCGTGCTCGCGCGGCGGAACGGTGCGCGCGCCCTCGGCAGCGGCCTTGGCGGCGGCCTCCCCTTTGAGCTTGCCCATGTGCGCGGTCTGCGCGAACGGCGGGTTGGCCAGCGGCGGCACGCGGTCGGGCTGCGTGGCGATGAAGTCCACCTCGCGTTCGTTCCAGATGTCGAGCATCTTCCTGTCGGGCAGGCAGCCGATCAGCCCCGGGTGGATCAGGCCCGCGAAGCGCACGCCCGGGATGTGGCGGCTCTTCGTGAACATGCCCTCGAAGTCCCAGATGGATTTCTGCGCGAGCGGGAAGTGGTCGGTGAGGAAGCCGCCGCCGTTCTTCTTCGAGAAGAACCCGTTGAAGCCCCAGAGGCTGTCCTGCTTGGCCCCGATGTCCAGCAGCTCCACCACCAGCAGGTCGCCGGGCTCGGCGCCCTTGACGCCCACCGGGCCGGAAAGGAAGTGCACCGTGGTGAGGTCGACGTCGCGGACGTCGTCGGCGCTGTCGTTGTTCTTGATGTAGCCGCCGGTCCAGTCGTAGGTCTCGAGCACGAAGTCGTCGCCGGGCTTGACCCAGCACGCCATCGGCACGTCCGGGTGCCAGCGGTTGTGGATGTTCTCGTTCTCGTACGGCGACTGGGCGAGATCGACCTTGATGAGCGTTTCGGGCATGGCGAGTCTCCTGCGTGGTGCGTGAGGAAAGCGGGGGGAGCGTCCTGCGGCGTCGCGTCGCTCAGACGGACAGGTACTGCTTGATGCGCCCGACGTCGGTGTCGGCGCGCGCGGTCTCGTGGACGAGGACTCCGCCCTCGATCACGAAGAGCCGGTCGGCCACGTCCATCGCGAACGAGAGCACCTGCTCGGAGACCACGATCGTGATCTTGCGCAGCTTGCGGATCTCGTTGAGCGCGCGGGCGATGTCCTTGATGATCGAGGGCTGGATCCCCTCGGTGGGCTCGTCGAGCAGCAGCACCTTGGGGTCGGTGACCAGGGCGCGCGCGATGGCGAGCTGCTGCTGCTGACCGCCGGAGAGGTTGCCGCCCTTGCGCCGGCGCATGTCGAACAGCACCGGGAACAGCGCGTAGATCTCGTCCGGGATGCGCCGGCTGCGGCTGTTCTCGAGGCCGGTCTGGATGTTCTCCTCGACGGTCAGCGTGGGAAAGATCATCCGGCCCTGGGGAACGTAGGCGATGCCTTTGGCCACCCGCCGGTAGCTCTCGTCGCGGGTGACGTCCTGGCCGGCCACGCTGACGGTGCCCGACTTCGTCGGCAGCACCCCCATGAGGCTCTTGAACAGCGTGGTCTTGCCCATGCCGTTGCGGCCCATGATCGCCACCGCCTCGTTCTCGGCGGTTGCAAACGAGATGCCGTGCAGGGCCTCGCTCTGGCCATAGCTGACCCGCAGATCCTTCACTTCGAGCATGACGCGCTCCTTCGTTCGATTCGGTTCAGTGGCCCAGGTAGACGTCGATCACCCTGGGATCGTTCTGGACGGCGTCCATCGTTCCCTCGGCGAGGATCTTTCCCTGGTGCATCACGGTCACCTTCGACGCGATCTGCGCGACGAAGTCCATGTCGTGCTCGATGACGATCATCGAGCGGTTGCGGCAGATGCGCCTGAGCAGATCAGCGGTGAGCTCGCGCTCGCGGGCGCTCATGCCGGCGATCGGCTCGTCGAGCATCAGCAGCTCGGGCTCCTGCATCAGCAGCATCCCGATCTCCAGCCACTGCTTCTCGCCGTGCGAGAGCAGGCCTGCCTCGGTCTCGAGCTTGTCGGCCAGGCCGATCTCCTCGGCCACCGTCTGCACCTGCTCGAGGACTTCGGGCGTGCGCTTGAAGGCCAGCGCGCCGAACACCGACCGGCCCCGCGGGAAGGACACCTCGAGGTTCTGGAAGACGCTCAGGTTCTCGTAGATGGACGGCGTCTGGAACTTGCGGCCGACGCCTGCACGGACGATCTCGTGCTCCGGCTTCTTCGTCAGCTCCTGGTCCTTGAACCTGATGCTGCCGGCGCTGGCGCGGGTCTTGCCGCAGATCAGGTCGAGCAGCGTGGTCTTGCCGGCGCCGTTGGGGCCGATGATCACGCGCAGCTCGTCCTTGTCCACGTACAGGTTCAGGTCGTCGATCGCCTTGAAGCCGTCGAAGGACACGGTCAGTCCCTCGACGTACAGAACGAACTCTTTCGGGCTCATGGAATGGCTCCTTCGGTCCGGGGTTCAGGCGCGCTGGCCGGAGACGCCGCCGGGCAGCTTTGAATCGGCGCCGGCGGTACCGGCTGCGCCGCGCGGCGGGGGCGCGTCCGGGTAGGCCGCGTGCGCGGCCGCGATGCGCTCGGCGAGCTCCGCACGCTGCGCCTTGCGGCGCGCCCACCAGGGCTTGAGGTGGCTCTCGACCAGCCCGGCCAGTCCGTTGGGGAAGGCCATCGTCACGCCGATGAACAGCGCGGCCATCAGGAACAGCCAGAGGTCGGGGAAGCTCTCGGAGAAGAAGGTCTTGCCGGCGTTGACCAGCAGCGCGCCGTAGACCGCGCCGACCAGGCTCATCCGGCCGCCGACCGCGGCGAAGATCACCATCTCGATCGAAGGCACGATGCCGACGAAGCTCGGCGACATGAAGCCGACCTGCAGAGTGAACAGCGCCCCGCCGACCGCCGACAGCGCCGCCGCCAGGCAGAACACGAAGACCTTGAACATCGAGACGTCGTAGCCGGAGAAGCGGACGCGGTCCTCCTTGTCGCGCATCGCCAGCAGCAGGGTGCCGAGCTTGCTGCCCTGGATCCACCGGCACAGCAGGATCGATGCCAGCAGCAGCCCCGCGCAGGCGAAGTACAGGACGGTCTTGGCCTCGTCGGTGCGGATGTCCCAGCCGAGCATCGTCTTGAGGTCGGTGATGCCGTTGACGCCACCGGTGAAGCCCTGCTGGCCGATGATCAGCACCGTCAGGATCAGCGCGATCGCCTGGGTGATGATCGCGAAGTACACGCCGCCCACGCGCCGCCTGAACATCGCGTAGCCGATGATGAAGGCCAGGATGGTGGGCACCAGCAGCACCGCGGCCAGCGCCAGCGGCAGCGACTCGAAGGGCTTCCACCAGAACGGCAGCTCGGTGAGCTGGTTCCAGTCCATGAAGTCGGGGATGCCCGGCGTGGACTGGATCTTCGTGCTCTCCGGGTCGGAGGCCTCGAGCTTGAGGAACATGGCCATCATGTAGCCGCCCAGCCCGAAGAACACTCCCTGGCCCAGGCTCAGGATGCCGCCGTAGCCCCAGAGCATGACCAGCCCCATCGCGACGAAGGCGTAGGTCAGGTACTTGCCCACCAGGTTGAGCCGGAAGCTGTCCAGCGCCAGCGGGAACACCACCAGCAGCAGCAGCGCCAGGATCGCTATGCCCCCGAGGCCGGGGCGCAGCAGGGATTGCAGGGATTTCATCGCTTCTCTCCTCTCGTGGCGCCGCTCAGCGGCGCACCTTGGCCGCGAACAGGCCCTGCGGACGGATCATCAGGATCGACACGACCAGGAGCAGCGTGAGCACCTTGGCGTTCGAGCCGGACAGGAAGAACTCGGAGATCGACTGGGTCTGCGCGATGCCGAAGGCGGAGGCCACGGTGCCCAGCAGGCTGGCGGCGCCGCCGAAGGTCACGACCAGGAAGGCGTCGACGATGTAGAGCGAGCCGCTGGTGGGGCCGGTGGAGCCGATCGTCGTGAAGGCCGCACCGGCGACGCCGGCGATGCCGCAGCCGATCGCGAAGGTCATCCGGTCGGTGAGCCGCGTGTTGATGCCGGTGGCGTTGGCCATCGGACGGTTGGCCACGGTGGCGCGCACCCGCAGGCCCCAGCGCGAGCGGTACAGCGCGAACAGCAGGCCGGCGGTGACGAACAGCGTGAGCCCCATCACGAACATGCCGTTGATCGGGATGTCCAGCCCTTCCGAGGGAGCCCAGGAGCCCATCAGCCAGTCGGGCAGCGTCGGGCTGACCTCCTTCGGGCCGATCGCGGTGCGGAACACCTGCTGCATCGCCAGGCTCAGGCCCCAGGTGGCCAGCAGGGTGTCCAGCGGGCGCTTGTAGAGATGCCGGATCAGCGCCCACTCGGCGAGCCAGCCGGCAGCGAACGCGAAGAGGAAGGCGGCGACGATCGCCACGGGGAAGTAGGCCTGCACCAGCCCGGGCGCGAACTTCTCGGTCAGCACCGAGCCGAGGAACACGGTGTAGGCGCCGATGGTCATGAACTCGCCGTGCGCCATGTTGATGACGCCCATCTGGCCGAAGATCACCGCCAGGCCGAGGCCCATGAGCAGCAGCACCGAGAACAGGCGCGCGAACTCGCTGATGTCGCTGCGGCGGCCGTAGCGGCCGTCGGCGTCGCGCTGGCCGGCCGCGGCCAGTGGCACCACCGCCACCGCCAGGCTGAAGAAGAAGGTCTTGAGGCTGAAGATCA
>JBKHVS010000010.1:0-30084 GCA_046569945.1 Gammaproteobacteria bacterium | reverse complement strand
CCGAGAACAGGCTCAGGCCCGCGAAGCCTTGCATCAGGCCGATGTTGAGCATTTCCGGGAAGGTCATCGCCGACTCCTTGGATACAACTGGAAAGACCGCGACGCACGTGGCGCCGCGGCCGCGGACCGGGCGGCGCCGAGGCCGCGCGGTCCGCCGATTCGCTTACTGGTAGCCCTTCGGGAAGGGGTTGGGTTCGATCAGCTCGGCCGACTCGGCGACCACCTTGAAGGTGCCGTCCGGCAGGCCCTGGGCGATGCGCGCCTTGCTCCACAGGTGGTGGTTCTGGTGCACCTTCACGTAGCCCTCGGGAGCGGTCTTGAGCTCGATCCCCGGCGAGGCGGCAACCACCTTGTCGACGTCGAAGCTGCCCGCCTTCTCGACCGCGGCCTTCCAGAGCCAGGGGCCGAGATAGGCCGCCTGGGTGACGTCGCCGATCACCGACTTGGGTCCGTACTTGGCCCGGAAGGCCTCGACGAACTTGCGGTTGTTCTCGTTGTCGAGCGACTGGAAGTACTTCATCGACGAGAAGAAGCCGGCGAAGTTCTCGCCGCCGACGCCGAGCATCTCGTCCTCGGTCACCGACAGCGTGAGCAGGAACTGCTTGTCGCCGGTGATGCCGGCGGCCTTGAGCTGCTTGTAGAAGGCCACGTTGGAGCCGCCGACCACCGCCGCGAAGATGCAGTCGGGCTTGGCGACCTTGATCTTGTTGATCAGCGAGTTGAAGTTGGTGTGGCCGAGCGGGTAGTACTCCTCGCCCGCCACCTTGCCCTTCTGGAAGGCCTCGATGTGCTTGCGCGCGATCTTCATCGAGGTGCGCGGCCAGATGTAGTCGGAGCCCACCAGGAAGAACTTCTTGGCGCCCTTCTCCTTGGCGGCCCAGTCCAGGCCGTAGAGGATCTGCTGGGTGGCCTCCTGGCCGGTGTAGATGACGTTCTTGGACTGCTCCAGGCCCTCGTAGAAGGTCGGGTAGTAGAGAAGGTTGTTCTCCTTCTCGAAGACCGGCAGCACCGCCTTGCGCGAGGCCGAGGTCCAGCAGCCGAAGACGCAGGCCACCTTGTCGTTGATGATCAGCTTGCGCGACTTCTCGGCGAAGGTCGGCCAGTCGGACGCGCCGTCCTCCTTGATGACCTTGATCTTGCGGCCGAGCACGCCGCCCATCGCGTTGATCTGGTCGATCGCGAGCTGCTCGGCCTGGATGGAGCCGGTCTCGGAGATGGCCATCGTGCCGGTGGCCGAGTGCAGCTGGCCGACGGTGACCTCGGTGTCGGTGACCGCCTTGCCGGTGGTCATCGCCTTCGCCGTGGGGACGCTCTGCGCGAAACCGAGGGCGGGCATGCCGGCCAGCGGCAGGGCGCTCATGCCCTGCAACAGGCGGCGACGGCGGAGGTTGTAGGCGGCGGCGCCGGTGGGGTCGTCGTGATCGTGCGACATCTGGAGGCTCCTTGCACAAGAACTGGTTTGACCGGGGGAGGTGCTGCACGCCGCCTGGGCCGAGCCGATTGGCTGCGTGTTGGGTCGAACTTTGTGCTGCGCCGCAAAAACGCTGAATACGTCGATTGACGTATTTGCGTACGTGGCGCGCTTCTTGCTTGCAAGGAAGGCCTGCACCGTTTCAGGGCATTCCCTTGGCCGCCGCTCCACAGAAGATCTTCCGCATCCGCCGCGAGTACAACGCCTGGGTCGCCAACGAGACGCTGGAGGACTACGCGCTGCGATACACGCCGCGCAGCTTCCGAAAGTGGTCCGAGTTCCGGGTGGCGAACACGGCCTTCGGGGCGGTGTCCTTCCTCGCGCTGGAGGCTATCGGCGGGACGATCGCACTGAACTACGGGTTCGCGAACGCGCTGTGGGCGATCCTCGCCGTGGGGCTGGTGACCTTCCTGACCGGCCTGCCGATCAGCATCTACGCGGCGCGCCACGGCATCGACATGGACCTGCTGACCCGCGGCGCGGGATTCGGCTACCTGGGGTCGACGATCACCTCGCTGATCTACGCGGGCTTCACCTTCATCTTCTTCGCCCTGGAAGCGGCGATCATGGCGCTGGCGCTGGAGATGGTGCTCGGCATTCCGCTGGCCTGGTGCTACGCGATCTCCGCGGTGGTGGTGATCCCCCTGGTCACGCACGGGATCACGCTGATCTCGCGGCTGCAGCTGTGGACGCAGCCGGTCTGGCTGGTGCTGTTCGCGCTGCCCTTCCTCGCGCTCGCCTTCTCCAACCCGCAGGCCTACACGTCGCTTGCGCACCTGCGCGGCAGCGTCTCCGGAAGCAGCGGATTCGATCCGCTGATGTTCGGCGCGGCAGCCACGGTCGCCATCGCTCTCGTGGTGCAGATCGGCGAGCAGGTGGACTACCTGCGCTTCCTGCCCGAGAAGACCCGCGAGAACCGCTGGCGCTGGTGGGGCGCCGTGGTGATCGCGGGGCCCGGCTGGGTGGTGCCCGGCATGCTGAAGATGCTGGCCGGCGCGCTGCTCGCATCGCTGGCGCTCGAGCATGGCGCGACCGCGGCGCAGGCGGTGCAGCCGACGGAGATGTACCTCGCGGGCTTCGTGGAGGCCTTCGGGCACCCCGGCACAGCGATGGCGGTCATGGTGCTGTTCGTGATCGTCTCTCAGGTCAAGATCAACGTCACCAACGCCTACGCCGGGTCGCTCGCCTGGTCCAACTTCTTCGCCCGGCTCACGCACAGCCACCCCGGGAGGGTGGTCTGGCTGGTCTTCAACGTCTCGATCGCGCTGCTGCTGATGATGCTCGACGTGTTCGGCGCGCTCGAGCGGGTGCTCGGGCTGTACGCCAACGTCGCCATCGCCTGGGTCGGCGCCCTGGTGGCCGACCTGGTCATCAACAAGCCGCTCGGGCTCAGCCCGCGGCACATCGAGTTCAAGCGCGCCCACCTCTACGACCTGAACCCGGTCGGGCTGGGCGCGATGCTGCTTGGAACCGGGGTCGCGATCACCGCCTACACCGGCCTGCTCGGGCCCGTGGCGGAGGCCTTCTCGCCCTTCATCGCGCTGGGCACCTCGATGGCGGCGGCGCCGGCGATCGCCTGGCTGACCTGCGGTCGGCACTACCTTGCGCGCACGCCCTCGGGCGCCTGGGAGCCGGGCCGCATGGTGCGTTGCACCGTCTGCGAGAACCGCTTCGAGTCCGACGACATGGCCGCCTGCCCGGCCTACGGAGGCGCCATCTGCTCGCTGTGCTGCACGCTGGACTCCCGCTGCCGGGACCGCTGCAAGTCGCGCTCGCGCGCCTCGGAGCAGGCGCTCGACGCGATCGCCGCGGTGCTGCCGGCACCGGTAGCGCGCCGTCTCAGCGGGCGGCTCGGCCACTTCGCCGTCGTGCTCGTCTCGCTGTGCCTGGTCATCGCGCTGGTGCTCGCGGTGGTCTACGACCAGGAACGCCTCGCCATCGGGGGCGGGCTGCTGGCCGCGCCCTTCGCCAAGGCGTTCGCGCTGCTCGTGCTGGTCGCGGCGGTGTGCGCCTGGTGGGTGGTGCTGGCCAGCGAAAGCCGCCGGCTGGCTCAGGACGAGTCCGCGCGCCAGAACCAGCGCCTGCAGAGCGAGATCGACGCCCATCGCCGCACCGACGCGGCGCTGCAGACTGCCAAGGAGGTGGCCGAGGCGGCGAGCGAGGCCAAGACCCGCTACGTCGCAGGCATCACGCACGAGCTGCGCACGCCGCTCAACGGCATCCTGGGCTACGCGCAGATCCTGCTGCGCGGCGACCGCCTCGACCCCTCGTCCCGCGACGCGGTCACCACCATCCACCGCAGCGGCGAGCATCTGCGCTCGCTGGTCGACAGCCTGCTCGACCTGGCGCGGATCGAGGCCGGCCGGCTGCGGCTGGACGCCGCGGCAGTGCCCCTGCGCGAGCTCCTCGAGGACGTGGTGCGCATGGTCCGCCCCGCCGCCCACGGCAAGGGGCTGGACTTCGCCTACGAGACCTCGGGCCGGGTGCCGGCCTACGTGCAGGCCGACGCGAAACGCCTGCGGCAGATCCTGCTGAACCTGCTGGGCAATGCGGTGCGCTTCACCGCATCGGGGCGCGTGACGCTGCGGGTGGATGCGCGCCGCGCGGTGATCCGCTTCGAGGTCGAGGACACGGGGATCGGCATCGAGCCCCAGGACCTGGAGCGCATCTTCCTGCCCTTCGAGCGCGGCAGCGCTGGCCGGCGCAACACCGAGCCCGGCACCGGCCTGGGCCTGACCATCACCCACCTGCTGACCGAGCTGATGGGCGGCGAGCTGTCGGTGCGCAGCAAGCCCGGCTCCGGCAGCACCTTCTCCGTGCGCCTGTACCTGCGCGAGCTGACCCAGTCCAGCCTGAAGTCGCTGCCGCGCCCGCCGCGCCACCGCCCGATCGGCGGGTATGCGGGGCCGCGCCGCACCCTGCTGGTGGTCGACGACCAGCCGATCCAGCGGCAGCTGCTCGCCGGCCTGCTCGTCCCGCTGGGCTTCACGCTGCGCGAATCCGCCAGCGGCAGTGAATGCCTGGAGAGCATCCGCGAAGCGCGGCCGGACGCGATCCTGATGGACATCAGCATGGACGACCTCGACGGCTGGGAGACCGCGAGGCGGGTCCGCGCCACGGGGATGACCGACCTGCCGATCATCATGGTGTCCGCCGACGTCTTCGAGAACCGGCCCGAGAACCTGGAAGCCTCGGGGGCGCAGGCCTTCGTGGCCAAGCCGGTGATCGAGTCGGAGCTGCTGGACGCGCTGGGACGGCTGCTCCGGCTCGAGTGGATCTCGGAGGACGGGGCGGACGCGCTGCCGGTAACG
Source organism: Gammaproteobacteria bacterium (assembly GCA_046569945.1). Classification (GTDB taxonomy): domain Bacteria; phylum Pseudomonadota; class Gammaproteobacteria; order Burkholderiales; family Burkholderiaceae_E; genus Quisquiliibacterium. The sequence continues at coordinate 25,302 of JBKHVS010000010.1, read as the reverse complement.
GACGCTTCGCCGGCCGCGGAACTTGTCACCCCGGAGGAACTGGCGCGGATTCCCGCGGAAGCCCTCGCCATGCTGCGGCGCTTTGCGCTGAGCGGCCAGCCCAGGGCGCTGCGCGAGGCGCTCGAGCGGCTCGCCTCGGAGCAGCCGGAGCTGGCGGCCACCTGCGCCCGCTGGCACCGGCTGGTCGATGCCTTCGATTTCGATGCCCTGGCCGCACAACTGCGAATGCCCGATGACCCCGAACCCTGAGAACACCGGCACGGTGCTGGTCGTCGACGACGCACCGGACACGCTGCGCTGGCTCTGCGAGCTCCTCGAGCAGGAGGGCTACACGGTGCTCGTCGCGCGCAGCGGCACCGAGGCGCTGTCGCGGCTGGAGTACCTGGTTCCGGACGCGATCCTCCTGGATGCCCTGATGCCCGGGATCAGCGGCTTCGAGACCTGCGCCCGCATCAAGGCGAACCCGGCCTGGTCGCACGTGCCGGTGATCTTCATGACCGGCCTGGGCGAGACCGGCGACGTCGTCCAGGGCTTCGAGAGCGGTGCGGTGGACTACGTGGTCAAGCCGGTGCGCGCCGGAGAGGTGCTCGCCCGGCTGGCGACCCACCTGCGCAACGCCCGCGTGGCGCGACTGGCCCGCGACGCGGTCGACCTGGGCGGCCTGGGGGTGCTGATGCTCGACGCGCGCGCACGCGTCGCCTGGCGCTCGCCGCAGGCGGGCCGCTGGCTGGCCGAGTGCTTCTCCGACGACGGCGGCGAGCCTGCGCCCGAATGGCTTGCTCGGGCCATCGCTCTGGCGCCGGGCGAGGAGCTGGACGCTCCGGCGGTTGGTGACCGGCAGCTCGTCGCCAGGAGCCTCGGCCGCGCCGGCCTGGACGAGACGATGCTGCTGCTCGTGCGGCGCGACCCCGAGGCGCGCGAGAACCGCATCGAGAGCGCAGCGCTCACGCCGCGCGAGACCGAGGTGCTGTCCTGGGTGGCCAAGGGCAAGACCAACCGGGACATCGCCGAGATCCTCGGCATGAGCCCGCGCACCGTGAACAAGCACCTGGAGCATGTCTTCGAGAAGCTCGGCGTCGAGACCCGCGCGGCGGCTGCGGCCCTGGCATCGCGCACGCTGGGCTGACCCGGCGCAGGAAACCGACCACGGAACGATGCGATGGGATGGCAGGGAAGACTCCAACTCGACTACCGGCTGGACGGGCGGCGCACCGTGGGCCGCGACAGCCACCACGGCCCGCTGCGCGTGCTAAAGAGCCTCCATCCGGAGGGGCCGGGCACCTGCCATCACGTGCTGGTCCATCCGCCGGGCGGACTCGCCGGAGGCGACCGCCTCGAGCTGGCAGTCACGCTCGGCCAGGGCGCGCATGCGCTGGTCACGACGCCCGGCGCCACGCGCTTCTACCGCAGCCTGGGCGAGCAGGCGCATCAGGTCGTCGACGCCCTGGTCGAACCCGGCGCGCGTCTCGAGTGGCTACCGCTCGAGGCGATCGCCTACCGCGGCACGAATGCCGCGAACCGGATGCGCTTCTCGCTCGCAGGCGACGCGCAGATGATCGGCTGGGACATGCTCGCGCTGGGACTGCCGGCCTCGGGCGAATCCTTCGACGCAGGACGCTACGAGCAGCGGATCGAGCTGCCCGGCAGCTGGCTGGACCGCGCGATCGTGGATGCCTCGGACCCCTGGTTCGGACGACTGATGGACGGTCCGCTGGGCTGGGACGGCCAGCGGGCGATGGCGACTGTCTGGTGCGCCTGCGGCGAGGCCTGGCCGGACGCGCTGCGCGAAGCGCTGCTGGAGGACGCGCGGCAGGCTCTTGCCGAGGGCCCGCTTGCCGCGCGCTCCGGCGCCACCTCGCCGGCGCCGGGACTGGTACTGCTGCGCGCGCTGGCGCCCCGGGTCGAGCCGCTCTGGGAGGCGGTGCAGGCGGTGCGCCGCGCATGGCGGCAGCGGCTGTGGAACATGCCGGCGGCGACGCCCAGGATCTGGCGCACCTGAGCTGGCCAACGAGAGCCGCGAGGGCGGCCGCCGCAACGTCCGCGAGGTGGCTGGCCCGCTTGTTGCATCCCCCTCTCCCGTACCGCCGCCGCGCAGGCGGCCCTGCCCGCCGCGCCACGGCGCGGATTGCACACCTCGAGAACGAGACCGATGGACCTGACCCCGCGCGAGAAGGACAAGCTGCTGATCTTCACTGCCGCGCTGCTCGCCGAGCGGCGCAAGGCCAGGGGGCTCAAGCTCAATTACCCCGAGGCGGTGGCCTACGTCAGCGCCGCCATCATGGAAGGCGCGCGCGACGGCAGGACCGTCGCCGAACTGATGAGCGCCGGCAAGTCGATCCTGTCGCGCGACGAGGTGATGGACGGGGTGGCCGAAATGATCCCGGAGATCCAGGTCGAGGCCACCTTCCCCGACGGCACCAAGCTGGTCACCGTGCACCAGCCGATTGCATGACGCACCGCACAGGTGCATGAAGCTCCGCCCCCTGCCCGATCCACTCGCCCCAGGAGAAAACCAGTGACCAACACGATCCCCCTGCCCTTGCGCGCCCGCCGCGCAGACTCAATCCCGCTGCGGGCCGGCCTCGCCCTGATGCTGGCCGCGCTGTCGACCGGCGCCGCCGCGCACACCGGCGCGGATGCCGGCGCACACCACGGCTTCTTCGACGGCCTGGCGCATCCGTTCACCGGCTTCGACCACCTGCTCGCGCTGCTGGCCGTGGGCTTCGCGGCTGCGGCGCACGCCCGCCGCGCCTGGCTCGCGCCGGCCGTGTTCGCCGCAGCCATGCTGGGCGGCGCGATCCTCGCGCGGGCCGGGGTGCAGTTCCCGGCGGTGGAGCCGGCGATCGCGGCCTCGCTGCTGGTGCTGGGCGCCCTGGTGGCGGCGCGCGCACGGCTTTCGGCCGCCGCCCTGGCAGTGCCGGCCGGCGCGTTCGCCGCGTTCCACGGCGCGGCGCACGCGGCCGAGCTGCACGCCGCAGGCTTCGGCCCCCTGGCGGGGATGCTCGCTGCCAGCCTCGCGCTGCTTGCGGCCGGCCTCGGCCTCGGGTTCGCCAGCCGCCGCGCCAGCGCATGGTGGGCCCGCGCCGCCGGCGCCGCCACTTCGCTGGCCGGCGTCGCGCTGCTCGCGTCGATGGCCGCCCGCGCCTGAACCGCAGCGCCATGATCCCGGGCGAACTGATTCCCGCCGCCGGCGACCTGGAGCTCAATCCGGGCCGGCGCCGCCTCACGCTGACGGTGGAGAACTCCGGCGACCGGCCGATCCAGGTCGGCTCCCACTACCACTTCGCGGAGACCAACGGCGCGCTGCGCTTCGACCGCGCTGCGGCGCGCGGCATGCGCCTGGACATCGCCTCGGGCACCGCGGTGCGCTTCGAGCCCGGCCAGCAGCGCACCGTGACCCTGGTCGACTACGCGGGCGAACGCCGGGTGCACGGCTTCCGCGGCCAGGTGCAGGGGCCGCTGTGAATCCGCAACGAGCCCGGATGGTGCCCAGACCCCTGAAGGACCGACCATGACCTCGATCTCCCGGCAGGCCTACGCCGAGATGTTCGGCCCCACCACCGGCGACCGGCTGCGGCTGGCCGACACCGGCCTCGTGATCGAGATCGAGCGCGACCTCACGCTGCGCGCCGGCGGCTACGGCGAGGAGGTGAAGTTCGGCGGCGGCAAGACCATCCGCGACGGCATGGGCCAGGGCCAGCGCCCCAACGGCCCCGGTTCCGGCGATGCGGTGGACTGCGTCATCACCAATGCGGTGATCGTCGACCACTGGGGCATCGTCAAGGCGGACATCGGCATCCGGGGAACGCGGATCGCCGCGATCGGCAAGGCCGGCAACCCCGACATCCAGCCCGGCGTCGACATCGTGATCGGCCCGGGCACCGAGATCATCGCCGGCGAAGGGATGATCGTGACCGCCGGCGGCATCGACAGCCACATCCACTGGATCTGCCCGCAGCAGATCGAGGAGGCGCTCGCCAGCGGCATCACGACCATGCTCGGCGGCGGCACCGGCCCCGCCACGGGAACGATGGCCACCACCTGCACGCCGGGCCCGGCGAACCTGGAGCGGATGCTGCAGGCCGCCGAGGCCTTCCCGATGAACCTGGGCTTCTTCGGCAAGGGCAACGCGAGCCGCCCGGAGGCGCTGCGCCAGCAGGTGGAGGCCGGCGCGATCGGGACTGAAGATCCACGAGGACTGGGGCGCGACGCCGGCCACCATCGACACCTGCCTGTCGGTGGCCGACGAGCTGGACTTCCAGGTCCAGCTGCACAGCGACACCCTCAACGAGAGCGGCTTCGTCGAGGACACGATCGCCGCGTTCAAGGGCCGCACCATCCACACCTTCCACACCGAGGGCGCGGGCGGCGGGCATGCGCCGGACATCCTGCGGGTGCTGGGCGAGCCCAACGTGCTGCCCAGCTCCACCAACCCGACGCGTCCCTACACGATCAACACGATCGACGAGCACCTGGACATGCTGATGGTCTGCCATCACCTGGACGCGGGGATCGCCGAGGACCTGGCCTTCGCGGAGAGCCGCATCCGCCGGGAGACCATCGCCGCCGAAGACGTGCTCCACGACCTCGGCGCGATCAGCATCTTCAGCTCGGACAGCCAGGCGATGGGGCGCGTGGGTGAAGTCATCCTGCGCTGCTGGCAGACCGCGCACAAGATGAAGGCCCAGCGGGGGCCGCTGCCCGGGGACGGCGCCAGCGACAACCAGCGGGTGCGGCGCTACGTCGCCAAGCTCGCGATCAACCCGGCGCTTGCGCACGGCATCGCCCACGAGGTGGGCAGCGTGGAGCCCGGCAAGTGGGCCGACCTGGTGCTCTGGCGGCCCGCCTTCTTCGGCGTCAAGCCCTCGCTGGTGCTCAAGGGCGGCTTCATCGCGATGGCGGCGATGGGCGATCCGAACGCCTCCATCCCGACCCCGCAGCCGGTGCACCAGCGGCCGATGTTCGGCAGCTTCGCCGGCGCGCGCTCGGCCACCTCGATCACCTTCATGAGCCGCGCTTCCGTGGATGCCGGCATCGCGGACGCCTTCGGGCTGCGCAAGGCGGTCTCGGCGGTGCGCGCCTGCCGCAGCGTGCGCAAGGCCGACATGATCCACAACGCATACACGCCCCGCATGCAGGTCGATGCGCAGACCTACGAGGTGCGCGCGGACGGCGAGCTGCTGACCTGCGAGCCGGCCAGCGTGCTGCCGATGGCCCAGCGCTACTTCCTCTTCTGATGCGCGACGCGAACGCCGACGGACCGATGCTGACCGTCTCCCGCGTGCTCGCCGGCGGCGGCGGGCTCGCCCCGGGACTGGTCAGCCGCGCACCGGCCGTGGTGCTGCCCTGGGACGTGCGCCAGCGCAGCCGTTTCGATGCGGTGGACTCGGCCGGCCGCCGGCTGGGCGTCTTCCTGACGCGGGGCAGCGTGCTGCGCGGCGGGGACGTGCTGGTCGCCGAGGACGGCTCGCTGGCCCGGGTGGTGGCCGCCGACGAGCCGGTGCTGGTGGTGCGCGCAAGCGCATCCGGCACGCCCTTCGACCTGGTGCGCGCCGCCTACCACCTCGGCAATCGCCACGTCCGCCTCGAACTCGCTCCCGGGCACCTGAAGCTCGACCCGGACCACGTGCTGGCCGGGATGCTTCGCGCGATGGGCCTCGAGGTGGAGGAGACGACCAGTGCCTTCGAACCCGAGGGCGGCGCCTATTCGGGGCACGGGCATGGCGACGCCGCGCCGCGCGCGCACCACCAGGGCCACGGGCACGGGCACGGGCACGGGCACGGGCACGGGCACGATCATGATCACACGCACGGTCACGATCACGGGCACGATGCTCCGCTGGCGCGAGGACCCGCCGGATGAGCTGCGCGCCGCTCCCCGCATCCACGCTGCTGCAGCTGATGTGGCTCGCGTCGCCGGCGCTGCCGGTGGGCGGCTTCAGCTATTCCGAAGGGCTGGAAGCTGCGGTGGACGGCGGCAAGGTCTCCGGCGAGGCGCAGGCCGGCGACTGGCTGCTCGACCAGCTGCGGCTGGGCCTGGCGCGCGCCGACCTGCCGGTGGTCGCCGACGCCCTCCTGGCATGGAAAGGCGACGACCTCGAGCGGATCGCCGCGCTGAACGACTGGGCGCTCGCCACCCGCGAGACCTCCGAACTGCGCCGCCAGGCCGAGCAGACCGGGCGCTCGCTGGTCGAATGGCTGCGCAACCGCGGCGCGGACCCGCGCCTGGATGCGCTGGCGGCGCTGCGGCCTGCGCCCGCCTGGCCGGTGGCCTTCGCTCTGGCGGCGGCGCAGGCCGGCGCGGGCCCGCGCGAGGCGCTGCTGGCGTTTGCCTTCGGCTGGGCCGAGAACATGGCGCAGGCGGCGATCAAGGCGGTGCCGCTGGGCCAGAACGGCGGACAGCGGGTGCTCGAGCGGCTCGCCGCGGCGATCCCGCAGGCCGTCGAGCGCGCGCTGGCGCTGCCCGAAGAAGAGCGCCAATCTTCCTCACCGATGCTGGCGGTCCTGTCGGCCCGCCACGAAACCCAGTACTCGAGGCTGTTCAGATCATGAGCGCACTGCACTCCATTCCAGGCCGCAGCCGCAGGCTCCCGCCGCTGCGCGTGGGCGTCGGCGGACCCGTCGGCTCGGGCAAGACCACCCTGCTCGAGATGCTCTGCAAGGCGATGCGCGAGCGCTACGACCTGGTGGTGGTGACGAACGACATCTACACGAAGGAGGACCAGCGCCTGCTCACGGTCGCCGGGGCGCTGGAACCCGAACGGATCATGGGCGTGGAGACCGGCGGCTGCCCGCACACCGCGATCCGCGAGGACGCCTCGATCAACCTCGAGGCCGTCGACCGCATGCTCGAGCGCTTCCCCGACGCCGACATCGTGTTCATCGAGTCGGGCGGCGACAATCTCGCCGCCACCTTCAGCCCGGAACTCTCGGACCTCACCATCTACGTGATCGACGTGGCCGCAGGCGAGAAGATCCCGCGCAAGGGCGGGCCCGGCATCACCCGCAGCGACCTCTTCGTGATCAACAAGACCGACCTGGCGCCGCATGTGGGCGCCGACCTGGCCGTGATGGAGGCGGACACCCGGCGGATGCGCCCGGACCGGCCCTTCGTGATGACCAACCTGAAGACCCAGGCAGGCCTGGCGGACGTGATCGGCTTCATCGAGCGACGCGGGCTGCTCGTCGACTGAAGCGGGGGCAGCGACTTGCTTTCCCCTGCCGATGGTCTATCCTGACCCAATGGTGACATTCCGCCCGTTCGACCAAGGCATGGCCTGTGCGCGCAACAGCGCCCAGGCCGGCGGCTTCGCGCGCAAGGCGCGAGGCCCGCTGCTGTGCGTCCGACCGCGGCAGCCGGCCTGCCTCGTCTGAGCCCGGCGATCACCGACCACACCCACACAGTTCCAGCGCACTGATCCGATCGCCGGGCCCCACAAGGCGCCCCTGGAAGCCCGCGGCCGCGGGCGGCCGGACTGCACTCATCTGGAGCGAAACATGCGATCGACCATGAACGAAGAACGAACCCTGAGCGAACTCGACCACGTCCGGATCTCCCGGCTCCTGCAGCGCGATCCCCGCATGCTGCGCAACCCGGCCGTGCCGGCGGGCACTCCGCTGCACGAGGTGCTCGAGATTGCCGACCTCGTCTCCCCCCGGGAGATGCCGCCGGAGGTGGTGACGATGTACTCGCGCGTCGCCGTCGAGGACACCGCCACCGGCAAGCGCAGCGTGCTGACGCTCTGCTATCCGGAGGACACCGACCCGGCCGAGGGCTTCGTGTCGGTGCTCTCGCCGATCGGCGCCGCGCTGCTGGGCAAGCGCGTCGGCGAACTCGCCGAGCCGGACGCCCCCGGCGCTGCGCTGCCGCCGCTGCGGATCCTGGAGATACTGTTCCAGCCGGAGGCCAGCGGCGACTACACTCTCTGACGGCGCTCAGGTACGCGCCAGCCAGAGCGCCAGCGGCAGAAGCGCGGCGCAGGCGAAGCCGACGATGCGGTCGGGGTCGAGCCGGCGCCGGCTGGGCGCCATCGGTTCGGAACGCTGCCGCGGTCGACCGGCCGGGACAGCCGGTGCGAGGTGGTGCCGTGGTGCCATTCTGGACTCCTTCGAATCGGGTTGGAACGGTTCGATGCTATGCAACTTGAGGCTCACAGGCTGAGCCCGGAGGAAGGCGATGACTAATTCGGTCGGGAAGGTGGCCATCGTGACCGGCGCGGGCACCGGCATCGGGCGGGCGGTGGCGGTCACGATGCTCAGGGCCGGCTGGTGGGTGGCGCTGGCCGGACGGCGCCCTGAACTGCTCGAGGCCGCCATCCGCAGCTCCGGGGCGCCGCCGCACCACGCGCTCTCGGTGCCCACCGACGTCGCCGATCCGGCGGCGGTCGACGCGCTCTTCGAGCGCACCCGCGCCGCCTGGGGCCGGCTGGACGTGCTCTTCAACAACGCCGGCACCGGCGCGCCCGCAATCCCGCTCGAGGACCTCACCCCCGCCCAGTGGCGCCAGGTGGTGGATGTGAACCTGACCGGCGCCTTCCTATGCACCCAGGCCGCGTTCCGGCTGATGAAGGCGCAGTCGCCGCGCGGCGGGCGCATCATCAACAACGGCTCGATCTCCGCGCATGCGCCGCGGCCGAACTCCGCGCCCTACACCGCCACCAAGCATGCGATCACCGGCCTCACGCGCGCCACCTCGCTCGACGGCAGGAAGTACGACATCGCCTGCGGCCAGATCGACATCGGCAACGCGGCCACCGAGATGACCGAGCGCATGGCCCAGGGGATCGCCCAGGCCGACGGGACGATCGCCGTCGAGCCGCGGATGGACGTCCAGCACGTCGCGGACGCGGTGATGCACATGGCCTCGCTGCCGCTGGAAGCGAACGTGCAGTTCATGACCATCATGGCCACCAAGATGCCCTTCGTCGGGCGCGGCTGATCCCTCCGCCGACGCTCCCTGACCCCGGCCCCGGCGGCCGGCGACGGCGCGGATCCGCGTGCTATATTCGCCCGCACTCTCGCCTGGCGGCGCTGCCGCCGGCATCTTCCCGCCTGCGCCAACCGACCGGACAGGTCGCAGGGGCCGCTCCAGCGCCCCTCGAACGCGGGCCGCCTGGCGCCCCCTTCCCGGGGGCCCGCCCGAACATGGCGTCCGATGAATGCAAGCAGCCTGAACCGCTTCCTGCCAGACCTGCCGTCCCAGCCCGACACCGTCCTGTGGATCGCGCTGGCCGTGATCGCCACCGGAATGGCAGGCGAGCTGCTGTTCCGGGTGATGCGCCTGCCGCGGGTCACCGGCTACTTCCTCGTCGGCCTGCTCTTCAGTTCCTGGGGCCTGGGTTTCGACCCGCTCGCGCTTCCCGGCGACCTGCGCCTGGTCATCGACCTGGCGATCGCCGTGCTGCTCTTCGAGCTCGGTTCCCGCGTCGACCTGCGCTGGCTGAAGGCCAATCCCTGGATCCTGGTCACCAGCCTGGGCGAGGCTGCCGCGAGCTTCGCTGCGGTGTTCGCGGTGCTGCGGCTGACCGGCACCGACCCGACCAGCGCAACCGCCATCGCCGTGGTTCTGATGTCGACCTCGCCGGCCGTGGTGATGCGCGTCGTCTCGGAGTTCCGCGCCGGCGGACAGGTGACCGAGCGCCTGATGATGCTCAGCGCGCTGAACTCGATCTACGCGGTTCTCGGGGTCAAGGCGATGCTCGGCTGGCTCAACCACGAGGGCGGCGGGCCGGTGCTGACCGCGCTGGGCTACCCGGCGTTCGTCATCGTCGGCTCGACCCTGCTTGGCGTGGCTCTGGCCTTCGCGATCCGCTGGACCACCCGTCATTTCGACCCCCGCGAGGACAACGCGGTGCTGGTCCTGCTCGGCATGCTGCTGCTGGCGCTGGCGCTGGTGGACATGGGCCAGCTGTCCGGACTGCTCACGCCGCTGATCGCGGGCATGGTCCTGAAGATGTACTCGGAGCGCCCGCTGCTGCTGCCGCGGCACTTCGGCACCGCGGGCGGAGTGCTGGTCGCCGCGCTGTTCCTGTGCACCGGGATGGCGGTCTCGATGGGACATTTCCTGGCGGGCGGCCTGGTCGCGCTGGCGCTGGTGGCGGCGCGCACGCTGGCCAAGGGCGTCGCAGGCGCCGTGCTGTCCTGGCCCAGCGGCCTCGGCACCCAGCAGTCGCTGGCGCTGGGCCTTGCGCTGATGCCGGCCTCGGGCCTGGCCTTCCTGCTCACCGCCGACCTGCTGACGGCGTCCCCCGAGCTGGCCGCGCACGCGGGGCCGATCGTTTTCAGCACGATCGCCCTGCTCGAGCTCCTCGGCCCGCTCGCCGTGTACTGGGCCCTGCACCGGAGCGGAGAAACCCATGTCTGAGGAAATCGCCGGGCAGGCTCCGGAGGCGCTGGAGCCGTTCGCCGAGTCGCGCCCGCTGACGCTGGGGGTCGAGCTCGAACTCCAGATCGTCAACACCCACGACTACGACCTCACCTCCGGCTCGGCCGACCTGCTGCGGGTGATGAAGCGCTCGCGGCTGACCGCCGACGTGAAGCCGGAGGTCACCTCGAGCATGATCGAGATGGCCACCGGCATCTGCGAGAACCACGCGGACGCGCTGGCCCAGCTCTCGGCGATCCGCGACGAGCTGGTCGCGGCGGCGAGGAAGCTCAACGTCGGGCTCAGCGGCGGCGGCACCCACCCCTTCCAGCAGTGGAGCGAGCGCAAGATCTTCGACACGCCGCGCTTTCACCAGCTGTCCGAGCTCTACGGCTACCTGACCAAGCAGTTCACCGTGTTCGGCCAGCACGTGCACGTCGGCTGCGCCAATCCGGACCAGGCGCTGTGGCTGCTGCACGCGCTGTCGGGCTACATCCCGCACTTCATCGCGCTGTCGGCCTCGTCGCCTTTCGTGCAGGGCGTGGACACCGGCTTCCAGTCGGCGCGCCTGAACTCGGTGTTCGCCTTCCCCCTGTCCGGGCGCGCACCCTTCACGCTGACCTGGCAGGGCTTCGGCGAGTTCTTCGGCAAGATGACCCGCACCGGCGTGGTCAAGAGCATGAAGGACTTCTACTGGGACATCCGGCCCAAGCCCGAGTTCGGCACGATCGAGGTGCGGGTGATGGACACCCCGCTCAGCATCGAGAAGGCCGCGGCGATCGCGGGCTACATCCAGGCGGTGTCGCGCTGGCTGATCGAAGAGCGTCCCTTCGAGCCTGTGGAGGACGACTACCTCGTCTACACCTTCAACCGCTTCCAGGCCTGCCGGTTCGGCTTCGAGGGCACCTACGTCGACCCTAAGACCGGCGCGCACCGCAGCCTGCGGGAGGACATCCTCTCGACGATCGAGCGCGTCCGCCCGCATGCCGCGGCGCTGGGCTGCGAGGCCCCCTGCCGCCAGCTTGCAGAGGACGCCGCGGGCCGCGGCAACGACGCCACCTGGATCCGCCAGCAGTACGCGAAGGAGCTCCTGCTGCCGGAAGTGGTCCGGCGCCAGACGCTGCGCTGGAGCGGCCGGGGCTGATCGCCCGCCTTGCCGCCCTGGGCCTCAGCGCCGCGGCGACGGCGGCGGCGAGTAGGGGTTGTCCGGCAGCCCGCGCGGTTCCGGTTGTGCTGCGCGTTCCGGCTGCCCAGCGCGTTCCGCCTGTCCGCCGGCGCGCCCGCGCGCGAGCCGGGCGACGCGGGCTTCGAGCGCCTGCAGCTGCCGGTCCAGGCCGGCGGCATCGCTGCGCAGCGCGCCCAGCTGCCTGCCGGCCGCCAGCGGCCCCTGCGAGGCCCCGAGAAACTGACCCGCCGTCGACTCGACCCGCCGCCCGAGGTCGCGCAGGAAGCCGAAGCCCTGTTCGGCGAGCCGCACCAGGCGATGTGCTGCCACGTCGCCGACGACCCGGCTGAGGTCCTCTTCAGCGTCCCAGCGCAGGTGCTGGGCGAGCTCGCCCAGGGTTGCGGCGAGCATCACGTCGCCCTCGATCCGCAGATGGGCGGACAGGCCCTGCGGACCGTCGCGCAGCAGCGCTGCCAGCGCGTCTGCGGAAGGCTTCAGGAGCAGCGTCGCATCGGCCGCCGTGCCGGGTGCCGCCGCGCGCAGGAGGCCCTCGGAGTCGATGGTGGCAAGGAACTCCGGGGCCGCGCCGCCGCCGGGAACCGCGGCATCGAAGGCCACCCGGACAGAGCGCCCGGCATGCATCCGGAGACGGTCGCGCGCCCAGGACTGCTGCCTGAGCAGATGCTCGAGGGCCGAATACACGGCTCGCAGCGCGCGATCGCGCACCTGCCAGGCGAGCTCGCCGAGCATGGCGACCCCAGGCGAGGCGGGGGAATCGATCGGGGGATCTTCAGGGCCGACGTTCATCGTCGCGATGATACGGTACATCGGCCGGCGACCCGGGCCGTCCGCCGCCGCGGGGCCGTTCACACTACAATCGGCCGCATCGCGAGACCGGAGACCCGATGCCCCGCCCCGCCCAGCCAGGAACGCGCCGCAAGACCGCCTGCGAACCCTTCGAGCCGGAGGGACATCGCGCCGCCGGCAATGCGGTCTGCACGCGCGCCGGGGCCCCGGCCATGACGGCGCTGCTGCTCGCGGCCCTGGCGCTGCTGCCCGGCGGGCCTGCCGCGATCGCGCAGGAGTCTGCGGGGCTCGGACCCGCGGCCGCGCAGATGCTCGCTCAGGAGCAGGGCAAGATCAGCTATTACGCAATGCAGTTCGCCGGGCGGCCGACGGCCAGCGGCGAGACCTTCGACCCGGAAGCCATGACCATGGCGCATCCGCATCTGCCCTTCGGGACGCTGGTGCGGGTGACCGCGCTGGGCAGCGGCCGCAGCGTGGTGCTCACGGTGAACGACCGCGGACCGTTCCACGGGGCGCGGATCGCCGATGTCAGCCCCGCCGCGGCGAGGCTGCTCGGCATGATCCGCAAGGGCCTGGTGCGGGCCCGGCTGGAAGTGCTGGACCCGATCCTCAGCCCAGCTGCTGGATCCCGCCGAGAACCCAGCCGCCCTGCCCGCTGACCGGCTTGACGAGGTTCCAGACCTCGTCGATGGGCTCGGCCGGCGCGGACTCGTTCTCGCGCACCAGCCCCCAGAAGCGGACGCTGGCGACGTGATCGGCCTCGCCCGACTCGATGCCCAGCAGTTCAGCGTCGAGCCGGACCACGTCGGTGCGGTTGGGCTCGCCCTGGCGCTCGGAGATCTGCATCTTCAGCTCGGCGAACATCTCCGGGCTGGTGAACTCGCGCAGGTCGTTGATGTCGCCGGCGTCGAATGCCGCCTGCAGGCGGACGAACTGCACCTTGGCGTTGCGCACGAAACCTTCGACGTCGAAGCCGTCCGGAATCCTGGCCTGCGTGCCGGAGGCCGGCGCAGCGGCCGCGGCAGGGCCGACCACCGGGGCGCCGGGGCGGGCAGCGCCGCCCTGGTCACGGAGCGGCGAGAACCGGACGCTGGCCTCCGAGCCCACGCCGTCGGCCGGATAGCCGGCGGTCTGGAAGGCGGGACGGGGCTGGGCGCGGCGCGCCATGACCATGCGGACCACCACCACTGCGGCAACGACCATCAGCAGGATGAGCATCATCGATGCGAGCTCCTCGCCGATGCCCAGGTGGCTGGCGAGCGCGGCGAGCCCGAGACCCGCGGCCAGACCGGCCACCGGCCCGAGCCAGCGGTTGCGCGCCGGCTGCGCGGCCGAGGCGGCCGCCGGGTTCTGGCGGGCTGCAGCCTGCGTCTGGGCAGACTGCGAGGGCATCGCGTTCTGCTGCGGCGGCGTGGCGCTGCGCTGCGTGACGGTGTCCGACTGGCGGCCGAAGCTCTTGCCGCCGCCGAGCCGCTTCGCCTCGGCTTCGGCCGCGAAGAAGGCGACCGAAACGAAGCCGATCGCCAGGAACTTTCCGAGAATCTTCATGGGTGCACCCCTCCGTGCGGTGTTGTTCGCTGAATCCGTCATGGGCTCCGTTCCGAGCCCTCTTCGGGGGCGAGCATGACAGCTGTCGACGCCCCCTGCCAGCGACTTCGTCGCGCTGGCGCCTACAGCCTGACGCCCTCGTGCAGCGCAACCACGCCGCCGGCCATGTTGACGAAGCGCACGCGCGACAGCCCGGCGTCGCGCATCATCTGCGCGAGCGTCTCCTGGTCGGGATGCATGCGGATCGACTCGGCCAGGTAGCGGTAGCTCTCCGAGTCTCCGGCGATGCGCTTGCCAAGCCAGGGCAGCACGCCGAACGAGTACAGGTCGTAGAACGGCTCCAGCGGCTTCCACACCCGGGAGAACTCGAGCACCAGCAGCTTGCCGCCGGGCTTGAGCACGCGCGTCATCTCGGCGAGCGCCCGGTCCTTGTGGGTCATGTTGCGCAGGCCGAAGGCGACCATCACCCGGTCGAAGTAGCCATCCGGGAAGGGCAGGTGCTCGGCGTCGCACTGGAGCGCGGGCTGGACGAGGCCGTCGTCCAGCATCCGGTCGCGGCCGATGCGCAGCATCGACGCGTTGATGTCGGTGAGCCACACCTCGCCCCCGGGGCCGGCGCGGCGCGCGAACTCCCGGGAAAGGTCGGCGGTTCCGCCGGCCACGTCGAGCACCTTCATGCCGGGGCGCACTGCGGCCTGGGCGATCGAGAAGGCCTTCCAGACCCGGTGCAGGCCCGCCGACATGAGGTCGTTCATCACGTCGTACCGGCTGGCCACCGAGTCGAACACCGCCCCGACGCGGGAGGCCTTCTGCTCCTCCGGCACCTCCTGGTAACCGAAATGCGTGGTGTCCCGATCGCTCATTCGCGGCTCGCTCCCGCGGCTTCCAGCCGCTTCAGATAGTCGTTCCAGAGGGTCTCCTGGTTGGCGCCGAGCCAGTACAGGTAGTCCCAGGAGTACAGGCCCGTGGCGTGGCCGTCCGAGAAGCGCGGCTGCACCGCGTAGTTGCCCACGGGCTCGAGCGCGACGATGTCGACGCTCCGCTTGCCGGTCTGCAGCACCTCCTGCCCCGGGCCGTGGCCGCGGACCTCTGCCGACGGGGAATAGACGCGCAGCAGCTCGAAGGGCAGCCGGAATGCGCTGCCCTGGTCGAACTCGATCTCGAGCACGCGCGACTGCCTGTGCACGACGATGCTGGTGGGGTGCGGGGTCTTGCTGTCTAGGCCTGCCATCTGCGCGAACGCTGTCGTCGAGGCGCACGGAGTGCGGGTGGCCATCTTAGCGGAATCCGCCCCGGGCCCGGCCCTGCGCCCCTGCGGACGGGCCGGGCTTCGGGACGGCCCCGGCCTGCGGACGGGCCGGGCTTTCGGACGAGCCAGGGCAGCGTGCGCGCCGGACCCGCGGCAGTTGCGCCGCCGTGCGGATCAGCCCTCGTCCGCGACGAACCTGACCCGATCGAACTGGCGGGTGCGGTCGAGCAGTTCCTCGAGCCGGATCCGGCGCTCGCGCATCGCCTCGCGCAGGCTTGCCGTCGCCGGGGAGGAGAAGGCGCCCGCCGGCATCACGAGGCTGGCCGGCTCGCCGGTGGCGGGGTCCGGGCTGAGCATGAATGCGTCCTGCCAGGGCGCGAACTCCCCGATCCGCACGCCGACCACCACCGGCGACCCGGACCAGACGTTCAGGCCGATCCGCTTTCGCGTCGGCTGGCGCAGGTCCTGCGGCAGCCGCTGGCCGAGCGACACGACGCGTCCGAACATCCTCCCCCTGGCGGCCTCGGCCCGGGCGGTGCTGGCGGTGCGGGCGTTGCCGCCGGCAGTCTCCGCCCTGGGAGCGACCACCATCGCGAGCCCGCCGAGCTCGAGCCCCGGCGTCACCGCTTCCGTCTCGAACACCGACTGCTGGCGCTCGATCGACACCCACTCGGCCTCCTGCGCGCCCTGCGCCCAGGTGGACATGGCGTCGGCGGGGCGCCTGGGGTCGAGCGCCTGCCTGATGATCGTGTTGTGCTCGAAGCGGCCATAGATGTAGGCCCGCGTCGCCGCGGCGTGCAGCGCTGCCGGCCTGCGATCCTGCAAGCCGGCGCCGGCGTCGCCCGCCTGAGGCAGCCCGAAGCGCAGCCCCATCCGCCCCAGCGGAACGTCCGGAACCTGCTGGACGATGCGCGGGTCGCACCAGCGCCGCTCCAGGTCGGCCAGCAGCTGCCGGGCGCCGTCGGGCGACAGCCCCGCCGGCAGGCGCTCGGCGGCCCTGGGGTCGACGGCTGCGAGGTCGCGGCGCCGCTCGTCGAGCCTGCGCCGCAGCCTGCGGGTCACCAGCCGCACGGTGCGGCGCTCGCTCAGCATCAGCGCCGGCCCGTGGCGGAGGTCGGCCTCCGCGCCCGCAGCCTCGTCGAGCCTGAAGCCCACAAGGCCCGCCCAGCGCCGCGCCAGCCTTGCCGCGAGCCTGAACTCGGCAGCGCCCAGGCTCCAGGGCGCGGCCAGCCGGAGCAGCAGCGGATACACGAAGAGGGCCCGGGACGTCGCAGGCCTGCCGAGCAGGGGCGCCGGATCCGGCATCAGGGTGTCGAGGAAGGTGCTCGCGCGCAGGGCCTCGGCCAGCATGCAGAGCGTCTCCCATTCGTGAGCGTCGATCGCCAGCCGCAGCCGCTGCATGGCCGCCAGCAGGCGGACCTGATAGTCGAGCGCCCGGACCAGCGGAATCACCGATCGCAGCGCGGCGGCCGGCACTGCGGTCGCCGATCGTCCCGCAGGCGCGGCTGGCCGGGCTGCGCCGGCGGACATCGCCTCCTCCTGCAGGCGGACGTGGATGCCGCGATAGACGTCGCGCGCGAGCGCGAGGCTGGCCAGCACCGCGGCGAGCTGCGCGCGCTCCCGGTCGGGCGTCGGGTAGGCCGAAGGGTCGATGCGCTCGAGCACGGTCTCGACCTCGCCGAGGTGCGCCGGCCGCGCCTGCTCGGCGATCTCGAGCTGCTGCTCCGTCGGGTGGCCGGCCCCCTCCAGCGTCCGCCACAGGCGATCGACCGACTCCAGGCGCCCGGCCCTGGCAGCGGCCAGACGCTCGAGCCAGGCCCGGCAACTGGCGGCGTCGCGCACGCGCGAAGGTTCGAGCAGGGCTTCGGCAGTCATCGGCAGTCCGTCCGGCGGCATCCGGCCGCGATCTGCCGATGATGCTGCGAAGGGCTGCTGCGGCGGCGGCCGAAGGGACGCGTCGGCGGCGCCGGGCCGACGGATGGCGCTCAGGCGCCGCCCAGGCGCTGCCCGAGCAGGCTGCGGTAGGCGGGCAGGGCCCGCTCGACCAGCAGCCGCAGCCTGTCGACGCCCGCTTCCCGGCCCTGGACGGCCGGGGCCCAGACCGGCTGCGGGAAGTGCGCATCGTCGCGCCAGCGCGGAATCACGTGCCAGTGCAGATGCGGCACCACGTTGCCGAGGCTCGCGAGATTGACCTTGTCGGGCCGGAAGGCCTCGCGCATCGACGCCTCGACGGCCCAGACGGCGTCCATCAGCCGGGCACGCGCGCTCTCGGGGAGATCGGTCATCTCGGCGACGTGCGCGGTCCAGATCACGCGGGTGAAGCCGGGATTGGCCGGCTCGTCGGCCAGGATCACGCGCAGGCGGTCGCCCTGCCAGAGGATTTCGCCGCCCGCGCCCGCGCAGAGCGGGCACGAGCCGGCGGCCGGACCGGGCGCGGGGCTCATCGCGCGGGCCTGCGCGGACAGCCGGTGCGGCCTGTGCAGATCAACGAAAAAGCGCGACCGCGGCTCGGGGCCGGGGTCGCGCCTGCGACGGCACCGAAGCGGTCAGAACTTCGTGTAGCCACCGTCGATGACGAACTGCTCGCCGGTGGTGTACGCGGCCGCGTCGCTCGCCAGGTAGACGGCGACACCGCCGAAGTCGTCCATCGTGCCCCAGCGGCGGGCCGGAATGCGCGGCATGACCGCGGACGCGAAGCGGTCGTCGCCGACCGAGCGCTCGGTCATTTCGGTGACGATCCAGCCCGGCAGGATGGAATTGACGCGGATCTGGTGGCGCGCGAGCTCGACGGCGAGCGCACGGCAGTAGGAGGTGACCGCACCCTTGGAGGCGCCGTAATGGCTGTTGCGCGCCGCGCCCTCGATCGCCGCGGTGCTGGCGGTGGCGACCAGCGACCCGCCGTGGCCGCCGTCGATCATGTGCCTGGCCGCTGCGCGGAAGGTGTAGAAGACGCCTTCGACGTTGATGCGCATGACGCGGCGGAATTCGTCGGCCGCCATCTGATGGATGGGCGTGGGGCCCTTGGACGACACGCCGGCGTTGGCGAAGCAGGCGTCCACGCGGCCGCCGAGCGCCTCGACCGACTGCGCGAAGGTGCGGTCGACCGCCGCCTCGTCGCCGACGTCGCAGACGAAGGCGTGGACCTTGCCCAGCGCGGACAGTTCCTCGCGCGCCTTCTCGGTCTTCTCGGCGCGATTGCCCCAGATCGCGACCTGCGCGCCGGACTGGAGCAGGGCTTTCGCCATGCCCATGCCGATGCCGCCGTTGCCGCCCGTGATGACCGCCGTGCGGCCGCTGAGATCGAATGGTTTGTACATGGTGGTCACGAGTATAGGCCGGCCGGAGCCGGCGCGGGACGGGCGCGTTCCGGTAAGCGGAACGCGGGAATCACAGCAGCACCCGCTCGATGCCGCCGTCGTTTGCGCGGGCGACGAACTCCGGCAACCACTGCTGCCCGAGCACGTGGCGCGCGATCTCGATCACGACGTAGTCGGCGTCGACCTTGGCGTCCTCGGAGTAGCGCCACATGCCCTGCAGGCAGGACGGGCAGGAGGTGAGCACCTTCACCGGGCCCTCGAAGGCCGACTGGCTGCCGTCGGCGCCGGTCACAGGGATGGCGCGCAGCGCGTCGGCGCCGCGGCGCATCTCCTCCTCCTTGCGGAAGCGCACCTGGGTGGAGATGTCCGGCCGGCTGACGGCCAGCGTGCCGGACTCGCCGCAGCAGCGGTCGTTCTTCTCGATGCGGCCGTTGAGCGACTCGTTCATCAGCGCGTTGACCACGTTGAGCGGCTGGTACTGCTTGATCGGGCTGTGGCAGGGGTCGTGGTACATGTAGCGCGCGCCGGTGACGCCCTCGAGCCTGACGCCCTTCTCCATCAGGTACTCGTGGATGTCGACGATGCGGCAGCCGGGGAAGATCTTCCCGAACTCGTAGCCGGCCAGCTGGTCGTAGCAGGTGCCGCAGCTGACCACCACGGTGCGGATGTCGAGGTAGTTCAGCGTGGTGGCGAGCCGGTGGAACAGCACCCGGTTGTCGGTGATGATCTTGTCGGCGCGGTCGAACTGCCCGGAACCGCGCTGCGGATAGCCGCAGCACAGGTAGCCCGGCGGCAGCACCGTCTGCACGCCGACGTGCCAGAGCATCGCCTGCGTGGCCAGCCCGACCTGCGAGAACAGGCGCTCCGAGCCGCAGCCCGGGAAATAGAAGACCGCCTCGGTGTCCGCGCTGGTGGCCTTGGGGTCGCGGATGATCGGGACGTAGCGGTGGTCCTCGATGTCGAGCAGCGCCCTGGCCGTCTTCTTGGGCAGGTTGCCCGGCATCTTCTTGTTGACGAAGTGGATCACCTGCGACTTGAGCGGCGGCGACGCCAGCGGCGCCTTGCCCACCGTGGCCGGAGGCTTGCGCGTCTGCGCGCCGGCGACGCGCTTGAGCAGGTCGTTGGCGAAGCGCTGCGCCCGGTAGCCCACGCCCACCATCGCCGCGCGCGTGGCGTTGATGGTGTCCGGATCGGTGGCGTTCAGGAAGAACATCGCAGCAGCGTTGCCCGGGTTGAACTTCTTCTTGCCCATCTTGCGCAGCAGGTTGCGCATGTTCATCGACACGTCGCCGAAGTCGATGTCCACCGGGCAGGGGGTCAGGCACTTGTGGCAGACCGTGCAGTGGTCGGCCACGTCGGAGAACTCGTCCCAGTGCCGGATCGAGACACCGCGGCGGGTCTGCTCCTCGTACAGGAAGGCCTCGACCAGCAGCGAGGTGGCCAGGATCTTGTTGCGTGGCGAGTAGAGCAGGTTGGCGCGCGGCACGTGCGTGGCGCACACCGGCTTGCACTTGCCGCAGCGCAGGCAGTTGCTGACCGAATCGGCGATCGAGCCGATGTCCGACTGCTGCAGGATCAGCGACTCGGCGCCCATCAGCCCGAAGCTGGGCGTGTATGCATTGCGCAGGTCGCCGCCGGGCAGCAGCTTGCCCTTGTTGAAGCGGCCTTCGGGGTCGATGCGCGCCTTGTAGTCGCGGAACGCGGCGATCTCGTCTTCGCCGAGGAACTCGAGCTTGGTGATGCCGATGCCGTGCTCGCCTGAGATCACGCCGTCGAGCGAGCGGGCCAGCGCCATGATGCGCGCCACCGCGGCCTCGGCCTCCTTGAGCATCGGGTAGTCGTCGGAGTTGACCGGGATGTTGGTGTGCACGTTGCCGTCGCCGGCATGCATGTGCAGCGCCACGAACACCCGGCTGCGCAGCACCCTGCGATGCGTCTCGTCGCAGGCCTTGAGCAGCGGCTCGAAGGGCTGTCCCTGGAGGATGCCGCACAGCGGCGCGCGCACTTCCGTCTTCCAGGACACGCGGATGCTGCGGTCCTGCAGCATGTGGAACAGGCGCGCACGCCGCTCCTCGGGCACGCGCTCGCGCTCGTCGGCATCGATGCGCGCGCGCGCATCGGCCAGCAGGTGCGACAGCCCCACGTCGCCGAAGCGCCCGATCGCCTCGGCCAGCGGGCGGTCGATCTCGTCGAGCAGGAACTGCCAGCGCTCGCGGGTGCGGGCGATCAGCGCCCGCGCCTCGCCGAGATGCTCGGCGAGCAGTTCGCCGGTCGCGCGCGGGTCCGAATCGGCGTCGCCGCGCTTGCCCGCCGGCAGGTCGCCGGCGAGGACGGCGTCGAGCTCGTCGAGCAGGCGCAGCTTGTTGCGCGTGGAGAGCTCGATGTTGATGCGCTCGATGCCGTCGGTGTACTCGCCCATCCGCGGCAGCGGGATCACCACGTCCTCGTTGATCTTGAAGGCGTTGGTGTGGCGGGCGATGGCGGCGGTGCGGGAGCGGTCGGCCCAGAAGGCCTTGCGCGCCTCGGGCGAGACCGCAGTGAAGCCCTCGCCGGCGCGGCTGTTGGCGATGCGCACGACCTCCGAGGCGGCGCGCGCGACGGCCTCGTCCTCGTCGCCGACGATGTCGCCGATCAGCACCATCTTGGGCAGGCCGCCCCGGCGCGACTTGGTGGTGTAGCCCACCGCGCGCAGGTAGCGTTCGTCCAGGTGCTCGAGGCCCGCGAGCAGCACGCGCGGCGCGCCCGCGGCGGGCGACGCCTTCGACAGGCCGTCCAGGTAGTCCTTGATCTCCACGATCGAGGGCACCGCATCCTTGGGCTGGCCGAAGAACTCCAGGCAGACGGTGCGCACATGCTTCGGCATCCGGTGCAGCACCCAGCGCGCCGAGGTGATCAGGCCGTCACAGCCCTCCTTCTGCACGCCCGGCAGCCCTGCCAGGAACTTGTCGGTGACGTCCTTGCCCAGCCCCAACTTGCGGAAACGGCTGCCCTCGATCTCGAGCAGCTTCGTCCGCAGCGGCTCGCCTCGCATGCTCCCGTCGGCGCCGAGCTGGCCCGGCGCGAACCAGCGCAGCTCGAAGCGGGCCACGTCCACCTCGTGGATCTTGCCGAGGTTGTGGGCGAGCCGGGTGACCTCGAGCCAGTTGCCGTCGGGGTCGACCATCCGCCACCAGGCGAGGTTGTCGAGCGCGGTGCCCCAGAGCACGGCCTTCTTGCCGCCGGCGTTCATCGCGACGTTGCCGCCGACGCAGGAGGCGTCGATCGAGGTGGGGTCCACCGCGAACACCAGGCCGGCGCGCTCGGCGGCGTCGGTGACCCGGCGGGTGACCACGCCCGCCTCGGAGAACACCGTCGGCGCCGGGTCCGCGAGCCCGGGCAGCACGGTCTGCTCGACCTGCCCCAGTTGCTCGAGCTTCTCGGTGTTGATCACCGCCGACAGCGCGGTCAGCGGCACGGCGCCGCCGGTGTAGCCGGTGCCGCCGCCGCGCGGGATGATGGTGAGGCCCAGCTCGATGCAGCCCGCCACGAGGCCCGCGATCTCGGTCTCGGCGTCGGGGGTGAGCACGACGAAGGGATACTCGACGCGCCAGTCGGTGGCGTCGGTGACGTGCGAGACGCGCGACATGGCGTCGAACTTGATGTTGTCGCGGTCGGTGTGCTTGGCCAGCAGCCGCAGCGCGCGGCGGCGCAGGCCGTCGGCCTGGCCGAACTCGCGCTCGAAGGCCGAGACCGCATCGCGCGCCAGCGCCACCAGCCGGGTGACCCGCTCGCTGCGGGCCCCGGACTGCGAGGCGGCCTCGCCTCTCGCCTGCTCCAGGTCGAGCTCGCGCCGGCGGTCGATCTCGCCGAGCCGGTGGTGCAGCGCCTCGATCAGCAGACGCCTGCGCCGCGGGTTGTCGATCAGGTCGTCCTGCAGGTAGGGATTGCGCCGGACCACCCACAGGTCGCCCAGCACCTCGAACAGCATCCGCGCCGAACGGCCGGTGCGGCGCTCCGAGCGCAGTTCGTCCAGGATGCGCCAGGCCTCGTCGCCCAGCAGCCTGATCACGATCTCGCGATCGGAGAACGAGGTGTAGTTGTAGGGAATCTCGCGCAGGCGAGCGGGTGCCGCGGCCTCGGGGCGCAGCGCAGAAACCGGGATGGGCGCATTCATGGAACCACGGATTCTAGCCGGCCCGACGCGGGCCTGCAGCCTCGGCCCGGCCCGGGGTCAGCCCCCTGCGAAGGGGCTGAACAGCCAGCGCCACCAGTCGTCCGGCACCCACAGCAGCGCCGCGGTCATCGTCGTGTAGCGCAGGAACTTGCCCACCGCCATCCAGAAGACGCTGGGCCAGAACGCCATGCGCAGCCAGCCGGCCACCGCGCACAGCGGGTCGCCCACCGCGGGCAGCCAGGAGAAGAACATCGCCTTGGGCCCCAGGCGCTCCAGCCAGCGGATGTGCGCCGCCCGGTGCTTGCCGACCGCGACGTGCGCTCCCCAGCCCAGCCAGTAGTCGACGATGCCGCCCAGCGTGTTGCCGGCGGTGGCGACCAGCACCACGATCCAGAACTGGTCCGGGTTCAGCTTGGCGAAGCCGAAGACCGCCGGCTCGGAGCCCATCGGCAGCAGCGTCGCCGAGATGAAGGCGATCACGAACACCGACGACAGCCCGTTGGCTGGCAGCGCGAACCATTCGATCAGCCGGTGGGCGAGCTCTTCCATCGGGCGGCAGTCTAGCAGCGCATGCCCGCGTAGAATCGCGTCCCAGGAGATGCGCCCGGAACGCCACCCCGCCCAGGGGCTGCGGACGCCACGAATCGATGACGACCTACCTGAAACGCATCCTGAACGCGCGCGTCTACGACGTCGCCGAGGAAACGCCGCTGGACCCCGCGCCGGAGCTCAGCCAGCGCATCGGCAACACGCTGCTGGTCAAGCGCGAGGACATGCAGCAGGTGTTCTCCTTCAAGCTGCGCGGCGCCTACAACAAGATGGCGCACCTCAGCGAGGAGCAGCTCGCGCGCGGGGTGATCGCGGCGTCGGCCGGCAACCACGCGCAGGGCGTGGCGCTGGCGGCCCGGCGGCTGGGCTGCCGCGCGGTGATCGTGATGCCGGTGACCACGCCGCAGCTGAAGATCGGCGCCGTGCGGGCGCGCGGCGGCGAGGTGGTGCTCTTCGGCGACTCCTACAGCGACGCGGCGACGCATGCCGCCGAACTGCAGCAGTCGCAGGGGCTCACCTACGTCCACCCCTTCGACGACCCGGACGTGATCGCGGGCCAGGGCACGATCGGCATGGAGATCCTGCGCCAGCACCAGGGTCCGCTGCACGCGATCTTCGTGTCGATCGGCGGCGGCGGGCTGGCGGCGGGCGTCGCCGCCTACGTCAAGCAGGTGCGCCCCGAGGTGAAGGTGATCGGCGTCCAGACCACCGACTCCGATGCGATGGCGCGTTCGCTGGCCGCCTCGCGCAGGATCGAGCTGCACGACGTGGGGCTCTTCTCGGACGGCACCGCGGTGAAGAAGGTCGGCGAGGAGACCTACCGGCTGTGCAAGGAGTACCTCGACGAGGTGATCCTGGTCGACACCGACGCGCTGTGCGCGGCGATCAAGGACGTGTTCCAGGACACCCGCGCGGTGCTCGAGCCCGCCGGCGCGCTGGCGATCGCCGGGGCCAAGGCCTACGCCGAGCGCGAGGGCATCCGCGGCCAGACGCTGGTAGCGGTGGCCTCGGGCGCCAACATGAACTTCGACCGCCTGCGCTTCGTCGCCGAGCGCGCCGAGATCGGCGAGCAGCGCGAGGCGGTCTTCGCGGTCACCATCCCCGAGGAGCGCGGCAGCTTCCGCCGTTTCTGCGAGCTGGTCGGGCCGCGCAACGTCACCGAGTTCAACTACCGCATCGCCGACGCCCGCCAGGCGCACGTCTTCGTCGGCATCCAGGTGGCCAACCGCGCAGAGGGCGCGGCGATCGCCGCCGGCTTCGAGGGCGCGGGCTTCGCCACCCTCGACCTCACCGACGACGAGCTCGGCAAGCTGCACATCCGGCACATGGTCGGCGGCCATTCGGCGCTGGCCCGCGACGAGGTGCTTTACCGCTTCGAGTTCCCGGAGCGGCCCGGCGCGCTGATGCGCTTCCTGTCGAGCATGGATCCGGACTGGAACATCTCGCTGTTCCACTACCGGAATCACGGCGCCGACTACGGCCGCATCCTGGTCGGAATGCAGGTGCCGCCGGAGGACAAGCGCGAGTTCAAGGCCTTCCTGGCCACCCTCGGTTACCGTTACTGGGACGAGACGCAGCATCCGGCCTACCGGCTGTTCCTTGCGGCCAACGGTGATGCCGCCGCGCCGGCGCCTGCGCCGCGGCGCGGGCGCGCGCAACGCGGTCCGGTGCCCGGCAAGGGCCAGGCGGTATAATCTCTCGTTTATTCAAGCGGTTATGTACCTCCTCACGCTCGGACTCAACCACGCCACCGCGCCGCTTTCGCTGCGCGAGAAGGTGTCGTTCCCGGGCGACGGAATCCGCGACGCGCTCGCGGACCTCGGCAGCCGGCTGCGCCGCCTGGTACCCGAACAGGCCATCCTCTCGACCTGCAACCGCACCGAGATCTACTGTGCGACGCCCGAGCCGGGCGACGCGCGCAGCGCGCTCACCGAATGGCTGTCGACCCGCCAGGGGCTGCCCGGCGGCCAGCTCGACTCCCATCTGTATGCGCTGCCCGGCGACGAGGCGGTCCGCCATGCTTTCCGCGTGGCCGCGGGCCTCGATTCCATGGTCATCGGCGAACCGCAGATCCTGGGGCAGATGAAGGAGGCGATGCGGGTGGCGCATGACGCCGGGGCGCTCGGCGCCCACCTGCACCAGCTGTTCCAG
>JBKHVS010000009.1:0-35719 GCA_046569945.1 Gammaproteobacteria bacterium | reverse complement strand
CGCCGCGCGGCGTGTCGGCCGGCGAGACGCTGATGAGCGGCGCCGAGGCGCCGATCCGGGCGGGCAACACGCTGCCGATCCGCAACATCCCGGTCGGTTCGACGATCCACGCGATCGAGATGCTCCCGGGCAAGGGTGCGCAGATCGCGCGCTCGGCCGGTGCTTCGGCCCGCCTGCTGGCCCGCGAAGGCACCTACGCGCAGGTCCGCCTGCGTTCCGGCGAGATCCGCAAGGTGCACATCGAGTGCCGTGCGACGCTGGGCGAAGTCGGCAACGGCGAGCACAGCCTGCGGACCATCGGCAAGGCCGGTGCGAATCGCTGGCGGGGCATCCGTCCGACCGTTCGCGGCATCTGCATGAACCCGGTCGACCACCCGCACGGCGGTCGCTCGAACGGCGGCGGCCATCCGGTCTCGCCGTGGGGCACGCCGACCAAGGGTTTCAAGACCCGTCGCAACAAGCGCACTGACACGATGATCGTGCAGAAGCGCGGTCGCAAGTAACGGGTGAAGGACGAATAAGCTATGGCACGTTCAGTAAAGAAAGGGCCGTTCGTCGACGCCCACCTGCTGCGCAAGATCGACGCCGCGGTTGCCACCAAGGACAAGCGGCCGATCAAGACCTGGTCGCGTCGCTCCACGGTGATCCCCGAGTTCATCGGGCTGACGATCGCGGTGCACAACGGCAAGCAGCACGTTCCCGTGTACATCAACGAGAACATGGTCGGGCACAAGCTCGGCGAGTTCGCGCTGACCCGCACGTTCAAGGGACACGCCGCCGACAAGAAATCTCGGCGCTAAGGGGTAGACGATGGAAACTCAAGCATCGCTGCGTGGGGTCCGCCTGTCGGCCCAGAAGGGGCGGCTCGTTGCCGACCTCGTCCGGGGCAAGCCGGTCGAGCAGGCCCTGAACATCCTGACCTTCTCGCCGAAGAAGGCTGCCAAGATCGTGAAGAAAGTGCTCGAGTCGGCGATTGCCAACGCCGAGCACAACGACGGCGCCGACATCGACGAGCTCAAGGTTCGTACCATCCACGTGGAGAAGGGCGCGTCGCTCAAGCGCTTCCAGGCGCGGGCCAAGGGCCGCGGCTGCAAGATCGAGAAGCAGACCTGCCACATCTACGTCAAGGTCGGCAACTAAGGGCGATCGGAAGGAAATCATGGGACAGAAAATTCACCCGATCGGGTTCCGACTTGCGGTCAGCCGGAACTGGGCCTCGCGCTGGTACGCCAACAGCAGGCTCTTCCCGAAGATGCTCAACGAAGACCTTCGTGTTCGCGAGTACCTGCGCCGGAAGCTGAAGAACGCATCGGTCGGCCGCGTGCTGATCGAGCGTCCGGCCAAGAACGCCCGCATCACGATCTACTCCGCGCGCCCCGGTGTCGTCATCGGCAAGAAGGGCGAGGACATCGAGCTGCTCAAGACGGATCTCACCAAGCTGATGGGCGTGCCGGTGCACGTCAACATCGAGGAGATCCGAAAGCCCGAGACCGACGCGCAGCTGATCGCCGACTCGATCACCCAGCAGCTGGCCAAGCGGATCATGTTCCGTCGCGCAATGAAGCGTGCGATGCAGAACGCGATGCGGCTCGGCGCGCAGGGCATCAAGATCATGAGCTCGGGACGCCTGAACGGCGCTGAGATCGCCCGGGTCGAGTGGTATCGCGAAGGCCGCGTTCCGCTCCACACGCTGCGCGCGGACATCGATTACGGCTTTTCCGAGGCGCTGACCACCTACGGCATCATCGGTGTCAAGGTCTGGGTCTACAAGGGCGACATGCTCGGCCGCAACGACGCCCCTCAGGGTGCCGAGAAAGAGGCCATGCCGGAGCGTGATGACCGTCGCGGTCGCCGTGCCCCTGGTCGTCCGGGGCCTGGCGGCAGGCCGGGCGGTCCCCGCCGGCGCGCCGATGGCGAAGCCGAGGGCAAGGACGCCCCCGAGAAGAGTGCCGGAGCCGAGGACGCGCCCAAGGGTGCGGTCAAGCGCGTGCGCAAGGCTGCCGGACCGTCGACCGGTGCTGCGCCGGCCGAGAACAAAGCTGGCGAATGAAGGAGTGAGCAATGCTTCAACCAGCTCGACGCAAGTATCGTAAGGAACAGAAGGGCCGCAACAAGGGTCTCGCGACCCGCGGCGCTTCGGTGGCATTCGGTGAATTCGGCCTTAAGGCGACCGGTCGCGGCCGCCTGACGGCGCGCCAGATCGAGGCGGCTCGTCGTGCGATGACCCGTCACATCAAGCGCGGCGGCCGGATCTGGATCCGGATCTTTCCGGACAAGCCGATTTCGAAGAAACCGGCCGAGGTCCGCATGGGCAGTGGAAAGGGCAGCGTGGAGTTCTACGTCGCCGAGATCCAGCCCGGCAAGGTGCTGTACGAGATGGACGGTGTGAACGAGGCGCTGGCCCGCGAGGCCTTCGCGCTCGCGGCGGCCAAGCTGCCGATCGGCACCGTCTTCGTCAGCCGCATGGTCGGCGCCTGAAGCGGCGCCGGCGGAACGATACGAGGGCACAGATGAAAGCCACCGAACTGCGCGCCAAGGATACCGAGGCGCTGACCAAGGAGCTCGCCGAACTGCTGCGGGCGCACTTCTCGCTGCGCATGCAGCATGCGACCCAGCAACTGTCGAACATCAGCCAGCTGCGCAAGACCCGCCGCGACATCGCGCGGGTGCGCACCGTGCTCAACCAGAAGGCGGCAGCGAAATGACCGAAGCCGACACCAAGACCGTTGCCAAGCGTACGCTGGTCGGCCGCGTGGTCAGCAACAAGATGCAGAAGACCGTGACCGTGCTCGTCGAGCGCAAGGTCCAGCATTCGATCTACGGCAAGTACATCGTCAAGAGCACGAAGTACCATGCGCACGCCGATACGCCGCTCAACGAGGGCGACACGGTCGAGATCGCCGAAGGCCGGCCGATCTCCAAGACGAAGTCCTGGCGGGTGACCCGCCTCGTCCAGGCCGCCGTCCTCTGACGGCGGGGTGCAGGCGGTTTTTTTCCGCCTGCGCTTGCGGTGTAGCTGGAAAACAGGTTATACTCTTCTGCTTCCGGTATTGCGAACGACCCAGCGTCGCAGCGAGCCGGAACTCAACCCGATAACGGGACCAAGACTGACCGCGAATGCGGATGCGCCGGGCGCTGTGCCCGGGGCGGCGCAGGCGGATTAAGTTGGGACGGAATTAGCGATGATTCAGATGCAGTCGACGTTGGACGTCGCCGACAACACCGGCGCGCGTTCAGTGATGTGTATCAAGGTGTTGGGCGGCTCCAAGCGCCGCTATGCCGGCATTGGCGACATCATCAAGGTGAGCGTCAAGGAGGCCCAGCCCCGCGGTCGCGTCAAGAAGGGCGAGATCTATGCGGCCGTTGTCGTGCGCACCGCCAAGGGCGTGCGCCGCCAGGACGGTTCGCTGGTCAAGTTCGACAACAACGCCGCCGTCCTCCTCAACAACAAGCTCGAGCCGATCGGCACCCGCATCTTCGGGCCGGTCACGCGTGAGCTGCGCACCGAGCGATTCATGAAGATCGTCTCGCTCGCGCCTGAAGTTCTGTAAGCGGGGGCTTCGATGCAGAAAATCCGCAAGGGTGACGACGTGATCGTCATCGCAGGTCGCGACAAGGGCAAGCGCGGCACCGTGCTCGGGCGCGTCGACGAGACGCACCTGCTGGTGGAGGGCGTGAACCTGGTGAAGAAGAACCAGCGCCCGAACCCGATGAAGGGGCTGACCGGCGGCATCGTCGAAAAGACCATGCCGATCGACCAGTCGAACGTGATGCTGTTCAATCCGGCCACCGGCAAGGGCGATCGGGTGGGCATCAGGACGCTCGAGGACGGGGAGAAGGTCCGCTTCTTCAAGTCCAACGACGAGATCGTGAAGGCTTGAAGCCTGCGCGATGCTTAAGGGATAACTGACATGGCTCGCCTGCAACAGCAATACCGCGAGAAGATCGTCGCCGACCTGATGGCCAAGTTCGGGTACAAGTCGGTGATGGAAGTGCCGCGCATCACCAAGATCACGCTCAACATGGGCGTATCGGAGGCGGTGGCCGACAAGAAGGTCATGGATCACGCCGTGGGCGACATGACCAAGATCGCCGGGCAGAAGCCCGTGGTGACGAAGGCCCGCAAGCCGATCGCGGGCTTCAAGATCCGCGAGGGCTACCCGATCGGCTGCATGGTGACGCTGCGCGGCACCCGCATGTACGAGTTCCTCGACCGCCTGGTGACGGTGGCGCTGCCCCGCGTCCGCGATTTCCGCGGCATTTCGGGCAAGGCCTTCGACGGGCGCGGGAACTACAACATCGGTGTGAAAGAGCAGATCATCTTCCCCGAGATCGAGTACGACAAGGTCGATGCGCTGCGCGGCATGAACATCAGCATCACGACCACCGCCAAAACCGACGACGAAGCGAAGGCCCTGCTGGCCGCGTACCGCTTCCCGTTCCGCAACTGAGGGTTATTCAATGGCCAAACTCTCGCTCATCAACCGCGAGCTCAAGCGCGAGGCGATGGTGAAGAAGTTCGCGCGCAAGCGTGCCGAACTGCAGGAAGTGATCGGCGACCAGTCGCGATCGGAAGAGGAACGCTACCAGGCGCGCCTGAAGCTGCAGGCGCTTCCGCGCGACTCCAGCCCTGTCCGTCTTCGCAATCGCTGCGAACTGACCGGTCGCCCGCGCGGCACCTATCGCAAGTTCGGGCTGGGGCGCAACAAGCTGCGCGAGGCGGCAATGCGCGGCGATGTGCCGGGCATCGCCAAGGCCAGCTGGTAACGAGGAATTCAACATGAGCATGAGCGATCCGATCGCCGACATGTTCACGCGCATCCGCAACGGCCAGCGCGTGGAGAAAGAGGCAGTGTCGATGCCGTCGTCGAAGCTTAAGGTGGCGATTGCCCAGGTCCTGAAGGACGAGGGCTACATCGAAGGCTTTGCGGTGAAGGCCGAGGGTGCCAAGGCGGAACTCGAGGTCCAGCTGAAGTATTACGCCGGCCGTCCGGTAATCGAGCGCATCGAGCGCGTTTCGCGCCCCGGGCTGCGTATCTACAAGGACCGTCACTCGCTGCCGCAGGTGATGAACGGGCTTGGCGTGGCCATCGTGACGACTTCGCAGGGCGTGATGACCGATCGCCGTGCGCGCGCCAACGGCGTGGGCGGCGAAGTCATCGGCTACGTCGCCTAAGGAGTCGAAGATGTCCCGAGTTGCACGCATGCCGGTGGAGCTGTCCGCCGGGATCGATGTCCAGATTGCCGAAGGGTCCATCACGGTCAAGGGGCCGCTGGCGACGCTGGTGCAGAAGGTGAACCCGCTGGTGCGCATCGAGCGCGACGGCAGTTCGCTGACTTTCTCCGCCGCGGACGAGAGCCGCTCGGCGGTGGCGCTGAGCGGCACCTTCCGGGCGCTCGTGGCCAACATGGTCCACGGCGTGTCGAAGGGGTTCGAGCGCAAGCTCAACCTGGTCGGCACGGGCTATCGCGCGCAGGCGCAGGGCAACAGCCTGAACCTGTCGCTCGGTTTCTCGCATCCGGTGGTGTATCAGCTGCCCGAGGGCGTGAAGGCCGAGTGCCCGACGCAGACCGAGATCGTGATCAAGGGGGCCGACCGCCAGCGCGTCGGCCAGGTGGCAGCGGAAATCCGCGGTTACCGTCCGCCCGAGCCGTACAAGGGCAAGGGGGTGCGCTACTCCGACGAAGTGGTCGCGCTCAAGGAAGTCAAGAAGAAGTAAGCCGGCCGCTTACAAGCACAGGACTACAGGCGATGGACAAGAAACAGGCTCGTTTGCGCCGTGCCCGTCAGACGCGGCTCAAGATCCGCGAGCTGCGGGTGGGTCGGCTGACGGTGTTCCGGACGAACACTCATATCTACGCGAACATCATCGACGCCACCGGCGGGAATGTGATCGTCTCGGCCTCGACGGTGGAGGCGGAGGTTCGCACGCAGCTCGGCGGCAAGGGCGGCAACACCGAGGCAGCGGCCGCGGTGGGCAAGCGCATTGCCGAAAAGGCCCTGAAGGCGGGCGTCGAAAGCGTGGCCTTCGATCGTGCCGGTTACCGGTACCACGGCCGTGTGAAGGCGCTGGCCGAGGCTGCGCGCGAAGCCGGCCTGAAGTTCTGACGGACAGGGAACGAACATGGCGAAAATCCAGGCAAGGGTCGGCGGCGAGGATCGCGACGACGGTTTGAAGGAAAAGATGATCGCGGTCAATCGCGTGACCAAGGTCGTCAAGGGCGGACGAATCCTCGGCTTCGCGGCGCTGACCGTGGTCGGCGACGGCGACGGGCGCATCGGGATGGGCAAGGGCAAGGCGCGTGAAGTGCCGGTCGCTGTCCAGAAGGCGATGGACGAGGCGCGCCGCAAGATGTTCAAGGTGAGCCTGCGCTCGGGCACGGTCCAGCACACGGTGTACGGCCGCCACGGCGCCGCCAACGTGTTCCTGGCGCCGGCGCCGGACGGCACAGGCATCATCGCGGGCGGTCCGATGCGGGCGATCTTCGAGGTGATGGGGGTGACCAACATCGTCGCGAAGAGCCACGGCTCGAGCAATCCGTACAACCTGGTCCGCGCGACGCTGAACGCGCTGGCCAACATGAACACCCCGTCCGAGATCGCTGCGAAGCGCGGCAAGACGGTCGAGGAGCTCTTCGGCTGAGAGGCCGCGGATTCCGGTGCGGCCTCGGCCGTTCCGGGCGTTCGGAGAAGGTGATGAGCAAGAAGACGCTGAAGGTAAAGCTGGTCAGGAGCCCGATCGGGACGCGTGATTCGCACCGCGCCACGGTCCTGGGCCTCGGTCTCAAGAAGATCAACCAGACCCGCGAGCTGGAGGACACGCCCGCGGTGCGCGGCATGATCAACAAGGTTTCGTACCTGGTGCGGGTCGAGTGATGTCGGAGATGGCCATGCGATTGAACGGATTGAAGCCCGCCGAGGGCAGCAAGCACGCGCGCAAGCGCGTCGGTCGGGGCATCGGCTCCGGCCTGGGCAAGACGGCGGGTCGCGGTCACAAGGGGCAGAAGTCGCGTTCCGGCGGCTTCCACAAGGTCGGCTTCGAGGGCGGTCAGATGCCCCTGCAGCGCCGCCTCCCGAAGCGCGGCTTCAAGTCGATGACGGCTGGCGACACCGTCGAGATCCGCCTGTCGGATCTCGAGCGTCTCGAGGCGGCCGAGATCGATCTGCTCGCGCTCAAGCAGGCGCGGATCGTGCCCCAGCTGGCCAAGGCCGCGAAGGTGATCCTGTCGGGCGAGCTGACGCGGAAGGTTTCGCTGAAGGGCGTGCTGGCCACGAAAGGCGCGAAAGCGGCGATCGAGGCGGCCGGCGGCTCGCTGGCCTGAGCGCGGCGCGCTCCCGGCTGACGGCAATCGATCGATACAGGCGATAGGCGAGTGGCAACGCAACCTGCAGCTCTGGCGAAGTCGGGCAAGTTCGGTGATCTGAAGCGCCGGCTGTGGTTCCTGCTGCTCGCTCTGGTGGTGTACCGCATCGGCGCGCACATTCCGGTGCCGGGCATCGACCCCGACCAGCTCGCGCAGCTCTTCAAGGGGCAGCAGGGCGGCATCCTGGGCATGTTCAACATGTTCTCGGGAGGCGCGCTGTCGCGCTTCACGGTGTTCGCGCTGGGGATCATGCCGTACATCTCGGCGTCGATCATCATGCAGCTGCTCACCGTGGTGGTGCCGCAGCTCGAGGCGCTGAAGAAGGAAGGCGAGGCTGGCCGGCGCACGATCACCAAGTACACGCGCTGGTTCACGGTGGGCCTGGCGACCTTCCAGGCGGTCGGCATCGCGGTGGCGCTCGAGTCGCAGCCCGGGCTGGTCCTCGATCCCGGCCTGCAGTTCCGCTTCACGGCCGCGGTGTCGCTGGTGACCGGCACGATGTTCCTGATGTGGCTCGGCGAGCAGATCACCGAGCGCGGGCTTGGCAACGGCATCTCGATCATCATCTTCGCGGGCATCGTCGCCGGGCTGCCCAGCGCGCTGGCGGGAATGGGCGAGCTGGTCCGCACGGGTTCGATGAGCGCCTTCATCGCGCTGCTGATCGTGGTGCTGGTGGTGGTGGTGACCGCGGCGGTGGTGTTCGTCGAGCGCGGCCAGCGCAAGATCACCGTCAACTACGCGAAGCGCCAGGTCGGCAACCGCGTTTATGGCGGCCAGACCTCGCACCTGCCGCTCAAGCTGAACATGGCCGGGGTGATTCCGCCGATCTTCGCATCGTCGATCATCCTGTTCCCGGCGACGCTTGCACAGTGGTTCACGTCGGGCGACAGCGGCAACGTCGCGGTTCGCTGGATGAAGGACGTCGCGGCGACGCTGTCGCCGGGTCAGCCGGTCTACATCCTGCTGTACGCGGCGGCGATCATTTTCTTCTGCTTCTTCTACACGGCGCTGGTGTTCAACAGCCGGGACACCGCCGACAACCTGAAGAAGAGCGGTGGTTTCGTTCCGGGGATTCGCCCGGGGGAGCAGACGGCGCGCTACATCGACCGGATCCTGATGCGGCTGACGCTGGTGGGTGCGATCTACATCACGCTGGTGTGCCTGCTGCCGGAGCTGCTGGTGCTCAAGTGGAATGTGCCGTTCTACTTCGGTGGAACGTCGCTGCTGATCATCGTCGTCGTGACGATGGATTTCATGTCCCAGGTCCAGGCCTACGTGATGTCTCATCAGTACGAAAGCCTGCTGAAGAAAGCCAACACGAAGGGCTTGGGCGCTTGAGCCCGGACAGGCATGGCACGACGATCAAGACCGGTTGCAAGGAAGAGGGATTCCAGCTCTGGCGGGTACACGAGCAAGGAAGACGTCATTCAGATGCAGGGGGAGGTCATCGAGAACCTCCCGAACGCGACTTTTCGCGTGAAGCTGGAAAACGGGCACGTGGTGCTCGGGCATATTTCCGGGAAGATGCGGATGCACTACATCCGGATCCTCCCGGGGGACAAGGTTACGGTGGAACTCACGCCTTACGATCTGTCGCGGGCGCGCATCGTATTCAGGGCGAAATAGGCCCGCGACAATTTCTCGCTCGAGGTGAAGCATGAAAGTCATGGCATCTGTGAAGAAGATCTGCCGCAACTGCAAGGTGATCAAGCGCCACGGTGTGGTTCGCGTGATCTGCACTGATCCGCGCCACAAGCAGCGCCAGGGTTGATAGAGGAACGAGCATGGCACGTATTGCGGGTATCAACGTCCCGGACCGTCAGCACACCGAGATCGGGCTGACGGCAATCTATGGCATCGGGCGCACGCGCGCGCGCGAAATCTGCGAGGCGGCGGGCATTCCCTTCGACAAGAAGGTGAAGGACCTGAACGACGCCGAGATGGAGCGCATCCGCGACCAGATTTCGCGCTTCACCATCGAGGGCGATCTGCGCCGCGAGGTGTCGATGTCGATCAAGCGCCTGATGGACCTGGGCTGCTACCGCGGCCTGCGTCACCGTCGTGGCCTGCCGGTCCGCGGCCAGCGCACGCGCACCAATGCACGCACCCGCAAGGGTCCGCGCAAGGCCGGCGTGCAACTGAAGAAGTAATCGGAGGCTCCTGACACATGGCAACCAAAGGGCAATCGGCAGCTGCTGCCGCCGCCGCATCGCGGGCGCGCAAGAAGTCGCGGAAGAACGTTTCCGACGGCATCGCGCACGTTCACGCGTCGTTCAACAACACGATCATCACGATCACCGACCGCCAGGGCAACGCCCTGTCGTGGGCCTCGTCGGGTGGCGCCGGTTTCAAGGGCTCGCGCAAATCCACGCCGTTCGCGGCGCAGGTTGCGGCCGAGACCGCAGGGCGCGCGGCACAGGAAT
Organism: Gammaproteobacteria bacterium; assembly: GCA_046569945.1. Classification (GTDB taxonomy): domain Bacteria; phylum Pseudomonadota; class Gammaproteobacteria; order Burkholderiales; family Burkholderiaceae_E; genus Quisquiliibacterium. Next base: position 25,931 of record JBKHVS010000009.1, on the reverse strand, counting down.
GCGGGATCAAGAACCTCGAGGTGCAGATCCGCGGCCCCGGCCCCGGCCGCGAGTCCTCGGTGCGCGCGCTGAATGCGCTCGGCATCAAGATCCTCCAGATCCAGGACGTGACCCCGGTGCCGCACAACGGCTGCCGTCCGCCGAAGAAGCGTCGCATCTGACGCAGTCTTTCAGGCTGCCGCCCGGCAGCCTGCGCGTCCGCCGCGTTTGCGGCGCCGCGCGAACTCCGGGCAGATAAGCCCACTGTCTGTCGACCGCGGCATCACGCGCGCGGTTTCCGGTACTGGAGACAGACTAACCGCGGAGGCGTCGCCCGGCGCCTGCGCGTATTCATGAAGGAACCAACGTGGCACGTTACATCGGACCGAAAGCGAAACTGTCCCGCCGTGAAGGCACGGACCTCTTCCTGAAGAGCGCCCGCCGCTCGCTGGACAGCAAATGCAAGCTGGACAGCAAGCCAGGCCAGCATGGCCGCACCTCGGGCGCGCGCACTTCCGACTACGGCCTTCAGCTCCGCGAGAAGCAGAAGGTCAAGCGGATGTACGGGGTGCTCGAGCGCCAGTTCCGCCGCTACTTCGCGGAAGCCGCGCGGCGCCGCGGCAACACCGGCGAGAAGCTGCTGCAGCTGCTCGAGTGCCGCCTGGACAACGTCGTCTACCGCATGGGCTTCGGCTCGACCCGCGCGGAGGCCCGCCAGCTGGTGAGCCACAAGGCGATCCTGGTCAACGGCCAGTGCGTCAACATCCCGTCGGCGATGGTGCGTCCCAACGACGTCATCGCGGTGCGCGAGAAGTCGAAGAAACAGGCCCGCATCCAGGATTCGCTGAACCTGGCCGAGCAGGGCGGCCTGCCGGCCTGGGTCTCGGTCGACAAGAACAAGGCCGAGGGCGTGTTCAAGGCCGTCCCGGATCGCAGCGACCTCTCCGCAGATATCAACGAGAGCCTGATCGTCGAGTTGTACTCGCGTTAATCGAAGGGATCCCTCTATGCAGACTGCCATGCTGAAGCCGCGGATCGTCGACGTCGAGCAAGTCGGCCCGTCGCACGCCCGCGTCGTCATGGAACCGTTCGAGCGCGGCTACGGGCACACGCTGGGCAACGCCCTGCGTCGCGTGCTGCTGTCGTCCATGGTGGGCTATGCGCCGACCGAGGTGCAGATCACGGGTGTGGTGCACGAGTACTCGACGATCGACGGCGTCCGCGAGGACGTGGTCGACCTGCTCCTGAACCTCAAGGGCGTCGTGTTCAAGCTGCACAACCGCGACGAGGTGTTCCTGACGCTGCGCAAGGATGGCGCAGGGCCGGTCACCGCCGCGGACATCGACGTCCCGCACGATGTCGAGGTCATCAACCCGGATCACGTGATCGCCACGCTGACCCAGGGCGGCAGCCTCGAGATGCAGATCAAGGTCGAGCGCGGGCGCGGCTACGTGCCGGGCAACGTGCGCAGCCTGAACGAAGCGACGAAGTCCATCGGCCGCATCGTCCTGGACGCTTCGTTCTCGCCGGTTCGCCGCGTGAGCTACCTGGTCGAGAACGCCCGCGTCGAGCAGCGCACCGACCTTGACCGGCTGATCATCGACGTCGAGACCGACGGCGTGATCGCGCCCGAGGAAGCGGTCCGCCAGTCGGCCCGCATCCTGGTCGAGCAGCTTTCGGTGTTCGCCGCGCTGGAAGGCGGCGCGCCCGAGGACACGTCGGCGGGCCCGCGCCCGAGCGCGCCCCTGGTCGATCCGATCCTGATGCGCCCGGTCGACGACCTGGAACTGACGGTGCGTTCGGCCAACTGCCTCAAGGCCGAGAACATCTTCTACATCGGCGACCTGATCCAGCGCACCGAGAACGAGCTCCTCAAGACGCCCAATCTCGGTCGCAAGTCGCTGAACGAAATCAAGGAAGTGCTGGCGTCGCGCGGGCTGACGCTGGGAATGAAGCTCGAGAACTGGCCTCCGGCCGGCCTCGAGCGCCCCTGATCGTCACTCATAGATACACGGACACGAGGACAGGAACATGCGTCATCGTCACGGACTCCGGAAACTGAACCGGACCAGCGCGCATCGCGAAGCGATGCTGCGCAACATGTGCAACGCGCTGCTGCGCCACGAGGTGATCAAGACCACGCTGCCCAAGGCCAAGGAGCTGCGGCGTGTGGTCGAGCCGATCATCACCCTGGGCAAGAAGCCTTCGCTCGCCAATCGCCGCCTCGCCTTCGATCGCCTGCGCGATCGCGAGATGGTCGTCAAGGTGTTCGACCAGCTCGGCCCGCGCTTTGCGAGCCGCAATGGCGGCTACCTGAGGATCCTGAAGTTCGGTTTCCGCGTCGGCGACAATGCGCCGATGGCGCTGATCGAGCTGATGGACCGGCCGGAGGCGGGTGAAGCCGCCGAAGGCGGACAGGCAGCCGGCTGACGGATTTCCCCGCGGGCGACCGCGGGGACATCGGTCTTCTCCGGGCGTCCCCGTCGCGTATGCGCGGCGCGGGCGCCCGAATCGTTTCGGGCTGATCGGATCGGCAATGCGCGCAGTGCAGGTGCAGGCTTCGCCGGATGCGGTGCTCTCGGTGCGTCAGCTGGTCAAGCGTTTCGGCGGCTTCACTGCCGTCGACGGGCTGGGCTTCACTGTGCGCCGGGGCGAGTGCTTCGGACTGCTGGGTCCAAATGGCGCGGGCAAGAGCACCACGCTCAAGCTGCTGCTGGGCCTTCTTGCGCCCGATGGCGGCGAGATCGGGCTCGTGGGCCTGCCGATCCCCGCGCAGGCGCTCGAGGCGCGGAGGCGGGTCGGCGTCGTTCCCCAGGCGGATTCCCTGGATCCCGATTTCACGGTCGTCGAGAACCTTCGGGTCTACGGGCGCTATTTCGGGCTGGGGGGCAGGGAGCTCGAGGAGCGGCTGCCGGGCCTGCTGGAGTTCGCCGGCCTGGGGCAGCGCGGCGCCTCGACGATCGCCTCGCTCTCCGGGGGGATGAAACGCCGGCTGTCGATCGCTCGGGCGCTGGTCAACGACCCCGAGGTGCTGTTCCTCGACGAGCCCACCACCGGCCTCGATCCGCAGGCGCGCCACCTGGTCTGGGACCGCCTGAAGCGGCTGCTCGCTCAGGGCAAGACCATCGTGCTGACGACGCACTTCATGGAAGAGGCGGAGCGGCTGTGCGACCGGCTGATCGTGGTCGACCATGGCCGGCTGGTGGCGGAGGGCAGCCCGCTCGAGCTGATCCGGCGCGAGATCGAGCCGCACGTCGTCGAGGTGACGGGGGACGGCGCCGAGGCCTGGGCCGGGCGTGCCCGGTCCGGCGGGGCGGCCGCGCGGGTCGAGCTGGTCGGCGAGACTGCGTTCGCCTACTGCGCCGACGCCGGGCCGTTGGTGGAGGACGCGGAGAGCGCGGGACTGCGCTGCGTCCAGCGCCGAGCCAACCTCGAGGACGTCTTCCTCAAGCTCACCGGCCGCGAGCTCAGGGACTGAGCCCATGAACGCAATCCGCATCGGGCGTGATCGATGAGCGCACTGCAACCGTCGCGGCCCGGCTGGCTGCGCTTCGTCCCGGTCTACCGCCGCAACCTCCTGGTCTGGCGCAAGCTGGCGGTAGCGAGCGTGCTGGGCAACGTCGCCGAGCCGCTGATCACGCTGGTCGCCTTCGGCTACGGGCTGGGCAGCCTGCTGCCGCAGGTCGGCGGCGTCGACTACATCGTGTTCCTTGCGGCGGGCTCGGTGTGCATGAGCACGGCGATGGCCGCCAGCTTCGAGTCGCTCTACTCGGCCTTCTCGCGGATGCACGTGCAGCGGACCTGGGAGTCCATCCTCAACGCGCCGCTGCGTCTCGAGGACGTCCTCGCCGCCGAATGGCTTTGGGCGGCGAGCAAGGCGGTGTTCTCGGGCGTGGCGATCGTCGCGGTGGTGTTCGCGCTGGGCATCTCGCGCGAGCCGCTGCTGCTTGCCGTCATCCCGGTGGTGGCGCTGACCGGGCTCGCCTTCTCCGCGATCGGACTGTGCTTCAACGCGCTCGCGCGGGGCTACGACTTCTTCACCTACTACTTCACCCTCGTGATGACGCCGATGGTGTTCCTGTCCGGCGTGTACTACCCGGTGGATCGCCTGCCCGACTGGCTTTCGCCGGTGGCTTCGGTGCTGCCGCTGGCCGCAGCGGTGGAACTGGCGCGTCCGCTGGTGCTCGGGCGCCTGCCGGAGGAGCCTTTCTGGCCGATCGCGCTTCTGCTCGCCTATGCGCTGATCGGCTTTCGCCTGGCGATGGCGCTGACGCGCCGCCGCTTCGTCGCCTGAGCGCGCGCGGCAGTCCAGGACAAGCCCAAAGCGGAGAGACCATGGCAGACCAGTCCGAACCGGATCGCAGGGCGCCGCTGCCGGTGCCGGAGCCGGTGCGCATTCCACCCCCGAACTCGGTGCTCGTGGTGTTCACCACCTTGCCGGACGAGGAAACCGCCGGCGAGATCGCCGATGCGCTCGTCGGCGAGCATCTTGCGGCCTGTGTCACGATGATGGCTCCGTGCCGCTCGGTCTATCGCTGGCGGGGCGAGGTGGAGGAGGCCGCGGAGGTTCCGCTGCTGATCAAGACGGCAGCCGATCGCTATCCGGCGCTGCAGGCCCGGCTCGAGGAGCTGCACCCCTACGACGTGCCGGAGATCCTCGCCTGGCGGCCGGACGCCGGCTGGCCCGGCTATGCCGACTGGGTGATCGCCGAGACGCGCGCGCCCCGGCGCTGGCCGCGCTAGCTGGCGGGACGCGTTGGCGGGGCGCGTTGGCAGGGCGCGTTGGCAGGGCGCGTTGGCAGGGCGCGTTGGCAGGGCGCGTTGGCAGGGCGCGTCGGCAGGGCGCGTCGGCAGGGCGCGCTGGCTCGGCGCCAGCCGGGCCTCCGCCCGCAGCGCGGCTTCCGGGTCAAACGCCGCGCGGTTTCGCTGCCTCGCCGTTGCGCGGCTTCGCGGTCCTGGCGCGGCGCCAAGTGCCGGAGCCGCTCAGGTAGCGGCGCGCCCGGAACACGGCCACGAGCAGCAGCGCGATCGCGCCCATCGCGGCGAGCGCGATCCAGAAGCCCGCGCGCGCGTGCAGCCCCGGAATGAACTCGAAGTTCATCCCGAAGATGCCGGTGATCAGCGTCAGCGGCATGAAGATGGCCGTGATCGTCGTCAGCGTGCGCATGATCTCGTTGGTGCGGTGCGCAGTCGAAGAGAAGTGCAGCTGGATCGCCGACTCGAGCGAATCCTGCAGCCGCCGCGAATGGGCATGCACCCGCTGGATGTGGCTGACGACGTCGTTTGCGCGCACCTGCAGCGCGTCCGAAAGCGGCCCGGGCGCGGAGGCGGCGAGCTGGCCATTCTCCTGGGGGGCGAGCTCGAGACGCTCGTCCAGCCATTCCTGGAGGGCGTCGAGCTGCTCTTCGCAGAGCTGCTCCAGCTTGCGTAGTTCGCCGCGCGCCTCGAGCAGCAGGTACCAGTCCCGGAAGGGCCGGCGGGGGTCGAGCAGCCTGCGCTGCCAGCGCTCCAGCTGCGAGGTCAGCGGCTGGCGGAGTTCCAGGTAGCGGTCGACCATGCTGTTGAGCAGCCGCAGCATCAGCGCCTCGGGGCTGTCGGGCAGGCGCTGGCGGCCCGGGGCGGAGTTGATCAGCCGTTCGCGCAGCGCCGGCACCGTGCGGCTGTCCGGCGCGCGCACGGTAACCAGGCAGCCGGGCAGGAGGAAGAAGACGGTCGGTCGGGTGCGCACCCTGGTCGGGCCCTCGTCCTCCGCCCTCTCCTCGCCCGGCGAGTGCAGGGCCAGCCCGCGGAAGACGATCAGCTCGTAGTCCTGGGTGGAGTCGAAGTACGAGGGATGGGCCGGATTCTCGGCGTCCAGCAGGTGGTCTTCGAACACGAAGGTGCCGGTGAGCCGCTGGGCGTCGGCGACCCAGGCGCGGGCCTCCTCGTAGCGGCAGTCGATCCACAGCAGCTCGCCGGGCGCGAGGCTTCCGGGCGCCGCATCCAGCGGCCGGGCGACGCCATCATGGATCGACAGGAACTGCATCGGGGAGTCCGCGCCGCCCCTCAGCCCCGCGCCTCGCGCAGCCAGCGCGCGGCATCCAGGGAGAAGTAGGTGAGGATGCCGTCCGCCCCGGCGCGGCGCATCGCGAGCAGCGACTCGAGCACCACCGCGCGCTCGTCCAGCCAGCCGTTCTGCGCGGCGGCCTTGAGCATCGCGTACTCGCCGCTGACCTGGTAGACGTAGGTGGGTACCCGGAAGGTGTCCTTCACCCTGCGCAGAACGTCCAGGTAGGGCATGCCGGGCTTGACCATCACCATGTCGGCCCCCTCCTGAAGGTCGAGCGCCACCTCGCGAAGCGCCTCGTCCGAGTTCGCCGGGTCCATCTGGTAGGTCTTCTTGTCGCCCTTGCCCAGGTTGCCCGCGGAACCGACCGCATCCCGGAACGGGCCGTAGTAGGCGGATGCGAACTTCGCGCTGTAGGCCATGATCCGCGTGTGGATGTGGCCGTCGGCCTCCAGCGCCGCGCGGATCGCGCCGATCCGTCCGTCCATCATGTCGGACGGCGCCACGATGTCGACGCCGGCTGCGGCCTGCACCAGCGCCTGGCGCACGAGGATGGGCACCGTGACGTCGTTGATCACGTGGCCCGTGTCGTCGATGACGCCGTCCTGGCCGTGGCTGGTGTAGGGGTCGAGCGCCACGTCGCACAGCACCCCGAGCTCGGGGAAGCGCTGCTTGAGCGCGCGCACCGTGCGGGGCACCAGGCCCTCGGGATCGGTGGCAGCGATGCCATCGGGCGTCTTGAGGGCCGGGTCGATGACAGGGAACAGCGCGAGCACGGGCACCCCGAGCTCCAGGCACTGTTCGGCGACGCCGAACAGCAGGTCGGGGCTCAGCCGCTCGACGCCGGGCATCGATGGCACCGGCTGGCGCTGGCCGCTGCCGTCCGTCACGAAGACCGGGTAGATGAGGTTGTCCGGCGAGAGGCTGTTCTCGCGCATCATCCGGCGCGAGAAGTCCTGGCGGCGCATCCGCCGCATGCGGATCGCGGGGAAGCGGGCGGCGGAGCCGGGGTCAGCGGGGTTCATCGGTGGGACCCTCCGGGGGTTGAGGTTGCGTTGATGAGGTCTCGGCGGCGGCCTCCAGCCATTGCTCGATGATGGCGCGGGCCTCGTCGACGCCCTTGCGGTTTTCTGCGGAGAACAGCACGACGGCGGCGTCCGGCCGGCCGTGCTGCTCGGCGAGCTCGGCGAGCGCGGCGCGCCGGGCAGCGGTCTGCTGCGCGGTTCCGAACTTGTCGCACTTGGTGAGCAGCACCAGCAGCGGCAGGCGCGCCGGCAGCCAGCCGAGCATGCGCCGGTCGAGATCGGTGAACAGACGGCGGATGTCGATCATCAGCACCGCAGCGCACAGCGGGGGACGGTCGCGCAGGTAGTTGCCCGCCAGCACGTCCCAGGCCCGGCGGACCTCGCCGGGCGCCTGGGCATAGCCGTAGCCGGGCATGTCGACCAGGAAGCCCTCGGGCGGCTCCGTCTCGCGGCCCACGGCGTAGTAGTTGAGCGCCTGGGTCCGGCCTGGAGTGCTGCTCGAGAAGGCCAGGCGCCGGCGCCTGCATAATGCGTTGATCGCAGAGGACTTGCCTGCGTTCGAGCGGCCGATGAAGGCCACCTCGGGCAGGCCCTCCCGCGGCAGCTGCCGGAGGTGGGCGACGGTGGTGTGGAATCGGGCTGAGGGCAGGGCTGGCATTTCGCGCACGTCGCGTTGGTCGCGACGGCTCGCTATTGTAGAATCGGAAGTTTACGTGACCCATACAGGCTGTGAGAGCGCGATGAAGGCAACAGTGCATTTCGGTTCGGGTTCGGTGCGCGCGGCGGCGCTTGCCCTGGTGTTGGCAGCGTCCGGCGCGCATGCGCAGTCCGGCCCGGCGAAGGTCGATCTCGCCAAGGGCGAGGCGGTCGCATCGCAGGTCTGCGCCGCCTGCCACGGGGCGGACGGCAACAGCCCCACTCCTGCCAATCCCAACCTCGCCGGCCAGCACGCCGACTACCTCTACAAGCAGCTGATGGACTTCAGGGTCAAGCAGGGTGCGAAGGAGGCGGCGCGCGCCAACGCCATCATGGCCGGGTTCGCCGCGGGCCTGTCCGACGAGGACATGCGCAACGTGTCCGCCTACCTGTCGAAGAAGGCGCTGAAGCCCGCGGCGGCCTCGAACAAGGACGTCGTCGAGCTCGGCCAGAAGATCTACCGCGGCGGCATCCCGGCCAAGAACGTGCCGGCATGCGCGGGCTGCCACAGCCCCAACGGGGCGGGAATTCCGTCCCAGTATCCGCGTCTGGCAGGCCAGTACGCCGAGTACACCGATTCGCAGCTGGTCGCCTTCCGCCAGGGGCTGCGCAAGAACAGCGCCCAGATGACCGACATCTCTGCGCGCCTGTCCGACGTCGAGATCAAGGCGGTCTCGGAGTACATCGCCGGCCTGCGCTGAGCACGGTGGGCGCCGCAGCAGCGGCGCCCCGCATCGCGGGTCGCGGCGCGACCCGGTAAGATCGGCGCTCCGGCGCCGACCCAAGGGCATTCTTCAGGGGATGTCACGCATGCTTCTGCGCAACCGCCACGCTTCCGATCCCCTTCCTTCCGAGATCACGCCCCGCGCGGTCTACGCGGGCAGGCGCCGCCTGCTGGGCCTGGCGGCCGCCGGGCTGGCTCTGTCGCCCCGGGCGGGCCTCTCGGCCGCCCCGCGCGAGGGCAGCGGCGGCCCGAGGCTCGAAACCCGGCCCGGGCCGCACTCCACCCTCGAGAAGCCCACGCCGTACCGGGACGTCACCGGCTACAACAACTTCTACGAGTTCGGGACCGACAAAGGTGATCCCGCCCGGTATGCCGGCACGCTGAAGACCCAGCCCTGGACGGTCGCGGTCGAGGGCGAGGTCCGGCGTCCGAAGGTCTTCGGCATCGAGGAGCTGCTGGCGATGGCCCCGATCGAGGAGCGCGTCTACCGGATGCGCTGCGTCGAGGGATGGTCGATGGTCATTCCCTGGGCGGGGTTCCCGCTGGCCGAACTCGTGCGGCGGGTCGAACCCACCGGCAACGCGAAGTACGTCGAGTTCGTCACGCTGGCCGACCGCGCGCAGATGCCCGGCCTGCGCTCCGACGTCCTCGACTGGCCCTATGTCGAGGGCCTGCGGATGGACGAGGCCGTCCATCCGCTGACGCTGCTGACCCTGGGGCTCTACGGCGAGCTGCTGCCGAAGCAGAACGGCGCGCCGGTGCGCATCGTCGTGCCCTGGAAATACGGATTCAAGAGCGGCAAGTCCATCGTCAGGATCCGCTTCGTCGAAAAGCAGCCCCTGACCAGCTGGAACAAGGCGGGGCCGCAGGAGTACGGCTTCTACTCGAACGTCAATCCCGAGGTCAGCCACCCGCGCTGGTCCCAGGCCACCGAGCGGCGCATCGGCGAGGACGGTTTCCTGCAGCGCAAGCGGCCCACGCTGATGTTCAACGGCTATGCGGACCAGGTCGCCCAGCTGTATGCCGGAATGGACCTCCGCCGTTTCTACTGAGCCGCGGCGCGCGCGCCCCGGCCCGTCGCCGGCGCTGCGTGCCCTCGTCTTCGCGGCCTGCCTGCTGCCGCTGGCGCGGCTCTTCCTGCTCGGCTTCAACGACTCGCTGGGCGCGAACCCCGTCGAGTTCGTCTCGCGCTCCACCGGCACCTGGACCCTGGTGATGCTGTGCCTGACCCTGTCGGTGACGCCGCTGCGCCAGCTCAGCGGCTGGAACGCCGTGATCCGGCTGCGCCGCATGCTCGGGCTGTTCGCCTTCTTCTACGGCTGCCTGCACCTGATGTCATACGTCTGGTTCGACCAGTGGTTCGACGCCATCGCCATCCTGGTCGACCTGCTCGAGCGGCCGTTCATCGCTGCGGGCTTCGCGGCCTGGCTGCTGATGCTGCCGCTGGCGCTCACCTCGAATGCGGCGATGATCCGCCGGCTGGGGCGTCACTGGGCCGAACTGCATCGCGCCGTCTACGCGGTGGCGGCGCTGGGCGTGCTGCACTTCTGGTGGCACAAGGCCGGCAAGAACGATCTTGCCGAGCCCATGGCCTACGCGGCGGTGGTCGGGCTGCTGCTCGGCTGGCGCCTCTGGCGGCGCCTGCGCGGAGCTCAGCCGGGAAGCCGCCGCTCGAGCGCGTAGAGCGACTCGACGGACTCCCGCTCGCGGATCAGGTGCGCCTGCCCGCGGTCGACCATCACCTCGGCGGCGCGCGGCCGCGTGTTGTAGTTCGAGCTCATCGCCATTCCGTAGGCGCCCGCCGAGAGCACTGCAAGCAGGTCGCCCTCCTCCACGGCAAGCTCGCGGTCCCGGCCGAGCCAGTCGCCCGATTCGCAGACCGGGCCGACCACGTCCCAGCGCAGCGCCGTCCCCTGGCGGGCCACCGCCGGAACGATTCGGTGGAAGGCCTCGTAGAGCGCTGGGCGCATCAGGTCGTTCATCGCTGCATCGACCACGGCGAAGTTGCGGGTGTCGTTCGACTTCAGGTACTCGACGCGGGTCAGCAGCAGCCCCGCATTGCCCACGATCGACCGGCCGAACTCGAACATCACTTCGAGGCCGCGGACCGCCGGGCTCGCGTCGATGCGCGCGAACACGGCCTCGAGGAGCGCCTGCCGCGAAGGAGGGAGCTCTCCGTCGTAGTCGATTCCGAGCCCGCCGCCGAGGTCGAGGTGGCGCAGCGCGATGCCCTGTGCGGCCAGCTGCCCGGCCAGGTCGATGATGCGGTCGAGCGCTGCGACGAAGGGCGCGAGCTCGGTGATCTGCGAGCCGATGTGGCAGTCGATCCCGGTGACCTCGATGCCGGGCAGCGCCGCGGCCTCCTGGTAGACGGCGATGGCGGCGTCGTGGGCGATGCCGAACTTGTTCTCGCGCAGGCCGGTCGAGATGTAGGGATGCGTGCCCGCATCGACGTCCGGGTTGACGCGCAGCGACACCGGCGCCCGCCGCCCGCAGGCCGTGGCGATCGCGGACAGCCGCCGCAACTCGCTGGCCGACTCCACGTTGAAGCAGCGCACGCCGGCTTCGAGCGCGAAGCGGATTTCGTCGGCGCTCTTGCCCACGCCGGAGAACACCACCTTGGACGCGTCGGCGCCTGCGGCCAGCGCGCGGCGCAGCTCGCCGCCGGAGACGATGTCGAAGCCGGCGCCGGCGCGCGCCAGCAGGTCGAGGATCGCCAGGTTGGAGTTCGCCTTCATCGCATAGCAGACCAGCACCTTGCGTCCGGCCGCCGCGCGGGCGAACTCGCCGAAGGCCTGCTCGATGGCGGCCCGGGAGTAGACGTACACCGGGGTTCCGAAGCGTTCTGCGATCTCGGTGAGGGCGACGCCTTCGGCGTGCAGCCGGCCGTTGCGTGATTCGAGCCAGTCCATGGGCAAGGGGTTCCGGGGAGGGGAGTGAGGGTGCGTGCATCGCGCCCGCAGGGCGCGGCGGGCCGGGCGGCCGGTCAGCGCGCCGGCGGCTGCTGGGACGTCATGCCCGCCGTGCCTGCCGGGCGGGGCTTGTCCGCGTCCGGAAGGTACAGCGGTCCGCGCTGGCCGCAGCCGGCCGCGAGCGAGAGAACGCCGGCGAGCGCCGCGAGTGCAATGACGGATTTCATCGCTCGAGTCTATCGCATGCGGCCCTGCGCTGCAGGCACTGCAAGGGCCGTGGAAAGGCTGCGGCAAGGGCTGCGGAAGCGGCTCGCAAGCCTCAGATTCCGGGGTCGTGCGGCATGACGGGCGTGGGCCGCAGCCAGGAGGGCAGGAAGGTCGCGTCCGGGCCCATTCCCGGGTCTGGCTCGGGCTCGGGCTCGGGCACGCCGATCGACCTGATGCCCTGGCCGGGCATGGTCTCGGCGTAGTACCACTCGCCGGCGATGTTGGCCACGCCCGGCGGCGGCGACAGGTCCTGCTCGCGCACCGTGCCCAGCGCATGGGCCATGTAGGACATCCAGATCGGCAGCGCCAGTCCTCCGCCGGTCTCGCGGTCGCCGAGCTTGCGCGGCTGGTCGAAGCCCACCCAGGCCACGGCGGCGATCTCCGGCTGGTAGCCGGCGAACCAGGCGTCGTGCGAATCGTTGGTGGTGCCGGTCTTGCCGGCGATGTCCGAGCGCTTCAGCGCGCGCGCCTTGGTGGCCGTGCCCGTTCGCACCACGTCGCGCATGAGGGACGTCACGATGAAGGCGTTGCGTTCGTCGATGGTGCGCAGTGCGGGGTCGCCGGCCCGGCCGGGCTGCGCCAGCGCCAGCAGCCGCCCTTGCGAGTCCGTGATCCTCGCGACGATGTAGGGCGAGACCCGGTAGCCGCCGTTGGCGAAGACGGAATACCCGCCCACCATCTGCCAGGGAGTCACCGAGCCCGCGCCCAGCGCCATCGTGAGGTAGGCGGGGTGGCGCGAGCGCTCGAAGCCGAAGCGGGTGACGTAGTCCTGCGCATAACGCGGTCCGATCGCCTCGAGCACCCTCACCGAGACGAGGTTCTTCGACTTCACCAGGCCCCGGCGCATCGTCATCGGCCCTTCGAAGCGGCCATCGTAGTTCTTGGGCTCCCAGGGCTGTCCGCCGGTCCGCGAGGCATCGAGCGTGAAGGGGGCGTCGTTGACCAGGGTGCTGGTCATCACGCCCTTCTCGAGGGAGGCGGAGTAGATGAAGGGCTTGAAGGCCGAGCCCGGCTGTCGCCACGCCTGGGTGACCCGGTTGAACTTGTTCCGGTTGAAGTCGAAACCGCCGACCAGCGCACGCACCGCGCCATCGGCGGTGTTGGCGGCGACCAGCGCGGCCTGCACTTCGGGCAGTTGCGTGATCTGCCAGCCGCCGTTGCCGGCGTCGACGATGCGCACCAGCGAGCCGCGGCGCAGGCGGCGTTCCGCCGGCAGTCGGTCGCCGAGCGCCGCTGCGGCGAACTTCAGCCCGGCATCGCGGATCTCGATCACCCGGCCGTCGCCGCGGCTGACCTTCACCGACTTCGGCCCGGCGGCGATGACCACTGCGGCGAGCAAGTCCTCGACGTCGCGCGCGCGCTCGACCGCGTCCTCGATGCGCTCCTCCGCCTGGGCCGCGTCCGCCGGCAGCTCGACGAAGCCCTCCGGCCCTCGATAGCCGTACCGGCGGTCGTAGTCGAGCACGCCTTGCCGGACCGCGGCATTCGCCGCGCGCTGGTCGGCCGACTGCACGGTCGTGTAGACATTGAGGCCGGCGGTGTAGATGTCCTCGCTGAACATCTCGTAAGCGAGCTGCCGCGCCAGCTCCGCCACGTAGGGGGCGCTGAGCTTCGGGTTGTTCGACGGCGGCGAGAAGCGGAGCTCCTCGGCCAGCGCCTCCTCGTAGGCAGCCTGCGAGAGGAAGCCTGCCTCCAACATCCGCCCCAGGATGTAGCGCTGCCGCTCGGTGGCGCGCTTCGGGTTGACCAGCGGGTTGTAGAGCGATGGCGCCTTGGGCAGTCCCGCGAGCATCGCGGCCTCGGCGGCCGACAGCGTGGCGAGCGGCTTGCCGAAGTAGACCTGAGACGCGGAAGCGAAGCCGTAGGCGCGCTTGCCGAGGAAGATCTGGTTCAGGTAGAGCTCGAGGATCTGGTCCTTGCTCAGGCTCTCCTCGATGCGCAGCGCCAGCAGGATCTCGTAGATCTTGCGGGTGTAGGTCTTCTCGCTCGACAGGAAGAAGTTGCGCGCGACCTGCATCGTGATCGTGCTCGCGCCCTGGTCGCGTCCGCCTGAGAAGACGTTGCTCATCGCGGCGCGCGCGATGCCGACCGGATCGACGCCTGCATGCTCGAAGAAGCGCGCGTCCTCGGCCGCGAGGATGGCGTTCTTCATGACCGGCGGAACGTCGTCGATGCGCACGAAGCTGCGGCGCTCCTCGCCGAACTCGCCGATCAGCACGCCGTCTGCGGTATAGACGCGCAGCGGGATCTTGGGACGGTAGTCGGTGACCGCCTCGAGCGAAGGCAGCCGGTCGTTGGCGAGCAGCGCGGCCAGCGACAGGCCGAGCAGGCCGGCGAGCGTGGCCAGCGCGGGAACCGCCACCAGTGCGAGCAGCAGGTACCACCAGGCGAAACCGCGGGAGCGGCGCGCCCCCGGGGCGCAGGCAGTCCTGCCGGAGGCGAGGGGTTCCGGAGCGAGGTCGGGCGGTGGCTTTATGGAGTGCATCGGCTGGTGGTGCCCCCCGCGCCTCGAGGCACCGGGAAAGCGGGCTGCGATTATAAGCCGCCCCCCGATCCGGCGCTGCAAGGTGCGCAATTGCCTCGAAAAACGTGAATTCCTGCCGGATGGTCGGGAACGTACGACGGAAGGCTGTTGCCCCCGGGTGCCCTGGCTGTCGAAAGACTTTACAGTACCTGAACGGGATCGGAAGTGTCTGCGGAGTTCCCTGGACTCCTCGGAAGTGACTGATTCGAAAGAAGTTTTACGAAGTCTTTGGGGGTCTGCGTGGCGCTCGCACTGAACAGTTTCATGCGCAAGGCATCGCCGGCGTTGCTCGGGATCGACATCAGCCCGTCGAGCGTCAAGGTGGTCGAGCTCGAGCCGGGGCAGAAGGCCGCGATGCGCCTGCGCCGGTATGCGATCGAGCCGATCGCCCGGGGCGCGATCGTCGACGGCAACGTCGAGCAGCCCGAGCAGATCGCCGAGTCCCTGGGCAGGGCCCTGCGCCGGATGGGCACCCGGACGCGCGACGCGGCGCTCGCGCTGCCGACGAGCGCCGTGATCACGAAGCGGATCACCCTGCCAGCGGGCCTGGGCGAGGAGGACTACGAGCTCCAGGTGGAGAGCGAGGCCAGCCAGTACATCCCCTTCGCGATCGAGGAGGTCAACCTGGACTTCCAGATCCTGGGCCCGACGGCCGGCTCCGAGGACGACGTCGACGTCCTGCTGGCGGCGTCGCGCAAGGAGAAGGTCGAGGACCGGGTCGCGGTCGCCGAGATGTGCGGGCTCAAGCCGGTGGTGATGGACGTCGATTCCTACGCGGCCCGCAAGGTGCTGGACCAGATCGCACGCGGGCTTCCCAACGGCGGCCAGGGCGAGGTGCTCGCCCTGTTCGACATCGGCAGCGTGGTGACCACGGTGACCATGGTGCTCAACGGTCAGACGGTGTTCGAGCGCGAGCAGGCCTTCGGCGGCATGCAGCTCACCCAGGACCTGGTGCGGCTGTACGGGCTGATGCCCGAGGAGGCCGAGGCGCGCAAGAAGAGCGGCGACCTCCCGGAGAACTACGCGCTGGACGCGCTGCAGCCGTTCATCGAGCACGGCGTGGCCGAGGCCTCGCGCGCGCTGCAGTTCTTCTTCACCTCGACGCCCTACACCCGCGTCGACCGGATCTGCCTGGCCGGCGGCGCCTGCGTGGTGCCGGGGCTGGCCGAGGCGATCGCAGAGCGCACCGGCGTCGCCACCGCGATCCTGAATCCCTTCGGCGGGATGGAGGTCGACGCGACGGTGCGGGACAAGCAGCTCCGCCAGGAGGCGCCGGCGCTGCTCACGGCCTGCGGCCTGGCGATGAGGAGGTTCGACGCATGACGATCCGGATCAACCTGCTCCCGCACCGGGAGCTGCGCCGCGAGCGGCGCAAGAAGGACTTCATCGCGATCCTGGTGGCGACCGTGGTCGCAGGGGCCGGGATCGCCGCGCTGGTGGCGCTGGGGATCGGCAGCCGGATCGACGCGCAGCAGGCGCGCAACGACTTCATCAAGCGCGAGAACGACAAGCTCGACGAGCAGGTCAAGGAGATCGCCATGCTGCGCGAGGAGATCGACTCCCTCAAGGCGCGCCAGCTGGCGGTGGAGAACCTGCAGCGCGATCGCACCCTGCCGGTCCACATGATGGACGAGCTGGTCAGGCGCACGCCCGACGGCATGTTCTTCCGGCAGCTGCGGCAGGCCGACCGGAAGGTGACGCTGACGGGGCTCGCGCAGTCGAACGAGCGGGTGTCCAACCTGCTGCGCACCCTGGCCCACGAGACGCCCTGGCTGGAGCGGCCCGAGCTGGTGGAGATCAAGGCGATCACGCTGGGCAAGCCGGATCCCCGCGACAAGGACGCCCAGGGGCGCCGGGTCTACGAGTTCTCTCTGAACGCGACGATCAAGGCGGTCGACAAGGCCGGCGAGGACGAGGGCGCTGCGCGGCAGGCGGGCGACAAGGGCGCCCCGGTTCCGGCCAAGCCCGCGAGGCCGGTCGCGCAGGCGTCGGCGGTTCTGGCTTCCAGGTGAGCGCGATGGCGAAATCGATCGGATCAATCGACCTGCGCGCGATCGGCGCGCAATTCAGCGGCCTGCAGGGCCGCCATCCCGGGCTGTGGCCGCTGGCCCCCAGGGCTGCGCTGCTGGCCGGCATCCTGGCCGCGGTGCTCGGTCTTGCCTGGGCGGGCTACTGGCGCGACCAGCTCACCGAGCTGGAGGCCGGCCAGGCGCGCGAGGTCAAGCTCAAGGCGGAGTACGCCGACAAGCTGCGCCAGGCGGTCAACCTGGAAGCGCTGCGCGCGCAGAAGGAGCAGGTGTCGGTCTACGTCGAGCAGCTCGAGAAGCAGCTGCCCAGCAAGGCCGAGATGGACGCCCTGCTGTCGGACATCAACCAGGCGGGCGTGGGCCGCGGCCTGCAGTTCGAACTGTTCAAGCCGGGACAGGTGGTGCTGCGCGAGTTCTACGCCGAGCTGCCGATCAACATCCGGCTGGTGGGCGGCTTCCACGACCTGGGGTCGTTCACGAGCGACATCTCCAACCTCGCCCGGATCGTCACGCTCAACGACATGCACATCCAGCTCAACGACAAGACCGGCCTGCTGACCATGGACGCGGTGGCCAAGACCTTCCGCTACCTGGACGCCGACGAGATCGCCGAGGCCCGCAGGCAGGCGCAGCAGGCGAAGATGGCCGCGGCCAAGGCCGGCAAGGGCGGCAAGCGCGGCGCAGCGAAGGGAGGCGGCAAATGAGCATGCGTCTGGCCGGCACGGCGATGACCGCGGTGCTGCTGCTCGCCGGCTGCGGCGGCGAGCAGCAGGAGCTGCGCAGCTGGATGGAGGATCAGCGGCGCAGGACGCCGGTGGTCACCGAAAAGATCGATCCGCCCAAGAGTTTCGAGCCCTTCCGTTACGCCAACGCTGGCGACGCCGACCCCTTCTCGCAGGGCAGGCTCTCGCTGCGTCCGGGCGAAACCGGCGCGGGCACGCTGCAGCCGGACCTGAGCCGGCGCCGGGAGGCCCTGGAGGGTTATCCGCTGGAGTCGATCCGCATGGTGGGTCACCTGAGCGACCGGCGCGGCAGCTTTGCGCTGCTGCAGGCCGAGGGCATGGTCTACCGGGCGCGCGTGGGCAACCACGCCGGCCAGAACTTCGGGGTGATCACCCGGGTGAGCGAGTCGGAAGTGAAGTTGAGGGAACTGGTCCGCGATGCGGCCGGCGAATGGACAGAACGCGAAACGGCGCTGCAGCTTCAGGAGAGCACGAAATGACAAGACCGATGGCTGCCGGCGGCGTTGCCGGGCGTTTCGCCCGGCGATTCCTTGCGACGGTTCTCGCGCTGCACGCGGCTGCGGCGTTTGCCCAGTCGAACGCGATCGAATCGGTGACCAGTGCCGTGCAGGGCGGCGCGACCCAGCTGCGCATCCAGCTCAAGGAAACTCCATCCGGGCAGCCGGCGAGCTTCTCGGTGAACAGCCCGCCGCGGGTGGCGCTCGACTTCGCCGACACGACCAACGCCGCGGGGCAGAGCTCCTTCGACCTGCCCCAGGGCGACGTGCGCAACGTCGCGATCGTCCAGGCGGGCAGCCGGTCCCGGGTCGTGCTCAACCTCAAGCGGCCGCTGAGCTACACCACCGCGGTCGAAGGGAAGTCGGTGCTGGTGACGCTGACGCCGGTGGCCGCGGCGGCTGCGCAGGCGGCGGCGCCGGCCTACAGCTTCGCCAAGGGCGATGCGGCCACCACCCACGCGGTCCGCGATCTCGACTTCAGGCGCGGCAAGGACGGCGAGGGCCGGGTGGTCGTCGAGCTCTCGGATCCTGGCGTCGGCGTCGACATCCGGCAGCAGGGCGAGACCATCGTGGTCGACTTCCTGCGCGCCCGCCTGCCCGATAACCTGCGCCGCAGGCTCGACGTGGGCGACTTCGGCACGCCGGTGCGCTCGGTGCGCGCCTCCGAGGAGGGCGGCCGGACCCGCGTCGTGATCGAGCCGCAGGGCAAGTGGGAGCACAACGCCTACCAGAGCGACACCCAGTTCGTGGTCGAGGTCCGCCCGGTGCGCGAGGATCCGTCCAAGCTCGGCGGCGTGCGCGGCTACCGCGGCGATCGCCTGTCGCTGAACTTCCAGAACGTCGACGTGCGCGCGCTGCTGCAGGTCATCGCCGACTTCACCAACCTGAACATCGTCACCAGCGACTCCGTGGCCGGCACCCTCACGCTGCGCCTGAAGGACGTGCCCTGGGACCAGGCGCTGGACATCGTGCTCCAGTCCAAGGGCTTGGACATGCGCAAGAACGGCAACGTCATCATGGTGGCGCCCGCCGAGGAGCTTGCCACCAAGGAGAAGCTGGACCTGGAGTCGCGCAAGCAGCTCGCCGACCTCGAGCCGATCCGCTCCGAGACCTTCCAGCTGAACTACCAGAAGGCCGAGAACGTGGTGAAGCTGCTCACCCACGAGAAGCAGCGCGTGCTGTCCAAGCAGGGCAGCGCCGTCTCGGATGCCCGCACCAACAAGGTCTTCGTGCAGGACACCGCATCGCAGCTCGAGGAGGTGCGCAAGCTGATCGCACAGGTCGACGTCTCGGTGCGGCAGGTGCTGATCGAGGCGCGGATCGTCGAGGCCGACGACCGCTTCTCGCGGAACCTGGGCGCCAAGCTGGGCTTCAACGACCTGCGCTCCTCGGTGTACCGCACCGTCGGCGTGACCGATCCGGTCACCGGCCAGCTGACCGCGATGAACGTCCCGGTCCATGGCGCAGGCAGCAGCATCGGCGGCGGCAACTTCGGCTCGGTTTCCGGCAACCTCAAGGGGGTGGCGGATATCTCGTCGCAGAACGGCTCCGGGCTGCCGGGGCTGAACGCGGTGGGCCTGGGCCGCGCGACTGCGCTGGAGAACACCAATTTCATCAACCTGCCGGCGGCGGCGATCAGCGGCGTCTCCCCCGCGTCCTTCGCGATCAGCCTGTTCGGCTCCTCGCTGACCCGCTTCCTCAACCTGGAGATCTCGGCACTGGAAGCCGACCAGCGCGGCAAGGTGGTGTCCAGCCCGCGGGTGCTGACCGCCGATCAGGCGAAGGCAACGATCAAGCAGGGCACCGAGGTTCCCTACCAGAAGGCCACCTCGAGCGGCGCCACCTCGATCGAGTTCCGCGAGGCCGTGCTCAAGCTGGAGGTCACCCCGCAGATCACCCCCGAGGGCAACGTGATCATGGAGGTGGAGGTCAACCGCGACGCGCTCGGCGCGCTGACGCCGGGAGGCTATGCGATCGACAAGCGTTCGGTGCGCACCCAGGTGCTGGTCGAGAACGGCGGCACCGTGGTGATCGGCGGCATCTACGAGCAGTTCGAGCGCAAGACCGAGAACAAGGTGCCGCTGCTCGGCGACATCCCGGTGGTGGGCAACGTGTTCAAGAACACCCAGCGCCGCAACGACCGCACCGAGCTGCTGGTGTTCCTGACGCCGCGGGTGGTGTCGGACACGGCGCTGGCGCGCTGAGGACGGGGCAGCGGCGCAGCGGCGCTGCGCCGGGGCCGGATGGATTCCAACGAGAACAGGAAAGAGAGACTCACGATGCATAGTCCCAGGCGAATCCTGGCCGCGCTCGCGGCCCTGGCGACCGCTGCCCTCGTCGCCGCCTGCGGCGGCGGCGGTGCGGGCGGGCAGGGCGACGGCGGCAGCGTCGGCACCCCCAACGAAGCTTCTGCGCTGGAGCTGTCCACCAGCGCGCCGTCGATCGGCTCCGACGGCCGCGCCACGGCCACCATCACCGCCTTCGTCAAGGACGGCGCCAACCGCTCGATGGCCAACCAGCTGGTGGAGTTCGGCACCGGCGACGCGGGCGCGGTGCTGCAGGTGGTCTCGGCGCGCACCGACGCGAGCGGGGTCGCCTCGGCGACGCTGAAGATCAGCGACCAGACCAACCGGACGATCACCGTCACCGCCCGCTCGGGCGTGCTGGTGAAGACCGTGGACGTGGCCGTGGTCGGCACCACCCTCACGCTGAACGGCCCGGCCAGCCTGGTGCTGAACGCGCCCACCGAGTTCACGATCGGTCTGCGGGATTCCTCGGGCGCCGCGCTCGCCGGCAAGCAGGTCGCCCTCGCATCGGCGGCCGGCAACACCCTGAGCGCCTCCAGCGTGACCACCGACGCCGCCGGCCAGGCGCGCGTGCTCTTCACGGGCACCCGTCCCGGGGCGGACACGCTGACGGTCACGGCGCTGGGCGCGAACGTGAGCACGCCGCTGCAGGTGGCCTCGACCCAGGTCGCGTTCGTGTCGCCGGCACCGGGCCAGGAGATTCCGGTCTCGACGCTCCAGACGGTCAGCGTGAACTACACGCTTGGCGGCGTTCCGCAGGCGGGCCAGACGGTGCAGTTCACCGCGACCCGCGGCACGCTGGGCGCCTCCAGCGCGGTCACCGATGCCTCCGGCAACGCCAGCGTGACCATCGAGTCCGCCAATGCCGGCGTGGCGACCATCACCGCGCTTGCAGGCAGCGTGGTCAGTTCGCAGTCGGTGGAATTCGTCAGCCGCACGGCGGCCAAGCTCGCGCTGCAGGCCAGCCCGGCGAACGTCGGCGTCAACCTGTCGCCCGCCAGCACCAACTCCTCGCAGCTGATCGCGGTGGTGCGCGACGCCTCCGACAACCCGGTCAAGGGCCAGACGGTGAGCTTCTCGGCGCTGTCCGACCCGAGCAACGGCCGCATCGAACCTGCGATCGCCACCACCGACAGCTCGGGCGTCGCCACCGTCGCCTTCTTCCCCGGCGCCAACTCCTCCGGCTTCAACCAGATCGTGGTGAAGGCGGAGTTGCCGGGCAAGGGCATCTCCGGCACGACCAGCCTCACCGCTTCCAAGCAGGAACTGGTGGTTCGCGTGGGCACCGGCAACCAGCTGGAGGAGATCGACATCACGACCAACTCGATGCCCTGGTCCGCCGTGGTCACCGACTCCAGCGGCAACCCGGTCGCCGGCGCCAGCGTGCAGGCTTCGCTGGTGGCCACCGACTTCAGGAAAGGCACCTACGTCTGGAACGCCGGCGTGAAGAAGTGGGTGCAGACCGGCGTGTTCGAGTGCATCAGCGAGGACGTCAACGGCAACCTGAGGCTGGATGCCGGCGAAGACCTCAACGGCGACGGGCTCCTCACCCCGGGCAACGTGGCCTCGGTGGTGGTCACCTCCGACGGCGCCCGCACCGATGCGAACGGCCTGGCGAGCATCCGCGTGAACTATCCCAAGGACTTCGGCAGCTGGGTGGACGTGCGCCTGCGCGTGACGATCACCACGATCGCCGGCACCGAGGGCTCGGACCAGCGCGCGTTCACGCTGCCGGTGCTCGCCAAGGACGTCACCAACGAGCAGATCGCCCCGCCGGGGACGCCGTCCCCCTTCGGCGTCCAGCCGGACTGCTCGACCACCGACTGAGCACGGGGGAGTCCGGTTTCCGGGGCCGTCGGCCCGGAGCGCAGCGCGCGCTCCGGGCCGACGGCCCTTCCGCTTGCGATAAGCTTCCGGCATGACCGAAGCGCAGGATTCCGCACACCAGCGCCCGATCTTCCTCGTCGGCATGATGGGGTCGGGCAAGTCCACCGTGGGAAGGCGACTGGCCGCAGTGCTGGGCCGCCCCTTCATCGATGCCGACCGCGAGCTCGAGGGCCGCTGCGGCGTCCCGGTCGCCACAATCTTCGACCTCGAGGGCGAGGACGGGTTCAGGCGCCGCGAAGCGACGCTGATCGACGACCTCACGCGCCAGCCCGGGCTGGTGCTCGCCACCGGCGGCGGCGCGGTGCTGCTCGAGGAGAACCGGCGGCGCCTGCACGAGCGCGGCTGCGTCGCCTACCTGAGCGCCACGGCGCAGGATCTCTGGCTGCGCCTTAGGCATGACCGCGCGCGGCCGCTGCTGCGCACCCCGGATCCGCGCCGCCGGATCGCCGAGCTCGTCGACGCGCGCGGCCCGCTCTATGCGCAGTGCGCCCACCTCACCGTCACCACCGGCCGCCAGCCGGTGGAGCGCGTCGTCGCGGAGATCGTCGCCGCGCTGACCGATTGCCCCTCTGCGGATCTCGTCCAGAATGCGTGAAGTCGTCGTCCCCCTCGCCCAGCGCAGCTACACCATCGCCATCGGCGAAGGCCTGCTCGACCGGCGCGACCTGCTGGCCCCGATCGTCGCCGGCCGCCAGGTCGCGATCGTCACCAACGTCACCGTCGCACCGCTGTACGCGGCCCGGCTGCGCGCGGCGCTCGAGCCCGACGCCGACTGCGTCGTCGAGGTGGCGCTGCCCGACGGCGAGTCCCACAAGCACTGGGGAACCCTGAACTCGATCTTCGACGCGCTGCTCGAGCACCGCTTCGACCGCAGCGCGATCCTCGTGGCGCTGGGGGGCGGCGTGGTCGGCGACATGACCGGCTTCGCGGCGGCGGTCTACCAGCGGGGCATCGACTTCATCCAGGTGCCCACCACGCTGCTGGCCCAGGTGGATTCGTCGGTCGGCGGCAAGACCGGCATCAACCACCCGATGGGCAAGAACATGATCGGCGCCTTCCATCAGCCGCGGCTGGTGCTCGCCGATGTCGGCTGCCTGGCGACGCTGCCGCAGCGCGAGCTCTCGGCGGGACTCGCCGAGGTGATCAAGCACGGCGCGATCGCCGACGCGGCCTACCTGGAGGCGGTGGAGCGCGCCCTGCCGGCGCTGCTGGCGCGCGATCCGGGTGCGCTTGCCGATGCGGTCGCCCGTTCCTGCGAGATCAAGGCGGGCGTGGTCGGCAGCGACGAGCGCGAGTCCGGCCTGCGCGCCATCCTCAATTTCGGCCACACCTTCGGCCATGCGATCGAGGCCGGACTCGGCTACGGCGAGTGGCTGCACGGCGAGGCCGTGGGGGCGGGGATGGTGATGGCAGCCGACCTGTCGCGTCGCCTCGGGCTGCTGGACGCGGCCGCGGCCGGGCGGCTGCGCGAGGCCATCGCCGCCGCCGGCCTGCCGGTACGGGGGCCCGCCTGGCCTGCCGACCGTTACGTCGAACTGATGAGCGTGGACAAGAAGGCAGAGCGCGGCACGCCCAGGTTCGTCCTGCTCGAGGGGCTGGGCCGGGCCTGCGTGCGCCGGGCCCCCGACGACGCGGTGCGCGAGACCCTCGCGGCCTGCGCCCCCGGCTGATGGACGGCGCGCGGGTCCATCCGGAGCGTCCGGCGGGCGCCCGGTGGCGCGCGCCCTATGCGGCCGATCCGGCTGCGAGCCGCGGCCGGCGGGTCGCCGAGCGCAGCGCGCCGACCCGCAACGAGTTCCAGCGCGACCGCGATCGCATCGTCCATTCCACCGCCTTCCGCCGGCTCGAGTACAAGACACAGGTCTTCCTGAACCACGAGGGAGACCTGTTCAGGACCCGGCTCACCCACTCGATCGAGGTGGCGCAGATCGCGCGCTCGATCGCCCGCAGCCTTGGACTGGACGAGGACCTGGTGGAGGCGGTGTCGCTGGCCCACGACCTCGGCCACACGCCCTTCGGCCATGCCGGACAGGACGCGCTCGACGAATGCATGCGCGGCCACGGCGGCTTCGAGCACAACCTGCAGTCGCTGCGCGTGGTCGACGAGCTCGAGCAGCGCTACGGCGGTTTCGACGGGCTCAACCTGTGCTTCGAGACCCGCGAGGGCATCCTCAAGCACTGCTCGGCTGCCAACGCGCGCCTGCTCGGCGCGCTCGGCGAGCGCTTCCTGCTCAGGCGCCAGCCCTCTCTCGAGGCGCAGGTGGCCAATCTCGCCGACGAGATCGCCTACAACAACCATGACGTGGACGACGGCCTTCGCTCCGGGCTGATCGTCCTCGACCAGCTGCTCGAGGTCGAACTCTTCGCGCGGCACGCGCGCGCCGCGCGCGGCGAGTTCCCGGACCTCGCCGGCCGGCGGCTGGTGCACGAGACCGTGCGCCGGATGATCAACGACCTGGTCGTCGACCTGCTCGACGAGACCGGCCGGCGCATCTCGGAGGCCGCGCCAGATTCGGTCGACGCGGTGCGCGCTGCCCCCGCCCTGGTGGCGTTCTCCGACGGGATGCGCGTGCGTTCGGCGGAACTCAAGCGCTTCCTGCACCGCGAGCTCTACCGCCACGAGCGGGTGATGCAGGTGATGGGGCGTGCCCGGGAGGTGGTGCATCGCCTCTTCGACGCCTTCGTCGCCGACACCTCCAGGCTGCCGGATGCGCACCGGGAGCGTGCCGAACGGCTTGGCCCGCGGGCGATCGCCGACTACATTGCTGGAATGACCGATCGTTTCGCGCTGCGCGAGCTCGAGCGGCTGGGGCTTCCCGGCGCGGGCGAGCCCTGGCCCTGGGCCGGAGCCTAGGCGAACCGGTTCCGGCGGCGCCCGCAGCGCACGGGCGCCGATGAGACAAGCTGCGCCGCCCGGCGCGGTACGGCCATGGGAGGAAGGGATGGGCCAGCATTCGCCGACTTCGCTGCTGCTGAACCTCGGTCACGCGATCGACCACATGTTCCTGCTGATCTTCGCCACCGCGGTGGTGTCGATCGCGCAGGAGTTCGGCTTCTCCCGCTGGGAGGACCTGATGCCCTACAGCGTGGGCGCCTTCTTCCTGTTCGGCATCGGTTCGCTGCCCTCGGGCCGGCTGGGCGACCTCTGGGGCAGGCGCGCGATGATGATCGTCTTCTTCTTCGGGATGGGGCTGTCGGCGATCCTCGTCGCGCTGACCAGCGGCCCGTGGTCGATGGCGGCCGCGCTGGCGCTGCTGGGCGCCTTCTCGTCCATCTACCACCCGGTGGGCATCCCGATGCTGGTGCAGGGCGCGCGCAACCCGGGGGCCACGATCGGCATCAACGGCCTGGCCGGCAACCTGGGCATCGCGGTGGCGGCCGGCCTCACCGGGCTGCTGGTCGCCGTGGCCGGCTGGCGCTGGGCCTTCGCCGTGCCCGGGGTGGGCTGCCTGCTGTGCGGCATCGCCTTCGCCCGGGTCGCGCCGCGGGAAACCGAGCCGCCGGCGCGCCGTACCACGCGCGTGGTGGCGCTGCCGCGGGCGATGATGCTGCGCATTGCTGGTGATGACCGCGGCCGCCGTCACCGGCAGCCTGCTGTTCAACTTCACCACCAACGGCAACGGCCAGCTGCTGCGCGAGCGCTTCGCCGGCATCGTCGAGGATCCGGCGACGCTCGGCGCGATGCTGGCGGCGGTCTACGCGCTGGCTTCGTTCGCCCAGGTGGTGGTGGGGCGGCTGATCGACCGCTTCCCCTTGCGCCGCATCTACCTGGGGGTCGTGCTGGCGCAGGCGCCGCTGCTGGCGCTGGCGGCGGTGGCCGAGGGCTGGTGGCTGCTGGCGCTCCAGGCGGGCTTCATGGTGGCGATCTTCGGCGCGATCCCGTTCACCGACGCGATGATCGTCCGCTACGTCGACGACAGAATGCGTTCGCGGGTCACCGGGATCCGGCTGGCGATCTCGTTCGGGGTCAGTTCGCTGGCGGTCTGGCTGCTCGGCCCGGTGGTGAAGGAGGCCGGCTTCGGGGCGCTGCTGTTCGCGATGGCGGGCATCGCGGTGTTCACGCTGCTGTGCGTGCTGTTCCTGCCGGAACCGCAGAGGGAGGACGCCGCCCGCGCGCAGGCCCGGGCGGCTGCCTGAGGGGCTCAGGGGGTGAGCACCGCCCGGCCGGGGAAGTGGCCCTCGTGCAGCTTGTGGATCACGTCGTTGACCGAGTCCAGCGGCAGGGTCTTGACCGTCAGCGGGGGCAGCACGCCCTTCTGGGCGATCTCGAGCAGTTCGCGAAGCTCGCCGCAGGTGCC
>JBKHVS010000008.1:0-37641 GCA_046569945.1 Gammaproteobacteria bacterium | reverse complement strand
CCCTGCTGCGCAGGGGTGCCCTGCGATGCTCGGGTTTCCGGCCTGCGCGGCGAACTCACTGCGCGCGCGTTGCGCGCTCCGTTCAGACAGGCGCCGCGAGTCGGAGAAACGAGGCGGCTGCGCGCGCAGGCCGGAACCCTGCGCTTCTCGGCTGCGCACGAGCACGCGCCACAGCGCCACGCGGCACGCCTTCGCCCGCGCCATGCAGGCAGGGGAAGGCACAGCCCGCGTCACTCCTCCGCCAGAGCCCGCCCGATCAGGATCCGCTGGATGTCGCTGGTTCCCTCGTAGATTTGCGTCACCCGCACGTCCCGATAGATTCGCTCCACCGGAAAGTCCTCGAGGTAGCCGTAGCCCCCGTGGATCTGGATCGCGTCCGAGCAGACGCGCTCGGCCATCTCGGAGGCGAAGAGCTTGGCCATCGCGGCCTGCTTCAGGCAGGGCTCGCCGGCATCCTTGAGGCTCGCGGCGTGCCAGATCAGCTGCCGGGCGGCCTCGATCTGCGTGGCCATGTCGGCCAGCCGGAACTGCAGCGCCTGGTGGTTGAAGATCTGCGTGCCGAAGGCCACGCGCTCCTTCGAGTAGCGCAGCGCCGCCTCGAAGGCGGCACGTGCCATGCCCAGGCTCTGCGAGGCGATGCCGATGCGGCCTCCCTCCAGCCCGGACAGCGCGATCTTCAGCCCCTGGCCTTCCTCGCCGAGCAGGTTCTCGGCCGGCACCCGGCAGTTCTCGAAGACGATCTGGGCGGTGTCCGAGGCGTGCTGCCCCATCTTGCGTTCGAGGCCGGCAACCACGTAGCCGGGGGTGTCGGTGGGCACCAGGAACGCCGAGATGCCGCGCTTGCCGGCGGCCTTGTCGGTGACCGCCATGACGATCGCCACGTCGGCGTTCTTGCCCGAGGTGATGAACTGCTTGGTGCCGTCGAGCACGTAGTGGTCGCCGTCGCGCCTGGCCGTGGTGCGCAGGCCGCCGGCCTCGGAGCCGACGTGCGGCTCGGTCAGGCAGAAGGCGCCGAGCATCTCGCCGCGCGCCAGCGGCACCAGCCAGCGCTGCTTCTGCGTGTCATTCGCCCAGGCCATCATGATCGAGCAGACCGGGCAGTTGTTCACCGAGATCACGGTCGAGGTCGCGCCGTCGCCGGCCGCCACCTCCTCGAGGATCAGCGCGAGCGAGACGTAGTTCAGCCCCGCGCCGCCCCACTGCTCGGGCACTGCCACGCCGTAGCAGCCGAGCTGAGCGAGCCCCTTGAGCGCGTCCGCGGGGAAGCTGCCGTCGCGGTCCCACTGGGCGGCCTTGGGGGCGATCTCGTTCGCGACGTAGGCGCGCACGGAGTCGCGGATCATCTTCTGGTCCTGGGTCAGCAGCATCTGCCGTCAATCCTGTTGGTATTGCCTGGTTCGTCGAACTACGCGCCGACGTGGCGCCGCCGCGCGGTGACCTCGATCTCGATCTTCATCCGCGGGTCGATCAGTCCGACCACCATCGCGGTGGCCGCGGGACGCGCCGTGCGGAAGTATTCGCCGAAGACCGGCGCGAGCCGCTCGAACAGCCCCGGGTCGGTCAGCAGGTAGCGCACCCGGACCACGTCGTCCAGCGTGCAGTTCGCCTGCATGAGCGCTTTCGAGATGTTGCGGAAGCACTGGTGGACCTGGGCCACCGGGTCCTCGGCGATCGTCATCTGCGCGTAGTCGAAGCCGGTGGTGCCGGACACGAACACGTCGTCGCCGTCCGCCACCGCGCGGGAATAGCCGGCCAGCGCCTCGAAGCTCGAGCCGGAGCCGAAGAAGCGACGTTCGCTCATGGTCTTCGATCGATCGGCGCCGCAGCGCGCCCGGCACGGGGCCGGATGCGCTGCGGCGGAAGGCGTCAGAGCATCTCGACGGCCACCGCGACCGCCTCGCCGCCGCCGATGCACAGCGCGGCGACGCCCTTCTTGCCGCCGGTCTTGCGCAGCGCGCCCAGCAGCGTGACCAGGATGCGCGCGCCCGAGGCGCCGATCGGATGGCCCAGCGCGCAGGCGCCGCCGTGGATGTTGACCTTGTCGTGCGGCAGGTCGAACTCCTTCATCGCGGCCATGGTCACGGCAGCGAAGGCCTCGTTGACCTCCCAGAGGTCGACGTCGCCGGTCTTCCAGCCGGCCTTGGCCAGCACCTTCTCGATGGCGCCCACCGGGGCGGTGGTGAACCATTCGGGCGCATGCGCGAAGGTGGAATGGGCGACGATGCGAGCGATCGGCTTGGCGCCCTTTTCCTTGGCCGTGGAGGCGCGCATCAGCACCATCGCGGCGGCGCCGTCGGAGATCGACGAGGCGTTCGCGGCGGTGATGGTGCCGTCCTTCTTGAACGCGGGCTTCAGGCCCGGGATCTTGTCCAGCTTGGCCTTGAAGGGCTGCTCGTCCTTGTCGACGACCACGTCGCCGCCCTTGCCCTTGATGGTGACCGGCGCCATCTCCCAGGCGAAGCTGCCGTCGGTGTTGGCCTTGATCGCGCGCTCGGTGGAGGCGATCGCGAACTTGTCCTGCTCCTCGCGGCTGAACTTGTACTTCTCGACGCAGCTCTCGGCGAACACGCCCATCGCCTTGCCGCGGTCGTAGGCGTCCTCGAGGCCGTCCAGCGCCATGTGGTCGTAGAGCACCCCCTGGCCGTAGCGATAGCCCTTGCGCGCGCCGGTGAGCAGGTGCGGGGCGTTGGTCATGCTCTCCATGCCGCCGGCGACCATCACGTCGTGCGTGCCGGCCAGCAGCATGTCGTGCGCGAACATCACGGCCTTCATTCCCGAGCCGCACATCTTGGACAGCGTGACCGCACCGGCCGAGGGCGGCAGGCCGGCGCCCAGCGTCGCCTGGCGTGCCGGGGCCTGGCCCTGGCCGGCCATCAGGCAGTTGCCGAACAGCACCTCGCCGACGTCCTCGCCCTTGACGCCGGCGCGCTCGACCGCGGCGCGGATCGCGACGGCGCCGAGCTCGTAGGCGGCCTGGCCGGAAAAGTCGCCCAGCAGGCCGCCGATGGGCGTGCGGGCGGCAGAGACGATGACGATGGGATCGCTCATTGGGAATCTCCGTGAAGGATGTTGAGAACGAGATGGGCCGACCCGGCGCCGGAGGCTTCCGGGGCGGGGCGTGCCGAAAGGCACGGGTCCTTGGGTGCGCTGCAGCATGCGCCAAACCGTGGCGCTTGTCGACCCGCCCGGTTCCGCTGCGCGCGGGCAACGTTCATGCCTGCACCCCCGGCCAGGACGACGCCGGCAGGCGGTGCCGGAAGCGAAGCGCGTCCGGATAGGGGAACACGTCGTCGAGGATTCCCGCGCGCACCCGCTTCTGCTTGTCCTGCCACCAGGCGGCATCCAGCAGGTCGGCGTGGTGCTTCATGAAGACCTCGCGGATCTGCGGGTCGCCGAGCAGGAAGGTGCCGAACTCCTCGGGGAAGACGTCGTTCGGGCCGACCGTGTACCAGGGCTCGGCGGACATCTCGTCCTCGGGCGTGCGCGGCGGCGGGATCCGGCGGAAGTTCATGTCGGTCACGTAGGCGACCTCGTCGTAGTCGTAGAACACCACCCGGCCCTGGCGGATCACGCCGAAGTTCTTGTAGAGCATGTCGCCGGGGAAGATGTTCGCGGCGACCATCTCCTTGATCGCATCGCCGTACTCGATGATCGCGCGCTCGCGCTCGGCGCGGTCGGAGCGCTCCAGGTGCATGTTCAGCGGCACCATCCGGCGCTCGATGTACACGTGGTGGATCACCAGGTTGGGGCCGTCGTCGTAGACGATCGAGGGCGCGACGCTGCGCAGCTCGGCCTCGAGCGCGGGATCGAAGCGCGAGCGCGGGATGGACACGTCCGCGTACTCCCAGGTGTCCGCCATGCGGCCCACGCGGTCATGCAGCTTCACCAGCTGGTACTGCGACTGGATGAATTCGCGGGTCATCTCCTTGCCGCGCTTGTCCTTGATGATCTTGAAGACGTAGGGGAAGGAAGGCAGCGTGAACACCGCCATCACCAGCCCCTTGATGCCGGGGGCGATCACGAAGCGGTCGCTGGAGTGCCGCAGGTGGTCGAGCAGGTCCCGGTAGAACAGCGTCTTGCCCTGCTTGTGGAGGCCCAGCATGGTGTAGAGCTCGGAGTCCGGCTTGGTCGGCATCAGCGAGCTCAGGAACTGCACGTAGGCCGAGGGCACGTCCATGTCGACCATGAAGTAGGCGCGCGAGAAGTTGAACAGCGCCTCGACGCGCTCGGTGCCGAACAGCACTGTGTCGATGTACAGCCGGCCCCGGGAATCCTGCAGGATGGGCAGCGCCACCGGGAGGATCTCGCTGTCGTTGATCAGCCGGCCGATCAGGTAGGCGCCCTTGTTGCGCATGAAGGGGGTGCGCAGCAGCTGGATCTGGCAGTCCGCGGCCGGAGCGAAGTCCGGTCCCAGGTGCTCGCGCGCCGCCTCGCGGACCAGCCGGAGGTCGCGCTCCACGTCCACGAAGGGGCAGGCGAAGCCGATGTCGATGACCGCCTGCCTCAGCGCCGCGGCCCAGCCCGCGTGTGTCGGGTAGTAGACCCGGTAGGACATCGGGTCGCTGTCCAGGTACTGCGTGGACACCGCCGGCCGCACGAAGATGATCTCGTTGTGGAAGTAGGAGCGGTCCAGCAGCTTGGTGCAGACCGTGTTGAAGAAGGTCTCGGCGAGTTCCGGGCGCCGGTGCTCCGCGAGCAGCAGCACGTAGTGGCGCTTGACCAGCGGCCAGAGGTCCTGCTCGAAATCGGTGCCGAACTCGGACTTGATCCGCTCCACTGCCTCGAGAACCCGCAGGTCGTAGAAGTCGATGCGCTCGCGCGCCAGCTTGCGGATGCGGTGCCAGTCGCCGCGTTCGTAGCGGGCCTTGGCCTGCTGCGCGTTGTAGCGGAACAGCGCGTAGTGGCGGTCGAACCCGGCGAGGATCGCGCGGGCGATCGCATTGGCCTTGTCCCTGAGCATTGCTGGCCTGTCCTGGGGAGTGTCGGAACGTCGGAACGCCGGCCCGCAGGGCCGGCGCGGTGTAGGGGCGCGGCGTTCAGGCGGTTTCGGCGAACAGCTCGCGGCCGATCAGCATCCGGCGGATCTCGGAGGTGCCGGCGCCGATCTCGTAGAGCTTCGCGTCGCGCCAGAGCCGGCCGGTGGGGTTCTCGTTGACGTAGCCGTTGCCGCCCAGGCACTGGATCGCCTCGCCGGCCATCCAGGTCGCCTTCTCGGCTGCGTACAGGATGGCGCCGGCGGCGTCCTTGCGCAGGCTGCGCAGGTCCACCTTGCCCTCGCGCGAGCGGTCGCACTGGCGGCCGACTTCGTACACGTAGGCGCGGCAGGCCATCATCGTCGTGTACATGTCGGCGAGCTTGCCCTGCATCAGCTGGAACTCGCCGATCGGCTGGCCGAACTGCTTGCGCTCGTGCACGTAGGGCACCACCACGTCCATGCAGGCGCTCATGATGCCCAGCGGGCCGCCGGAGAGCACCGCGCGCTCGAAGTCCAGCCCGCTCATCAGCACGTTGACCCCGCGTCCCACGCCGCCCAGCACGTTCTCGGCGGGAACCTCGCAGTCCTCGAAGACCAGCTCGCCGGTGTGGCTGCCGCGCATGCCCAGCTTGTCGAGCTTCTGCGCGACCGAGAAGCCCTTGAAGGTCTTCTCGACGAGGAAGGCGGTCATGCCGCGCGGTCCGGCGGCCAGGTCGTTCTTGGCGTAGATCACCATGACGTCGGCGTCCGGGCCGTTGGTGATCCACATCTTGCTGCCGTTGAGCACCCAGCGGTCGCCCTTGCGGTCTGCGCGAAGCTTCATCGAGACCACGTCGGAGCCGGCGTTGGGCTCGGACATCGCCAGCGCGCCCACGTGCTCGCCGGACACCAGCTTCGGCAGGTAGCGGCGCTTCTGCTCGTCGGTGCCGTTGCGGTTGATCTGGTTGACGCAGAGGTTGGAGTGCGCGCCGTAGGACAGTCCGACCGAGGCGGAGCCGCGCGAGATCTCTTCCATCGCCACCACGTGCGCCAGGTAGCCCATGTCGCTGCCGCCGTACTCCTCCGGCACGGTCATGCCGAGCACGCCGAGCTGACCGAACTTGCGCCAGAGGTCCATCGGGAACTGGTCGTCACGGTCGATCTCCCGGGCGCGCGGCGCGATCTCCGCGGCGGTGAACTGCTGCAGCGAGTCGCGCAGCATCTCGACTTCCTCGCCGAGGTCGAAACGGAGTCCGGGGATGGTCAGCATGGAGTGCTCTCCTGTCGGGGGTGGCCGGCCTGTGCCAGCAGGGCGCGTGCGCGCCGTTCGTGGTTGTCGATCTCTGCGAGGGTCTCGCGCAGGTCCTGCAGCTGCTGCTCCAGGGTGCGGCGGTGCCGGGCGAGCACGTCGAGGAAGGCGGTGAGCTGCGCCGCGGTGTCGGACGGCGACTCGTACATGTCGACGAGTTCCCGGACCTCGGAGAGCGTCAGCCCGAGCCGCTTGCCGCGCAGCGTCAGCTTGAGCCGGGTGCGGTCGCGCTGCGAGTACGAGCGCTGACGGCCGCCGGTGCCGGTGCGCTCCGGGGCCAGCAGGCCGTGGTCCTCGTAGAAGCGGATGGCGCGCGGGGTCACGTTGAACTCGCGCGCGAGCTCGCTGATCGTGAAAGTGGGCATCCGCTCGTCCGGTCCGGTCTGGTCCGCGATTGACGTAAACGTCAATTTTAGCCCCAACGGAGCGCCGGAAATGGGGCAGGCGAAGGCGGCACGGGCTGGCGGCCGGCCTGGCGCGCGGTGGCCGCAGCCATGCCCCTCAGGCGAAGACGCCCAGCTCCTCGAGCGCGCGATCGGCGGCCTGCGCCCAGCCGCGATTGGCTGCGGGCGAGGCCGGGCTGGGATGCAGCACCTGGCCGATCGCGGGCGGCGCGGCCATGCCTGAGAGCGCCGTCTCCAGGCGCTTTCGGGCGAAGCCGCCGATGCCGATCGCCCATTGCGGCTCGAGCGCGGCGATCGCCTCGCGCAGGTGCGCGTCACAGGCGGCCTGCAGCGGCGCGAGCTCCGCTGCGGGCAGCTGCTCGGGCGTGCGGTTGCGGCCGGATGCCTCGAGGAACACGAGGGGGCACCAGTTCAGCACCAGGCATTGCGCGAAGAAGGCATCCGCGCTGCCGAAGCGCGCCGCAGCCCAGCCCCAGAGGCGGCGGCCGCTGACCTCGGAGCGCCGGCAGGCGAAGCCTTCGATCGGGCGCTTCGGGTGCTGGAGCGCGGGCGCGCGGACCTCGCCCTCGATGCCGATCCAGTCGCGCACCGCGGCGATCTCGCCGAAGGGGATGCCGGTCTGCATCATCCCGAAGGGCCCCGGATTCATGCCGAGGAAGACCGCGCGCTTTCGGCCCGCGCCGAAGCGGCGCAGGTAGCGCTCGTAGGGCGCCCAGGCATAGGCCAGCGGGTTGTAGACGTGGGCCACCGGCGGGGCGAAGCGCAGCGATCCGCAGGCCTCGGAGAGCGTGCGGGCCGCGGCGACGAGGCGGTCGGCGATCGCGCTGTCGCGGGCGGTTTCATGGGCGTTGGCGGGAGGCATGGCCGGGATCATACGAGAGGCCGCGGCCGGCCCGCGGGCGGGTCCGGAATGCGCGCCGTTGGCGGCAGGATCGTCGCAAGGGTGGCCATCGGCGGGGGTGCGTGTTAAAATGCGACCCCGATGCAGTGAAATCCGGTGGTTTTGACAGTAATTGCCGTTACTTGGCAGTGGCGCCCGGATCAGTGGCCAGCAGGCCGCGCTGCACCGTTCTCGTTCAACGGCCTGAGAGTCGCTTGAGTTCCTTTGTGGTCCCCTTGGTGGGGCAGGCCGGGCGGGCGCCGAAAGCGCCCGGACCGGTCAGGCGGGCCAGCAGCAGAAATGCCGCTCTGGCGCGCCGCCAACAAACAACCAACGCATGACCGACACGGACCGAAGTACCCCGCAGACGCATTCCTCAATCCGATTTCGAGCCGCCACTCCCGATGACGGCGCGGCCATCTGGCGACTGGTGCAGGCCACCGGAACGCTGGAACTGAATTCAGCCTACTTCTACCTGCTGTTCGCCACCGACTTCGGCGACACATGCCTGGTGGCAGAGCGCGACGGCCGCATGGTCGGCGCGGTGGTCGGCTACCACCCTCCGCGGCACCCGGACACCGCCTTCGTGTGGCAGGTCGGCGTGCTGCCGGAGATGCGCGGGCAGGGGCTGGGCCTGCGCCTGCTCCAGGAATGGCTGGAGCTTCCGGCCAACCGCCCGTGCAGATGGGTCACCGCCACGGTGGCCGACGACAACGCCGCCTCCCAGGCGCTGTTCCGGCGCCTGGCGCGGGAGCGCGGCACCGCCTGCGAAGAACTGCCGCATTTCAGGCCCGAGCAGTTTCCGCACGATCACCCCGCCGAGCCGCTGTTCCGCATCGGCCCGGTAGAGCGTCGCACGCCCCGCAGCTGAGGCGTCGACGTCCGCCCCCAGGCGGCGAGATCCCGATCCGTCGGCTGGAGGCCACTCCGGCAATCCAAAGGAAGAGGAAACAACGACATGAACACCTTCGAACGCTACGAATCGGAAGTGCGCGGCTATTGCCGCAGCTTCCCCGCCATGTTCTCCACTGCGAAGGGCGCGTGGATGACCGACGACAAGGGGCAGCGCCACCTCGACTTCTTCAGCGGCGCGGGCGTGCTGAACTACGGGCACAACCCCGAGCCGATCAAGCAGGCGCTGCTCGACTACGTGATGCGCGACGGCATCACCCACACGCTCGACATGTACAGCGAGGCCAAGGAGGCCTTCATCCGGCGCTTCCAGGAGCTCATCCTCGCGCCCCGCAATCTCGAGTACAAGCTGCAGTTCCCCGGCCCGACCGGCACCAATGCCGTGGAGGCCGCGCTGAAGCTGGCCCGCAAGGTCACCGGGCGACAGGACGTGGTGGGCTTCACCAACGCCTTCCACGGGATGACGCTGGGCTCGCTGTCGGTGACCGGCAACGGCTTCAAGCGCGCAGGGGCAGGCGTGCCGCTCGGCCACTCCTCCTCGGTGCCCTTCGACGGCTACCTGGGCCAGGACACCGACACGCTCGACTATTTCGAGGCGATGCTGCAGGACAAGGGCAGCGGCCTGGAGGATCCGGCCGCGGTGATCGTCGAGACGGTGCAGGCCGAAGGCGGCGTCAACGTCGCCGGCGTGGAGTGGCTGCAGCGCCTGCGCAAGATCACCGAGGCGCACGGCATCGTGCTGATCGTCGACGACATCCAGGTCGGCTGCGGGCGCACCGGCCGCTTCTTCAGCTTCGAAGAGGCGGGCATCGTTCCGGACATCGTGACGCTGTCGAAGTCGCTCTCCGGCTATGGCCTGCCGCTGGCGCTGGTGCTGATCAGGCCCGATCTCGACCTGTGGGCTCCAGGCGAGCACAACGGCACCTTCCGCGGTCACTGCCCGGCCTTCGTCACCGCCGTGGCGGCGATGGAGGAGTTCTGGAGCGACGACAAGCTCGCGCGCGCCGTCGAGCGCAAGGGCGAGCTGGTCCGCGAGCGCCTCGGCCGCATGCTCAAGAGCCGCGGCCTGGCGGGCGTGGTCCGCGGGCGCGGGCTGATCAACGGGGTCGAATTCGGCGATCCGGAGCTTGCGGGCAAGGTCTCGAAGGAATGCTTCCAGCGCGGCCTGGTGATCGAGACCGCGGGCGTCGACGACCAGGTGCTCAAGCTGCTGCCCAGCCTGACCATCGGCGAGGAGGATCTCGCCAAGGGGCTGGACATCATCGAGACCAGCCTCGCCGCGGTGCTGGACGCAGGCCTGCGCAAGGTGGCCTGAGGCCGATCGCGCCGCAGACCCGACATTCGACGAAAAGAGCAAAGGAGCAAGCATGATCGTGAAGCACCTGGACGACGTGATCGGCACCGCCGCCGACGTGGACACCGAGGGCTGGGCCGCCCGCCGCCTCATCTACAAGGACGCGGGCATGGGCTACTCGGTGAACGACACCATCATCAAGAAGGGGGCGGAGCTCGAGATGCACTACCGCAACCACCTGGAGACGGTGTACTGCATCGAGGGCGAGGGCCAGATCACCGACCTGGGCACCGGGCAGACGCACGACATCCGCCCGGGCACCCTGTACGCGCTGAACAAGCACGACCACCACATCCTCCGGGCCAACAAGGGCTCGCACATGCGCATGGTGTGCGTGTTCAACCCGCCACTCACCGGCCGCGAGGTCCATGACGAGACCGGAGCCTATCCACTCACCGACTGAGGGGGGACGTCCCAGCGATGACGACGACCAACACTTCCGCAATGCGCGCGCCAGCAGCGGCGCGCACCGAGGACCGCTATCCGTCGCGCGTTTCGGCGCAGGCTCAGGTCACCGACCGCAAGGATCCGGTGGTCTGGGGCCGCGCCGGCGACGGCCCGCTGAGCGAGGCCGAGCTGCGGTTCTACGAGGATCACGGCTACCTCAGCTTCGAGCAGCTGCTCAGCCCGGACGAGCTCGAGGCCTGCCTCGCGGAGCTGGATTTCCTGCGCCGCGACGAGGGCGTGAAGGACGCGCCCGAGGCGGTGATCGAGCCCGACAGCCGCGAGCTGCGCTCGGTCTTCG
This sequence comes from Gammaproteobacteria bacterium, assembly GCA_046569945.1. Lineage (GTDB taxonomy): Bacteria > Pseudomonadota > Gammaproteobacteria > Burkholderiales > Burkholderiaceae_E > Quisquiliibacterium. The sequence goes on along the minus strand of JBKHVS010000008.1, from coordinate 27,083 downwards.
CGATCCACCGGCGCAGCGATGTCCTGCGCCGGCTGTGCGCCCACCCGAAGCTGGTGGCGATCGCCCGCCAGCTGCTCGGCAGCGAGGTGTACATCCACCAGTCGCGCATCAACTACAAGGGCGGTTTCCGCGGCAAGGAGTTCTACTGGCACTCCGACTTCGAGACCTGGCACGTGGAGGACGGCGTGCCCTCGATGCGCATGGTGAGCTGCTCGATCGGCCTGACGCCGAACACGCCGCACAACGGTCCGCTGATGCTCGTTCCCGGCTCGCACCAGCGCTACGTGTCCTGCGTGGGCGAGACCCCCGGCGACAACTACAAGTCGTCGCTGAAGCGGCAGGAGGTGGGCGTGCCGGACGACGCCAGCCTCACGCGGCTGGTCGAGGAGTTCGGCATCGTCGCGCCGGTCGGTCCGGTGGGCTCGGTGACCTTCTTCGAGTGCAACGTGATGCACGGGTCCAACTCGAACATCACGCCGCTGCCGCGAAGCAACGCCTTCATCGTCTACAACAGCGTGGAGAACAAGCCTGTCGATCCCTTCTGCGGCCTGCCGCCGCGGCCGGATTTCATCGCGGAGCGCCGGGACTTCACGCCCGCCGGCGAACTCCCCCCGGTTCGATGAGGGCCTGCGGGGAGGGCTCATGAGCACGCGCTTCGGAACCCGCAGGGGCCTGCTGGCGCTGATCGGCGCCGGTGTCCTGGCGCCCGCGGGGTTCGCCCGGGCCGGGACGACGCTGGACCGGATCCGCGAGGCGGGCGTCATCCGGGTCGGGTTCGCCAACGAGGCGCCCTATGCCTATGCCACTGCCGACGGCGAGCTCACCGGCGAGTCGCCCACGGTGTTCAGGCACGTGATGAAGCGCCTCGGTGTGGAGCGGGTCGACGGCGTTCTCACGGAGTGGGGTGCGCTGATTCCCGGGCTCAAGGCGGGGCGCTTCGACGCCATCGTCGCCTCGATGTACATCACGCCCAGGCGCTGCCGGCAGATCCTCTTCGCCAACCCCACCTACGGGATCGGCGAGGCGCTGGTGGTGCCGGCCGGGAATCCGGAGGGCCTGCGCGACTATGCGGACGCGGTCGAGAAGGAGGCGAAGGTCGCCTTCGTCGCCGGGACGGCGGAGATCGAGCATGCACGGATGGCCGGGCTGTCGCGCGGGCAGCAGCTGATCGTCCCGGACTTCGCGTCGGCCTTCGCCGCGGTCAAGGCGGGCCGCGCGTCGGCGGCCGCGCTGACCGCGCTGACCGCGGGCGTGCTCGCGGAGAAGGACGAGGCAGTGGAACGCGCCGAGCCCTTCACCTTCGTCCACGAGGGCCGCAGCTACCGCGGCGAGGGCTCCTTCGGGTTCCGCCCGGAGGACACGGCGCTGCGCGACGCGGTCAACGAGGAGCTTGCCGGGTTCATCGGCACCGAGGAGCACCTGGCGATGGTCGCCGAGTTCGGCTTCGACGCATCGAACCTGCCCGAGAAGACCGCCGAGCAGCATTGCGCGGGCCAATGAGGGCTCGGGGGAGACCGGCGCGGGCGCGAGCGATCCGGTCGCGTGCCTGGGGGCGACGGGGCGGGCCTTGGCGAGCCTGAGCGGCGTGCTCGAGCTGCTCCCGGAACTGCTGCGCGGCGCCTGGGTCACGCTGCAGGTGGCCGGCGGCGGGGCCGTGCTGGCGGTGGCGTCCGCCCTCGCCGCCGCGCTCGCGCGCATGTACGGCCCGCGTCCGCTGCGCTGGCTGGCGGTCGGCTACATCGAGGCATTCCGCGGCACCTCGGCGCTGGTCCAGCTCTTCTGGCTGTTCTTCGTGCTGCCGCACTTCGGCGTGACGCTGTCGCCGATGACGGTCGGCATCCTGGCGCTGGGGCTCAACGTCGGCGCCTACGGCGCGGAGGTGGTGCGCGGCGCGATCGGGTCGGTGCCGCGCGGACAATGGGAGGCGGCCACCGCGCTCAACCTCGGCCGGGCGCAGGCGCTGCGCCGGGTGATCCTTCCGCAGGCCTTCGTCGCGATGATCCCGCCCTGGGGGAACCTGTTCATCGAGCTGGTCAAGGCCACCTCGCTGGTGTCGCTGATCACCCTGTCGGACCTCGCGTTCAAGGCCCAGCAGCTGAACCAGAACACGCTGCGCACCGCCGAGATCTTCGGCCTGGTGATGCTGATCTACCTCGGCATCTCGATGCTGGTGACGCTGTGCATGCGCAAGCTCGAGCGGCGCGCGGCGCGCGGGCTGGGCCGCGGGAGGGCGGCATGAGCGGCGCGCTCTGGGACTGGGGCTATGCCTTCGAGATCCTGCCCGTCCTGGGCGAGGCGGCCATCGTCACGGTGCAGGCCACGCTGGCCGGCTTCCTGCTCGCGCTGGTGCTGGGCCTGGCGTTCGCGATCGGGCGGATGGCCGGCCCCCGCTGGAGCCGGCTCGCGGCGGGAGGCATCGTCGAGTTCATCCGTTCGACCCCGCTGCTGATCCAGATCTTCTTCCTCTACTACGCGATGCCGGAGTTCGGCGTCACGCTCGACGCGATGCCCGCGGGCATCCTTGCGCTGGGGCTGCACTACGGCGCCTACTGTTCCGAGGTCTACCGGGCCGGCCTGGACAACGTCCCCAAGGGCCAGTGGGAGGCGTCGATCGCGCTGAACCTCTCGCCGTGGACCACCTTCCGCGACGTGATCCTGCCGCAGGCGATCCCGCCCGTGGTGCCCGCGCTGGGCAACTACCTGGTGGCGCTCTTCAAGGAGACGCCGCTGCTCTCGGCGATCGCGGTGCTGGAGCTGATGCAGACCGCGAAGATCCTCGGCTCCGAGAGCTTCCAGTACACCGAACCCATCACGCTGGTGGGGATCTTCTTCCTGGCGTTCAGCCTGCTGTCGGCGGCCGCCGTGCGGCAGGTGGAGCGCCGGCTGCAGGCACGCACGAGGCAACGCCGATGACCGGACCGCATGAATCCGCCCAGCCCGCCCCGCCGATGGTGCGCTTCGAGAAGGTCACCAAGCGCTACGGTCCGCTGACGGTGCTGGATCGGCTGGACCTGGAGGTCGCGCCCAACGAGAAGGTGGCGATCATCGGGCCGTCGGGCTCCGGCAAGACCACCGTGCTGCGCGCGCTGATGACGCTGGAGCGGATCGACGACGGGATCATCCACGTCGGCGGCGAGCCGCTGACCCACATGCGCCGCGGCGATTCCCTGGTGCGCGCCGACCAGCGCCACCTGCGCCGCATGCGCGGCAGCGTCGGCATGGTGTTCCAGCACTTCAACCTCTTCCCGCACATGAGCGCGGTGAAGAACTGCATGGAGGCCCCGGTCGCCGTGCTCGGGCTCGGCCGCGACGAGGCGCGCGAGCGGGCCGCCGGGCTGCTCCGGATGGTGGGCCTGGGCGACAAGCTGGACCACTACCCTGCGCAGCTCTCCGGCGGCCAGCAGCAGCGGGTCGCGATCGCGCGGGCGCTCGCGATGCGGCCCCGCGTGATGCTCTTCGACGAGGTGACCTCGGCGCTCGACCCGGAGCTGTGCGGCGAGGTGCTCGCGGTGATCCGGGCGCTGGGCGACGCGCACGACCTGACGATGCTGATGGTCACCCACCAGATGGGCTTCGCACGGGAGTTCGCCGACAGGGTCTGCTTCTTCTGCGACGGCCGGATCGCCGAACAGGGCAGCCCGCAGGAGCTCTTCGAGGCGCCGAAGAACGAGCGCACGCGGCAGTTCCTCAGCGCGGTGATGGCGGCAAGCTGAGGCCCCCGCCGGCGGGGGCCGCCGCGCGCGGCGCGGGCTCGATGGACAGCGCGATCAGCAGCTGCGCCGGCCAGTAGGCGCCCAGCACCAGCAGCGGCGCCAGCGGCAGGCCGGTATGGAAGCGGTCGATGGCGAGCAGCGCATCCGAGGCCAGGAAGAGCGCGCCGCCCAGCGCCGCGCGGGCGGCCGCGGGGGTGCGCAGCGTCGCGTGGCGAACGAAGGCCTGCGCCGTCATCGCGCCCAGCATCGCGACGTAGGCGAGCACCGGCACTCCCAGCCCCGGCGGCAGCCGTGGCCAGAGCACCGCGAGGATGCCGGCGGCGATCGCAGCCACGATCGCGAAAGGCGCGGCGCGCGCCGCGAAGCGCGCACCGCGGGTGAAGGCGCGCAGGTAGGCGACGTGCGCGAGCAGGAAGGCCGCCAGCCCGCCGACGAACAGCCCCTCGGGGATCAGCAGCACGTCGCCGGCCAGCGAGAGCAGCAGCCCGGCGAGGACTGCGCGGGCATAGGGACCGCGACCGCGGCGGGCCGCCAGCAGCAGGATCAGGACGGTCGTCAGCGGCTTGAGCGTCCAGAACAGCCAGTCGATCGCCAGCAGTCTTGCGGCGATTGCCAGCGAGGCGCTCGCTGCGATGGCAGCGACGAGCAGGAGGCTGCGGCGCGGGCCGGCGCGGGTGGGCCAGTAGGGGACGGACCAGCATGGGACGTGCTGGACGGCGCAGCGCCGGGACGCCTCATCCGGGCGTGCCTGTTGGAGCCGGCGTCGACGCCAGGGCGCGCGCCGCGCGCCAGGCGGTCAGGACCGATGCCGCCGCCAGTCCGCCGAGCGCCAGCGCGGCCCAGGCCGGCAGCGCGCCGGGGTCCGGCCATGCGGTGCCAAGGGCGACGATGACGAGGATCGCGAGGGTGCGGGCGAGCTCCAGGCGCGCAGCGCCCGCGCGTCCTTCGAGGAGCGCGCCGATGACGGACATCGACAGTGCGATGAAGCCGAACCAGGCCAGCAGCGAAGCGGTGGCCGCTGTGGCTGCGAGCTGCAGGACGTGCACCGAGCATCCGAGCAGCAGCGCGAACTGGAAGCACGCGTGCAGGCGCACTGCCGCCGGCACGACGGGGTCGAAGCGGTCGAGGGCGGCTCGGCCGGGGCCGTGCGCGCTCGAGCCTGCCGGGTCGCCTGCCGCGGCGAGGTCCGCTGGCCGCCAGCCCGGCGGGCGCACCCAGAGCTGCAGCTTGTCGCGCCAGCGCCGGGTGCGAAGGCTGTCGCCCGCGAGCCGGGCGTAGACCTCGAGATTGGCGCGCAGCGGATCGAAGCTGCGCAGCGGCCTGCGGGTTCCGTAGACCGGCGGATCCTCGTCGAGCTCCTCCTGGAAGCTGCCGAACAGGCGGTCCCAGACGATCAGGATGCCGCCGTAGTTGCGGTCCAGGTAGCGGTCGTTCACCGCGTGGTGCACGCGATGGTTCGACGGCGAGGCGAACACCCGGTCGAACCAGCCCAGGCGGCCGACGTGGCCGGTGTGGATCCAGAACTGGTAGAGGAGGTCGATCAGCGCCACGGTGACGAAGAGCGAGGGCGGCACGCCTGCGATCGCCATCGGCAGGTAGGGGATCCAGCCGAGGAACTCTCCGGTGGCGGTCTGGCGCAGCGCGGTCGAGAGGTTGTAGTCTTCGCTCGAGTGGTGCACCACGTGCGCCGCCCAGGCCACCGCCACCTCGTGCATCCACCGGTGGTGCCAGTAGTAGCAGAAGTCGTAGAAGAGCAGCGCCGCCGGCAGCGCCCACCATGCCTCTGCCGGCCACTGCGCGAGCGCCAGGAACTCGTAGGCCAGCGCGTAGATGCCCAGGCGCAGCACCCGGGTGAACACCCCGGCGACCTGCGACAGCGCGCCCAGGCCTATCGAGGTGATCGCGTCGTTGAGCCGGTAGGTGTTGCGGCCCCGCCGCCAGCCCCATGCGAGCTCGAACGCGATCAGCGCGAGGAACACCGGCGTGGCCAGGGTGATCACGGTCTCCTGCATCGCGCGAATCTAGCATGCGGTCGCTGCGCTGGACGCGGCCCCACCCAGGTGCGAGGATGCGACCCCGAGTCCGCAACGAACCCAGGAGCACGCAACATGACCCTTCCCTCCTCGATGCGCCACGTCGATCACGGCGCCGGCGGCCCGCCCTCCGTCCTCACGATGACCACCGGGCCGCTGCCGGCGCTGCGCGACGGCGAGGTGCTGATCCGCGTGGCCTTCGCAGGCGTCAACCGGCCGGACGTCGCCCAGCGCGAGGGCCGCTATCCGCCGCCGCCCGGTGCCTCCCCGCTGCTGGGCCTGGAAGTGTCCGGCGAGGTGGCCGCCGTGGGCGCCGGCGTTTCGCAGTGGAAGGCCGGCGATGCGGTCTGTGCGCTGTGCAACGGCGGCGGCTACGCCGAGTACGTCGCGGTACCCGCGGGCCAGGTGATGCCGGTGCCCAAGGGCCTGTCGATGCTGCAGGCAGCGGCGCTGCCGGAAACCTATTTCACGGTGTGGACCAACGTGTTCGAGCGCGGACGCCTGGCCGCCGGCGAGACCTTCCTGGTGCACGGAGGTTCTTCCGGCATCGGGCTGACGGCGATCCAGCTGGCGAAGGCCCGCGGCGCGACCGTCTACACCACCGTGGGCAATGCCGAGAAGGCGCGGGTCTGCCTGGAGCTGGGCGCGGACCTGGCGATCGACTACAGGCAGCAGGACTTCGTGGCCGAGGTGGCAGGTGCCACCGGCAAGCGCGGCGTGGACCTGATCCTGGACATGGTCGGGGGCGATTACATCGCACGCAACCTGCGCTGCCTGGCGATGGATGGACGCCTGGTGCAGATCGCGTTCCTGCAGGGCTCGAAGGCCGAAGTGGACTGGACGCCGCTGATGGTCAAGCGGCTGACCTACACCGGCTCCACCTTGCGCCCGCGCTCCGCCGCCGACAAGGAGCGGATGGCACAGGAGCTTCGCCGTGAGGTCTGGCCCCTGCTGGAGGCCGGCCGGGCGCTGCCGCACGTGCACAGCGAGTTCGGCCTGGAGCAGGCCGCCGAGGCGCACGCGCTGATGGAGAGTTCGGCGCACATCGGCAAGATCATGCTGCGCGTGTCTGCATGAAGTCGGCCGCCCCATGACCGAGAAGGAGCGCAAGCCCGAACGGATCCAGGCCGCCGTCGACGCACTCCCCCGGGGCGACTGGCACGCCACCGAGGCGGATGCCGTGCTGGCTGCCTTCGACGGCACGCCCCACGGACTGAGCCGCGAGGAGGCCGCCCGCAGGCTGGCCCGGTACGGCCCGAACCGCCTCGCCGAGGTGAAGCCCGCGGGCGTGCTGGTGCGTCTGGCACGCCAGTTCAACAACCTGCTGCTCTACGTGCTAATGGCCGCCGCCGCGGTCACCGGCCTGATGGGGCACTGGGTGGACGCCGGCGTCATCCTCGTCGTGGTGATCCTGAACGCGGTGATCGGCTTCGTCCAGGAAGGCAAGGCCGAGAAGGCGCTGCAGGCGATCCGCCACCTGCTGTCGCCGCACGCGGTGGTGCTGCGGCACGGCCGCGAGCATGACATCGCGGCGGCCGATGTCGTTCCCGGGGACGTCGTGCTGCTGGCCTCCGGCGACAGCCTGCCGGCCGACGTGCGCCTGCTGCAGGCGCGCAACCTGCGGGTGGACGAGTCTGCGCTGACCGGCGAGTCGGTGCCGGTGGACAAGCGTGCGGAGCCTGTGGCGGCCGGTGCCGCGATCGGCGACCGCCTGTGCATGGGCTACGCCGGCACGCTGGTGACCCAGGGTCAGGCGCGCGCGGTGGTGGTGGCCACCGGTGCGGCCACCGAGATCGGCCGCATCGGGCGCATGCTCGAGTCGGTCGAGCAGGGCACGACGCCGCTGCTGAAGAAGATGGACGTGTTCGGCCGCCGGCTCACCTTCGTGATCCTGGCGGTGGCGGCGGCGCTGTTCGCCTTCGGCACGCTGGCGCGCGGAATGTCCGCCGCCGAGGTGTTCATGGCCGCGGTGGGCCTGGCGGTTGCCGCCATCCCCGAGGGCCTGCCCGCGATCCTGACCATCACGCTGGCCATCGGTGTCCAGCGGATGGCGCGGCGGCACGCGGTGATCCGGCGGCTGCCCGCGGTGGAGACCCTGGGCTCGGTCACCGTGATCTGCTCCGACAAGACCGGCACGCTGACGCGCAACGAGATGACCGTGCAGCAGGTGGTCTGCGCGGGCCGCACGCTGGAGGTCGAGGGCGCGGGCTATGCGCCCGAGGGCCCCGTGCGGCTGGATGGCGAGGTGCTCGACGCGGGCAGGCTGGCGCGGGCGGCACCGGCAGCCGCGCGGCTGGCCGAGGCTGCGGCCTTGTGCAACGACGCCAGCCTGCACGAGGGCGAGTCCGGCTGGACCCTGGCCGGCGACCCCACCGAGGGTGCGCTGCTGACGCTGGCGATGAAGGCGGGCCTGAGCCCCGCCGAGATGAAGCTCGAGCGGGCCCGCATCGACGTGATCCCGTTCGAGTCCGAGCATCGCTTCATGGCCAGTCTTCATGCGGCCGGCGATGCGAACGTGGTCTTCGTCAAGGGCGCGCCGGAGCGTGTGCTCGGGATGTGCTCCCGGCAGACGGACGCCGACGGTGCCGAAGCGTCGCTGGACGCCGACTGGTGGCAGGCGCGAATCGATGACCAGGCGCGGGCGGGGCGGCGGGTGCTGGCGCTGGCGCAGCGCGCGGTTCCGGCGGGCAAGCAGGATCTCGATCACGCCGACGTCGAGCAGGGGCTCACCCTGCTGGGCCTCGTGGGCATCATCGATCCGCCGCGCGAGGAGGCGATCGACGCGGTTGCCCGGTGCCGCGCAGCCGGCATCCGGGTGGTGATGATCACCGGCGACCATGGCGTGACCGCCAGCGCCATCGCCGGCCAGCTCGGCATGGGCGAGGGGCTGCGTGCGATCACCGGGCCGGAGATCGAGGCCATGGACGAGGCCGCGCTGCGCGGGGCGGTCGCGGATGCGCGGGTGTTCGCGCGCGCCAGCCCGGAGCACAAGCTGCGGCTGGTGCGCGCGCTGCAGGCCAACGGCGAGGTGGTCGCGATGACCGGTGACGGCGTCAACGATGCGCCTGCGCTCAAGCAGGCCGACGTGGGCGTGGCCATGGGCATGAAAGGCACCGAGGCGGCCAAGCAGGCGGGCGCCGTGGTGCTGGCCGACGACAACTTCGCGTCGATCGCGCACGCGGTCGAGGAAGGGCGGACGGTCTACGACAACCTGAAGAAGACCGTCACCTTCCTGCTGCCGATCAACGGGGGCGAGTCGCTGACGCTGCTGCTGGCCGTGCTGCTGGGGATCGCGCTGCCGATCCTGCCGGCGCAGGTGCTGTGGGTGAACATGGTGAGCTCGGTGGCGCTGGCCATGGTGCTCGCGTTCGAGCCGACCGAGCCCGGCGTCATGCGGCGCCCGCCGCGCCCGCCCGGCGAGCCGCTGCTGTCGCGTTTCCTCGTGTGGCGGATCGTGTTCGTCTCGACGCTGTTCCTGGCCGGCATCTTCGGCATGTTCGAGTGGGCGCTGTTCAACGGCGCGAGCACCGAGGCGGCGCGAACGGTCGCGGTCAACACGCTGGTCTGCATGGAGGTGTTCTATCTGTTCAGCGTGCGCTACCTGAAGGCGCCTTCCTTCACCCTGCAGGGCGTGAAGGGCACGCCGAGGGTGTTGGCGGCGGTGGCCGGTGTGTTCGTGCTGCAGCTGCTGTTCACCTACCTGCCGGCGATGCAGCTGCTGTTCCGCACCGAGGCGCTGTCGCTGGGCATGGGCCTGCAGATCTTCGCGGTGGGCGCGGTGCTGCTGGTGGTGCTGGAGATCGAGAAGGCGCTGCTGCGGCGCTTCGGCGCGCTGGCCTGAGCAGCGCGCGGGCTGCAGCCGAGCCACCGGGCGCGCCCGCAGGGGCGTCCGGGGCAGGGAATGCGCTGCCGCGCGTCAGCCGGCGTTCGCGGGTGCCTCCCTGCCCAGCCGCTCCCAGGCGCGCAGGGCGCGCTGCTCGCGCACCTTCGAAGCCATGCCGAACAGCGCCGCGTCGCGCGCCCACCGTGCGGCCGCGGCCGCGTCGCCGCAGGCTTCCCAGAGCGGGCCGGCCTCCGCGTAAAGGCGCTGGCACCAGTCGAGCGTGCCGGTGAGCGTGAGATGGCAGGCGGGAGAGGCGGGGTCCATCGTGCTCACGCGCCCGAGCGCGGCGAGCGCGCCGAGCACACGCTCGGCGAACGCCGCGGGCCAGCCGCGCACGCGCGCCTCGCGCAGCAGCCAGGCCATCAGCGCCGCATTGATGTGCGTGTCCTCGATGGTGCGGAAGGGCTTCACGTAGCGGTCGTAGCCGTCGCCCGGCAGCAGGCTGTCCGCGGGCACCTGCACATCGTCGAGCCGGATGCGCGCATGCGGCACCTCGGGGACGAAGGAGGTCGGCGGCATGGACTCGATGACCACCCCGGGCGCGTCCGCAGGCACCGGGGCCACCCTCAGCGTCGAGCGCGCCGCGGGGCCGTCCGCTGCCGGATTCGCCTGCCCGACGACCAGCAGCAGCGTGCTCCCGGGGCCCAGCGTGGACCAGCGCTTGGCGCCGGTGATGGCGAGCCGGCCACCGCCGGCGTCGCGGAACGCGGTGGCGATGTCGCGCGGGCGGTTGCCGGTGGCTTCGGTGACGCAGAAGGCGGCGACCAGGTCGTCCGGCAGGCCCGGGACCAGCGCGCGCAGCGCCGCCTGGTAGGCGCTGGCAAAGGCCCATCCGGCACGGTCGGCCGCCAGCCCGCCGGCCACCGAGAGGGCGAAGGGCGCGCGGTGGCGTGCGGCGAGGGCCCGGTGGAGCGGCCACCACTGGCCTACGTCTTCGATCGGCGCGACGGCCGCCGCAGGAGCGGCCAGCGCGTCGGCGATCGGGTCGGTATCGGGGCCGGAGCGCGGCGTGAAGTCGAGGAGGGCGGGCATCGGGGGCGTCCTTGTCGAAGCGACGCCGCGGCGTCGGAGCCCCCGATGCTACCGCCTGCGATCCGGCGGGCGTTTCACTGGCCCGGGGCGCCGGCTCCCGCGGCCGCGCGCCTGGCCTTCGCCTGCTCGAGCTCCTCGGCCTCGATCTGCGACAGCCGCCTGGACTCCTTCGACAGTCCCAGCATCGAGTACAGCACCGGCAGCACCAGCAGCGTGAGGCTGGTCGAGGTGATCAGGCCGCCGATGACCACGACCGCCAGCGGCCGCGTGACCTCGGAGCCGGGGCCGCTGGAGAACAGCATCGGGATCAGCGCGAGCATCGCCACCGTCGCGGTCATCATCACTGGCCTGAAGCGGTGCTCGCAGCCCTCGCGGATCGCTTCGGGCAGCGGATGGCCCTGGTCGAGCAGCGAGCGGATCTGGCTGATCAGCACCACGCCATTGAGCACCGCGATCCCCCAGAGGTTGATGAAGCCCACCGCCGCGGGCACGGACAGATACTCTCCGGACAGCAGGAGCCCGAAGACGCCGCCGATCGCCGCCAGCGGCAGCACGGTGATGATCAGCGCGGCCTGCCGCACCGAGTCGAACAGCATGAACAGCAGGAAGAAGATCGCCGCGATGGTCATCGGGATGATCACCGACAGCCGCTTGAGCGCCCGTTCCATGTTCTCGAACTGGCCGCCCCACTCGAGCCGGTAGCCCTCGGGCAGCTGGACGTCGCTCGCGATGCGCGCCTGCGCCTCGGCGACATAGCCGCCGAGGTCGCGCCCGACCACGTTGGCGCCGATCACGAGGCGGCGCCGGCCGTCCTCGCGGGCAATCTGCGGCGGGCCGTCGATCAGCCGGATCTCTGCGACGTCGTTCAGCGGCACGAGTGCCCCGCCGGGCGAGCGCAGCAGCAGGCTGGAGATTGCCTCGACGTTGTTCCGGCTGGACTCCGGGTAGCGCACGAACAGGTCGTAGCGGCGCTCGCCCTCGAACACGGTCGAGGTGACGCGGCCGCGCACCGCGGACTCGATCAGGTCATTGACGTCCTCGACGTTGATGCCGTATCGGGCGATCGCGCTGCGGTCGATCTGCACGGTCAGGTAGTTCTGCCCGGTGACGCGTTCGACGCGCAAGTCGGTGGTGCCCTGCAGGCTGGTGAGGACCCGGGCGATCGCGTCGCCCTTCTCGCGCAGCACCGCGAGGTCGTCGCCGAAGATCTTGATCGCCACCTGCGAGCGCACGCCGGAGACCATCTCGTCGACCCGCGCTGCGATCGGCTGGCTGATGGCGACCTCCACGCCGGGCAGAACCCGCAGCTTCTCGCGGATCGCATCGGCGATGTCGTCCTGCGTCCAGCCGTCCGGCCACTGGTCGCGCGGCTCGAGCGTGGCGATGGGGTCCGACTCGTGCGGCAGGCCGGGATCGGCGGACGATTCGCCGCCGCCCAGGCGCGAGACGACCCGCGCCACGCCGGGCACGGTGACGATGGCGGCGAGCGCCTCGCGCTCGAGCTCGAGCGACTCGTCCAGCGAGATGTTGGGCGCGCGCACGATGACCGGCGTGAGCGAGCCCTCCTTCATCGTCGGGATGAAGGCGGTGCCCAGCAGAGGGATGCAGGCGATCGCCGCTGCCATCAGTCCGAGCGCGCCGAGGATCACCTTGCGGCCGTTGACCAGGCACCAGTCGAGCGCGCGCAGGTAGGGGTGCTTGATCTTGCGCAGCAGCCAGGTGTCTTCCTCCTTGCCGCCCTTGAGCAGGAACGAGGACAGCGCCGGCGTCAGAGTGAACGAGAGCACCAGCGAGATCGCCAGCGCGATCGCGATCGTGAGCGCCAGCGGCGCGAACATCCGGCCTTCCATGCCCTGCAGCGACAGCAGCGGCAGGAACACCAGGATGATGATGCCCACGCCGTAGAGCACCGGCTTGCTGACCTCGCTGGCCGCCTCGAGGATGTAGTGCTCCTTGCGCAAGCCGAGGCTGGGGCGTGCCTTGCCCAGCCGCGCATACGCGTTCTCCACCACCACCACCGCGCCGTCGACCATCAGTCCGATCGCGATGGCAAGGCCGCCCAGCGACATCAGGTTCGCCGACAGGCCGATCTCGCCCATCACCAGGAAGGTCATCAGCGGCGTCAGCAGCAGCGTCGCGACGACGATGAGGCTGGAGCGCACGTCGCCCAGGAACACGAACAGCACCGCGATCACCAGCACCACGCCCTCGACGAGCACCTTGGAGACGTTCAGCAGCGCGGCGTCGACCAGGTCGGTGCGGTCGTAGAAGGGCACGATCTGCAGCCCGCCCGGGAGCTCGCCCTGAGCGTTGATCTGCTCGACCCGCTCCTTGACCCGCTGCACCACCTCGCGGGCGTTGCCGCCCCGCTGCATCTGGACGATGCCGGCCACGGACTCGGTGACGCCGTCGCGCAGGATCGCGCCGCGGCGCACCTCCTGGCCGAAGCGCACTTCGGCCACGTCGCGCACGTAGACCGGCGTGCCATTGACCTCCTTGAGCACGATGTTGCGGATGTCGTCCAGGCTCGCGATCAGGCCCTCGCCGCGGATCAGGTACTGCTCCGCGCGGGTGGGCAGCGCGCCGCCCGAGGAGTTGGCATTGTTGCGCGCAAGCGCTCCGTAGAGGTCGCGGATCGTGAAGCCGTAGTGGCGCAGGCGCTCCGGGTTCGCGATCACCTGGTACTGCCTGACGTAGCCGCCGTGCGAGTTGATCTCGGCCACCCCGGGGACCGAGCGCAGCATGGGCCTGACCACCCAGTCCTGGATGTCGCGCCGCGATTTCAGCTCGTCCACCGTCAGTTCCCGGTCGCCGTCGGACGGGTGCTCGAGCGTGTACTGGTAGACCTCGCCGAGGCCGCTGGAGACCGGGCCGAGAACCGGCGTGGCGCCCTCGGGCATGCGGTCGGCGACTTCGATCAGGCGCTCGAGCGCGACCTGGCGGGCGAAGTAGACGTCGGTGTCGTCGGTGAACACCAGCGTGATCAGCGACAGCCCGTTGCGGTTCAGCGAGCGCATCTCCACGAGGCCGGGCATGCCGCGCATCGCGTTCTCGATCGGCACGGTGACGAAGCGCTCGACCTCCGCGGGAGCGCGGCCAGGGGATTCGGTGCCGATCTGCACCTGGACGTTGGTGACATCGGGGAAGGCGTCCACCGCCAGGCCGCGCAGGCCGAGTACGCCGAAGGCGGCGACGGCGAGCACCACGACCACGACGACGATGCGCTGCTTGAGCGCCCAGGCGATCAGGGAACGGATCATGTTCGATGCCCCGTCCCGTCAGTTGCCGGCCAGCGCGCGCTGCACGCGGGCGTTGTTCAGGTGGAAGGCGCCGTCGACCGCGATGCGCACCCCCTCGGGCAGCGGCCGCGTCAGCGGCCGGAAACCGTCGCGCTCCGGCTCGAGCGTCACCTGCGTCAGCCGGAACACCCCTTCGCGCACCTCCACGAACACATGGTCGACGTCGTTCTCGCGCACGACCGCGCTCGACGGCACCACCTGCCGTTCCGAGGACCTGCCCTCCACCAGCATCGTCATCAGCATCGAGGGCTTGAGCCGCTGGTCGCGGTTGTCCAGCACCGCGCCAACGCGCACGGTCCGCGTCTGCGGGTCGACGATGTCGGCCACGTACTGGACGCTGGCTTCGAGCTGCTGGTTGTCCAGCGCGGGCACCTCCAGCCGCACCTTCTGCCCGCGCGTCACGAAGCGGGCGTCCTGCTCGGGCACCTCGGCCACCGCCCAGACCGAGCCGAGGTCGGACACCACGAACAGCACGTCCGAGGGGCTGACGACCTGTCCCAGAGCGACCTGGCGGTCGATCAGCGTGCCCGGCAGCGTCGCGGTGATCGACGCGGTCTGCTGGATCTGCCCGGTTTCCTCCAGGCGCCGGATCCGCTCCCGCGACAGGCCGAGCGCTCGAAGCTGGTCGGAGACCGCGCGCTTCTCGGCCGAGACGACGGTGAGCTCGGTCAGGCGGCGCTGCAGCTCGGCCGAGCCGATCACGTCGGCGGCCAGCAGCAGCTGGGCCCGCTCGACCGCCCGGGTGAACTGCTGCTGCTGCGAGTGCGCGCGCAGGAAGGCGAGCTGCGCCTGGGCCAGCTCCGGGCTGTTGATCTCGGCGAGCACCTGGCCTGCGCGGATGCGCTGGCCGAGCTCGGCGTCGATCTGCGAGATGCGTCCCGTGATCGGCGCACCGATCCGCGCGGTGCGGTACTGATTGACCTCGATGCGGCCGGCGATCCGGACGGTCTCCATGACCGTGCCGGTTCCGACAGTGGCAGTGCCGACGCGGGACCGCGTGGAGTCGTCCAGCGCCACCTCCATCGGGTCGGGCCTGGCGGCAGGGGCGGCGGTGGCGGGGTCCGGCGCCGCTGCGCGCTCGCCGCAGGCGGTAAGGCCGAGCAGAGCTGCGGCCAGGATCAGGGGGCGAAGTCCGTGGGTCGTCATGATGTCATCTGCCGGCGATGCGTTCGAGGTCGGTGCGCGCGAGCTGAAGCTCGTTGCGCGCGGAGATCAGTTCGTTGCGAACCAGGCGGAACTGGCGCTGGGCGTCGAGGAACTCCAGGATCCCGCGCTCGCCGAAGCGATAGGCGGCCTCGGCGATGTCGACCGTGGTGCGGGCGCGCTCGATGATTCCGCCGGCCAGCGACTCCACGCGCACCAGCGCGGCCCGGTAGGCGCGCCAGGCGGCGTCGAGTTCGGCGGAGGCTTCGTGGCGGCGCTGCTCCAGCGCGAGCCTTGCGACGGCGACCTGGGCCTGCGCCTCGGCGATCGGCCCCTCCCGGCGGTCGATCAGCGGCAGCGTCACCTGCGCGCCGATCCGGTTGAGGGTGAACGAAGGATCGCGTTCCTGAGACGCGCGCAGCGTGACCTGGGGGAGCACCGCGTTGCGCTCCCGCTCGACCCGCCGCTGCGCCTGCTCGAGTTCGGCCCGGGCCAGCGCGATCTGCGGGTTGGCGCGCTCGATCGCCTGCGCGTACCGGCGGTAGTCTTCCTCGTCGAGAGGCCGCTGGTCCTCGGGTTCGAGCCGGATCCCGAACTCCGGCGCGACCCAGGGGCCCGTGAGCCGGCGCAGGTCGGCCTTCACGCTGAGCAGCCGCATCTGCGCGTTCTCGAGGTTCTTGCGGGCGACCGCGGTCTCTCCTTCGGCGCGCACCAGGTCGAAACGCGGCGCCTCTCCGGTGCGCACCTGCAGGCGGATCCGTTCGAGGATCTGCTCGGTCAGCTGAAGGTCTTCCTGGAAGGCGGCCACCGCCTCCTCGAGACGGACGATCTCGAAGAACCGGATGCGGATCGCGGCGACCAGGTCTGCCTGCACCGTTTCGGTGCGCGCGCGCGCGACATCCACGGCAGCCTCGGCCGCCCGTATCCGGGAGGTCCGCAGCCAGGGGTTCTCGATCGGCAGCCCGACCGACAGCAGCGTGCTGCTGCCGTCGCCCTCGGCCCCGCCTCTTGCGCGCAGCCGCCCGGGCTCCAGGGACAGCTCCGGGTTGGGCCGGGCGCGGGCGGTCCGGATGCCGGCGCTTGCGAGATCCTCTCCCGCCCGGCTCGTGGCCGCGGCCGGGCTGCCCGCACGGGCGCCCTCGATCAGCTCGGTCAGCGTGTACTGTCGCGCCGCGGCGGCCGGGGCTGCCGCCGGGGCCAGGACTGCCGCTTGGGCCAGGACTGCCGCCGCGGCGGCGTTCGGCGAGGGCTGCTCCGCGCGGCCAGGCGCTGCAAGGACCAGCAGCAGCGCCGAGGCGGACGCGGCACGCGTCCACCAGTGCACGACCGGGCGGGCGGGCCGTCCCGGGGGCGAGAGAGAAATTGGCATGGAAGCAGTCCGTTGTTTCGAAGGTTCGAATCACACACGGACTCACCTAAGCAAGGACCGTGCTTGCTGACGGTCTTGCTTGCAGGCCTGCAGGCCTGCCGCTTCGCCGGGGCGGTGGCCCGGATTGACGACGAAGACGCGGGCGGACGAACCGCCGAAGCTACTCCCCGAAAGGCGCGGATCGCTGCCGCAGGCCGTCGGTCGCGTTTGCGACCGCTTCGGCAGACGGCGTCGATCAGCCCGTGCTCGGTCGAGCCGCCGCGAGCCGGCTTACACGCATCCGGGATGGGCTGCCTCGGCCCGGTCCGGGCGCCCGGTCAGGTCTGCACGAGCCGCCGGTGCCTGGCGATGCTCATCAGCATTCCCGCGCCCAGCGCGAGAGTGACCTGCGCGGTGCCGCCGTAGGACATCATCGGCAGCGGCACGCCGACCACCGGAAGGATGCCGGACACCATTCCCATGTTGACGAAGGCGTAGGTGAAGAAGATCAGGGTCAGCGCTCCGGCCAGCAGGCGCGAGAACTCGGTGGACGCCTGCGCGGAGATCACCAGCCCGCGGGAGATCAGCAGCAGGTAGAGCACCAGCAGCACGCCGTTGCCCACCAGCCCGAACTCCTCGGAGTAGACGGCGAAGATGAAGTCGGTGGTGCGCTCCGGGATGAACTCCAGGTGGGTCTGCGTGCCCTGCATCCAGCCCTTGCCCCAGACCCCGCCGGAGCCCACCGCGATCGTCGACTGGATGATGTGGAAGCCCTTGCCGAGCGGGTCGCTGGTCGGGTCGATCAGGGTCAGGATGCGCTGGCGCTGGTAGTCGTGCAGCAGCGTCCAGAGCACCGGCGCGGCGGCCGCGGCCCCCATCAGCAGCGATGCGATGACCTTCCAGCTGAGCCCGGCGAGGAAGATCACCGCGCCGCCCGCGGCCAGCACGAGCAGCGAGGTGCCGAGATCCGGCTGGCGCAGGATCAGCGCGACGGGAACCGCCAGCAGCGCGGTGGCGATCGCGAAGTCGTACCAGCGCTTGACCCCTTCGCGCCGTTCGAAGTACCAGGCGAGCATCAGCGGCGCAGCGATCTTCAGCAGTTCCGAGGGCTGGATCCGGGTGAAGCCCAGGTCCAGCCAGCGCCGGGCGCCCTTCGAGATGTCGCCGAACAGCGCCACTCCGAGCAGCAGCAGGACGCCCAGGACGTACAGCGGCACGGCCGAGCGCATCAGCCAGGCCGGCGGCACGTTGGCAGCCACCCACATCACCGCGAAGGCCACTGCGAGGTTGCGCGCATGGCCCTCGAAGCGCCCGGGGAAGCCCAGCGAGGCGGAATACATCGCGACCAGGCTCAGCCCGACGATGACCGCCAGGACGGCGGTGAGGGTGGGGTCGAACGCCGTCAGCCAGGCGCGAAGGTGCCTGCGCAGGTCCGGTGTGTCCGTCATTCGCGTCTGACCTCCGTCGGGGACACGGGCTCGGGGTCGATGCTCTCAGGAACGTCCCGCAGGTCCTGCTCGTCGTCGGCTTCCGGCTGGGTGCCTGCCCCTCCGGGCCCCGCAGCCGCGCGCGCCGCTGCGGCCGCTGCGGCGGGCCCCGGCGGATCGCCGGGCAGCTTGCCGAGCAGGTAGTAGTCGAAGACCTTGCGGGCGATCGGCGCGGCCGCCTGCGCGCCGAAGCCGCCGTTCTCGACGATCACCGCCAGCGCGAGCCGCGGCGCGTCGGCTGGCGCGAAGGCCATGAACAGCGAGTGGTCGCGATGGCGCTCGGCGATGCGCCGGGCGTCGTAGCGCTCGCCCTGCCGGATGCCGATCACCTGGGAGGTGCCGGTCTTGCCTGCGACCACGTACTCGGCGCCGCGGAAGGCGATGCGCCCGGTGCCCACGCGGTTGACCTCCACCATCGCGGACTTGACCAGTGCCAGATGCTCCGGGGCGAGGCCGATGCTGCGGCTCGGGGCGCGCACCGTGAGGCTGCGTTCGCGGCTGACGGGGTCCTCGATCGCCCGCACGACGTGCGGCCGCATCACCACGCCGTCGTTGGCCAGGGTGGCAGTCGCGTGGGCGAGCTGCAGGATGGTGAAGGCGTTGTAGCCCTGCCCGATGCCGACCGAAGGCGTCTCGCCCGGATGCCACTTCTTCTTGTAGCGCTTCAGCTTCCACTGCGACGACGGCAGGATTCCGGTGGCCTCGTGCTCCAGGTCGATCCCGGTGAGCTGGCCGAAGCCCCAGGGCACCATGAAGTCGTGGATCGCGTCCACGCCCATCTCGTAGGCCAGCTTGTAGTAGTAGGTGTCGCTGGAGACGACGATGGACTTGTGGAGGTTGACGGTGCCGTGGCCCGAGGGGCGGGAGTCGCGGAAGCGGTGGTTGCCGAGCAGGAAGTAGCCCGGGTCGCTGATCGTGTACTCCGGCGTGCGCGCGCCGGTGGTCAGCGCCGCCAGGGCCAGGAATGGCTTGTAGGTCGAGCCCGGCGGATAGGTGCCGCGCAGCGGGCGGTTCAGCAGAGGGTTGTCGGGGTCCTCGTTCAGCCCCTGCCAGGTGGGGACGTCGATGCCGTCGACGAACAGGTTGGGGTCGAACACCGGCTTGGACACCATCGCGATCACGTCGCCCGTGCGCGGTTCGATCGCCACCAGCGCGCCGCGGCGGTCGCCGAACCACTCCTCGGCCAGCTGCTGCAGGCGGGCGTCGAGCGAGAGGATCAGGTTCGCGCCGGCCACCGGCGGCGTGTGCGACAGCGATCGCACCGTGCGGCCGCCGGCGGACACCTCGATCTCCTCGAAGCCGGCCCGGCCATGCAGTTCGCGCTCGTAGGAGGCCTCGACGCCGATCTTGCCCATGTGCGTGCTGCCGGCGTACTCGGAGAGCCGCTCGCTCTCCTCGAGGCGGCGCTTGTCGTCGACCGAGATGCGCCCGATGTAGCCGATCACGTGCGCTGCGGTCTCGCCCATCGGGTAGGTGCGGAACAGCCGGGCGCGGATGTCCACGCCGGGGAAGCGGTAGCGCATCGCGGCAAAGCGCGCCAGCTCCTCGTCGCTCAGCCGGGTGCGGATGGGCACGCTGTCCTGGTTGCGCGCCTCGGCGAGCAGCCGCTTGAAGCGCCGCCGGTCGTAGGGGGTGATCTCCAGGATCTGGGCGAGGTCGTCGATGGTGCGCTCGACGTCGGCCACCCGGCGCGGCGAGATCTCCAGCGTGTAGTCCGGGACGTTGTCCGCCAGCAGGGTGCCGTTGCGGTCGTAGATCAGCCCGCGCCGGGGCGGCACCGGAACCAGCGCGATCCGGTTGTCCTCGGCCTGCGCATGGAAATCCGGGTAGCGCACCACCTGCAGGTAGAAAAAGCGCGCGCCGAGGATGCCGAAGCAGGCCAGCACGATCACCCAGGCGACGCCCAGCCGGATCCGCAGGCGATGGATGTCGCGCTCCGGGTTGCGCACCTCGATGATCGCCATGTGCGCGGCTTCAGAGCGGACGGTTCTCGTCGCGCTCGATGGCGCGGCGCTGCGGCGCCAGCAGCAGCAGCTCGGCGAGCGGCCACAGCAGCGTCGTCGTGAAGCTCGACAGGAGGATCGGCCAGCCCGGCAGGCCGCTGCCGACCACCGCGCGCACGAGGATCGCGATCAGCTGCGCCGCCAGGAAGAGCGGCAGCACGTGCAGCATCTTTCCGAAGGGTCCGAACCAGGGGACGCGCCGGTGCATGCTGATCGCGCCGTAGGAGAGCAGGCTGTAGGCCAGCGCGTGTTCGCCCAGCAGCGCCGCGTCGTGGACGTCCATCAGCACGCCGAACAGGAAGGCGATGCCGATGCCGACCTTGCGCGGCTGGTGGATGTTCCAGAACACCAGCACCAGCGCGAGGAAGTCCGGCGCCCAGGCGATCCTCCCCCAGGGGAGCAGGTTCAGGATGAACGCGAACACCAGCGAGAACGCGATGAACGCGCGGTTCGCGGGCAGCAGCAGGTATTCGGGATCGGGGCGCATGCGTCAGGGACCCTTGCGCGAGCGCGC
Source organism: Gammaproteobacteria bacterium (assembly GCA_046569945.1). Taxonomy (GTDB): domain Bacteria; phylum Pseudomonadota; class Gammaproteobacteria; order Burkholderiales; family Burkholderiaceae_E; genus Quisquiliibacterium. The sequence continues at coordinate 6,628 of JBKHVS010000008.1, read as the reverse complement.
GTCGGCGGGCGGCTCAGGCGGCGGCGGGGGCAGCGCGCTGCGGTCGACCTGCAGCACCAGCAGCGCGCGGTTGCGCTCGAGCCGCGACAGCGGGGTGACCAGCACCCGCGACAGCGTCGCGGAAGAACCGGTCGGCTCCACGCGCAGCACCGTTCCCACCGGCAGCCCCGGCGGATAGACACCGTCCAGCCCGGAGGTGACGATGGCATCGCCCTGCTGCACGTCGCTGTCGACGCTGAGGAAGCGCAGCTCGAGCACGCCCGGCGTGGCGCTCGCGAAGGCGATCGAGCGCTGTCCGGTCCGGGCGATCTCGACCGGGATCGCGGCATTGCGGTCGCTCAGCAGCGTCACCTCGGAGGAGAGGGGCAGCGCGCGGGTGACCTGGCCTGCGATGCCGAGGGCGTCGAGCACCGGCTGGCCGGCGAGCACGCCGTGCTGGACGCCGCGGTCGATGATCAGGCGGCGGGTGTAGGGGTCGCGTGCGTCGTAGAGCACCTCGGCCATCACCGAAGGGATGGCCGAGCGCTCGCGCGCGCCCAGCAGGGCCCGCAGTTGCGCGTTCTCAGCGGCGAGGTGCTCCGCCTGCAGCAGCGTGCGCGCGTTGGCGACCTCCAGGCGCCGCAGTTCGGCGTTTTCGGTGCGCATGCGGTCGACGTCGCCGAAGTACTCCGCGGTGAGCCTGAGCAGGTCGCGCGGCACGAGCAGGGTGCGCTGCAGCGGGTAGAGGACGGTGCCGATCCCCTGGCGCAGCGCGCCCAGCGTGCCCATCCGCGCATCGATCACCAGCAGCGCGATCGCCAGCAGGGCGAAGAAGGCGAGGCGAGCGTGCGCTGAGGGGCCCTGGTTGAAGAACGACGGGGGGCTGCGATCCATCGGTCAGCCGGGATTCCGGGGCTGCCCGGGCACGTTCACTCGTTGGTGAAGATCGTGCCGAGCTTGTCCATGCGCTCCAGGGCCATGCCGCAGCCGCGCACCACGCAGGTGAGGGGGTCGTCGGCGACGAGCACCGGCAGGCCCGACTCTTCCATAAGCAGGCGGTCGAGGTCGCGCAGCAGCGCGCCGCCTCCGGTGAGCATGATGCCGCGCTCGGTGATGTCGGCGCCGAGTTCCGGCGGCGTCTGCTCCAGCCCGATCTTGACCGCCGAGACGATCTGGTTGAGGGGGTCGGTCAGCGCCTCGAGGATCTCGTTGCTGGAGATGGTGAAGCTGCGGGGGATGCCCTCCGAGAGGTTGCGCCCCTTGACCTCCATCTCCTTGACCTCGGAGCCCGGGAAGGCCGAGCCGATGGTCTTCTTGATGTTCTCGGCGGTCTGCTCGCCGATCAGCATCCCGTAGTTGCGTCGGATGTAGTTGACGATGGCCTCGTCGAACTTGTCGCCGCCGACGCGCACCGAGCCCTTGTAGACCATGCCGCCCAGCGAGATGACGCCCACTTCGGTGGTGCCGCCGCCGATGTCGACGACCATGCAGCCAGTGGGTTCGGACACGGGCAGGCCGGCGCCGATCGCCGCCGCCATCGGCTCCTCGATCAGGTAGACCTGCGACGCGCCGGCACCCAGCGCGGACTCCCGGATGGCCCGGCGCTCGACCTGGGTGGAGCCGCAGGGCACGCAGATGATGATCCGGGGGCTGGGCGAGAACAGCCGCGACTCGTGCACCATCCGGATGAACTGCTTGAGCATCTGCTCGGTGACCGTGAAGTCGGCGATGACGCCGTCCTTCATGGGGCGGATGGCCTGGATGTTGCCGGGCACCTTGCCGAGCATCTGCTTGGCCTCGGTGCCGACCGCCGCGATGCTGCGCTTGCCGCTGGGACCGCCTTCCTGCCGGATGGCGACGACCGAAGGCTCGTCGAGGACGATGCCCTTGCCGCGCACGTAGATCAGGGTGTTCGCGGTGCCGAGGTCGATGGCGAGGTCGGTCGAGAAATACTTGCGCAAAAACCCGAACATCGCGGTTCCGTAGGTGGGTGAGAGACTCGAGGGAGACGAGCGCGCAGGACTTTGCCGAGACGCGGGGGGCTGCCGGGGAAAGACGGGGATGATACCGTATAATTCCTCGACGACAGGGCTCCTGCCCGAGGGCAGCCGTCGGCGCGACGCCGGCGTTCCGCGCCCGGCCGCGGGCCGCCCGCCCCCCGCTTTCCCCCCGCACCGACCCGCACATGTCGCTATCCGTCGCCGACGTCCGTCGCATTGCACGTCTCGCCCGCCTCGCCCTGTCGGACGAGGAGGCCGTCGCCGCCCAGGCCAAGCTCGATTCGGTCTTCGGCCTGATCGAGCGCCTGCAGGCAGTCGACACCGAGGGCGTCGAGCCCATGACCCATCCGCAGCCGATGACGCTTCGCCTGCGCGCCGACGAGGTCACCGAAACCGACCGCCGGGCCGACTTCCAGGCGGTGGCTCCGGCCGTCGAGCAGGGCCTCTACCTCGTGCCGCGGGTGATCGAATGAGCGCCGCGCCGATGGACGTCGCCGGGCTGGGGCTTGCGCAGCTGCGCCGCGCGCTCGACGCCGGCGAGACCAGCGCCGAAGCGCTGGCCGGCGCCTACCTCGAGCGGATCGCCGCCAGCGACCTGAACGCATTCATCGACGTGCGCCCCGAGCTCACGCTGGCCCAGGCCCGCGAGGCCGACCGGCGGCGCGCGGCGGGCGAGCGCGCCCCCCTGCTCGGGGTGCCGGTGGCCCACAAGGACATCTTCGTCACCCGCGGCTGGCGCTCCACCGCCGGCTCGCGGATGCTCGCCGACTACGTCAGTCCCTTCGACGCCGCGGTGGTCGAGCGCCTCGAGCGGGCCGGCGCGGTCTGCCTGGGCAAGACCAACTGCGACGAATTCGCGATGGGCTCCTCCAACGAGAGCTCCCATTTCGGCCCGGCGCGCAATCCCTGGGATCCGTCGGCGATCCCGGGCGGCTCGTCCGGCGGCGCCGCGGCGGCAGTGGCTGCCGGGCTCGCTCCGCTGGCCACCGGCACCGACACCGGCGGCTCTGTGCGCCAGCCGGCGGCGATGTGCGGCATCACCGGCATCAAGCCCACCTACGGCCGGGTGTCTCGCTACGGGATGATCGCCTACGCCTCCAGCCTCGACCAGGGCGGGGCCATGGCCCGCTCGGCCGAGGACTGCGCGGTGCTGCTGTCGGCGATGGCCGGCTTCGATTCCCGCGATTCCACCAGCCTCGACCGCCCCGAAGAGGACTTCTCGGCGGCGCTCGGGCGCCCGCTGGACGGCCTGCGCGTCGGCCTGCCGCGCGAGTTCTTCGGCGAGGGCCTGTCCGCCGGCGTGCGCGCGGCGGTCGACGCGGCGCTCGGCGTGCTGAAGGAGCAGGGCGCGCGGCTGGTCGAGATCTCGCTGCCGCGCACCGAGCTCGCCATCCCGGCCTACTACGTGATCGCGCCGGCGGAGGCCTCGAGCAATCTCAGCCGCTTCGACGGGGTGCGCTACGGCCATCGCGCGCAGCAGTATGGCGACCTTCTCGAGATGTACGAGAAGACCCGTGCCGAAGGCTTCGGCGCTGAGGTGCGCAGGCGGATCATGGTCGGCGCCTACGTGCTGTCGCACGGCTACTACGACGCCTACTACCTGAAGGCGCAGAAGCTGCGCCGCCTGATCGCCGACGATTTCGCCGCGGCCTTCGGCCAGGTCGACCTGATCGCCGGCCCGGTCTCGCCGACCGTGGCCTGGAAGCTCGGCGAGCATGGCGACGATCCGGTGCGCGACTACCTCTCGGACATCTACACGCTGCCGGCCTCGCTGGCCGGGCTGCCGGGGATGTCGGTGCCCGCGGGCTTCGGCGAAGGCGGCCTTCCGGTCGGGCTGCAGCTGATCGGCAATTACTTCGACGAGGCGCGGCTGCTCAACGTCGGCCATCGCTTCCAGTCGGTCACCGACTGGCACACGCGCCGCTCGCCGGCGGCCGCGGCGTGATCCGCCGGGCTCGCTGGCTCTGGCTGCTCGGGCTTGCCTGGGCCGGGGGCTGCTCGATGCTGCCGCCGGTGATGCGGCCCGGAGTGCCGCCCACGCCGATCGCCGACCGGCCCATCCACCTCGATGGCAGCTGCTCGCAGGCCGAGGACGACGGCTTCCGCGAGCGGGCGGTGCTGCGGGTCCGCGACAACCTGGTGCAGGCGCTTTCCTGGCAGATATGGGTGGGCAGGCGCGGCAGCTGCAGCTTCGAGCTCGCCGAATTCAAGCAGACTCGCCGGCGCCCGCACGTGGAGCTGGCGGCCAGCGACGGCAGCAGCTGCCGGCTGATGATCTGGCAGGATCCCCGCCGCGTCACGCTGGCGCACTCGGGCTGCGAGCGGCGCTGCACGCCGGGCATCTACGACCAGGCCTGGCCGGTGATGTTCGACCCCGCCTCCGGCGGCTGCGCGCGGCCCTGAGGGCGGCGGCGCACCCGGCGGACCGCCGGACGGGGCAAACGGATCGCCGCGATGGCGCGGCTTTCAGGGGGCGATGCGCCCCGGATGCAAAGGGAACCTGAAATGCAGTGGGAAGTCGTCATCGGGATCGAGACCCACGTCCAGCTCGCCACGCGCTCGAAGATCTTCTCGGGCGCCTCCACGGCCTTCGGCGCGCAGGCCAACACCCAGGCCTGCGCGGTGGACCTCGCGCTGCCAGGCGTGCTGCCGGTGATGAACCGCGCGGCCGTCGAGTGCGCCATCCGGCTGGGCCTCGCGGTGGGCGCGCAGATCGCGCCGCGTTCGGTGTTCGCGCGCAAGAACTACTTCTACCCCGACCTTCCCAAGGGCTACCAGATCAGCCAGTACGAGATCCCGGTGGTGGCGGGCGGCGCGGTCCCGATCGCCTGGGAGCAGGACGGCCAGCCGCGCGAGAAGACGGTGCAGCTGACGCGCGCGCACCTCGAGGAGGATGCCGGCAAGTCGCTGCACGAGGACTTCCACGGCATGAGCGGAATCGACCTCAACCGCGCCGGCACCCCGCTGCTGGAGGTGGTCACCGAGCCCGACATGCGCTCGGCGAAGGAGGCGGTGGCCTACGCCAAGGCGCTGCACGGGCTGGTGACGTGGCTGGGCGTGTGCGACGGCAACATGCAGGAGGGCTCGTTCCGCTGCGATGCCAACGTGTCGGTGCGTCCGCTGGGCCAGGCCGAGTACGGCACCCGCTGCGAGATCAAGAACCTGAACTCCTTCCGCTTCCTCGAGCGCGCGATCGACTACGAGGTGCGCCGCCAGATCGAGCTGATCGAGGACGGCGGCCGCGTGGTCCAGGAGACGCGGCTCTACGACCCGGACCGCGACGAGACCCGCTCGATGCGCAGCAAGGAAGACGCGCACGACTACCGCTACTTCCCCGACCCCGACCTGCCGCCGCTTGTGATTGCACCCGACTGGATCGAGCAGGTCCGCGGCTCGCTTCCCGAGCTGCCCTCGGCGCTGCGCGCGCGCTTCGAGGCCGACTACGGACTGTCCGCCTACGACGCCGCCACGCTGTCGGTCTCGCGCGGCGTTTCCGGCTACTTCGAGGCGGTGCTGCGCGCGCTCGCCCCGGCCGACGCGGACAAGGCGGCGGCCAAGCTCGCCGCCAACTGGGTGATGGTCGACGTGGCGGCCGCGCTGAACCGCGACGGCCTCGAGATCGAGGCCTGCCCGGTGCCCGCCGAGCGCCTGGCGGCGCTGCTGCGCCGGATCCAGGACGGCACCGTCTCGGGCAAGCAGGCCCGGGAGGTGCTGCAGGCGCTCTGGGAGGGCGCGGCCGACGTGGATCAGGTGATCGAATCGCGCGGACTGCGCCAGATCAGCGACGCGGGCGCGCTCGGCAAGATCGTCGACGAGGTGCTCGCGGCCAATCCGAAGTCGGTCGAGGAGTTCCGGTCCGGCAAGGAGAAGGCCTTCAACGCGCTGGTGGGGCAGGTGATGAAGGCCAGCAAGGGGAAGGCGAATCCGCAGCAGGTGAACGAGCTGCTGCGGGCGAGGCTGGGGGGGTGAGCGGGCGGCCTCAGCCGGGGGCCGTCGCGCCGTAGCGGCTGCGGTACTCGGCGACGCGCTCGCGGTAGGGCGCCAGCGCGGACGCCGCCTCGGAGCCCGAGTCGAGGAAGGTGAGCACGTCGTCCAGGCCGGCGATCGCGAACACCGGCAGGCCGTACTTCTGCTCCACCTCCTGCACTGCGGAGAGTTCGCTGACGTCCTCGGCGTTGCCGCCGCGCTCCTGGCGGTCGAGCGCGATCAGCACGCCGGCAGGCTCGCCGCCGTGGGCGCGGATCATCTCCACCGACTCGCGCACCGAGGTGCCCGCGGAGATCACGTCGTCGACGATCACCACGCGGCCGCGCATCGGGGCGCCGATCAGCATGCCGCCCTCGCCGTGGTCCTTGGCTTCCTTGCGGTTGAACGCGAAGGGGACGTTGCGCTCCTTGCGGGCCAGCGCGACCGCGGTGGCGCTGGCCAGCGTGATGCCCTTGTAGGCGGGGCCGTAGAGCATGTCGAACCGGACGTGCCCGTGGCGCTCGGCGTCGAGCAGCGTGCGCGCGTAGAACTCGGCGAGCGCGCCGAGGGTGGCGACGTGCAGGCGCAGCTGTACTTGGCGCGTATCCACGAGCGCGGCTACGACGGTCGCGGCGACCTGCAGCAGGCGGTGGCCTGGTACCGACGCGCGGCCGAGGCCGGAT
>JBKHVS010000007.1:10320-38174 GCA_046569945.1 Gammaproteobacteria bacterium | reverse complement strand
AGTTGCGCCATGTTGTCGCCCCTGCCTTCGCTCAGAGCATCGCCCGGCGGAAGTCCGCCAGCAGCGCTGCCAGGTAGGCGTTGAAGCGCGCGGCGGCCGCGCCGTCGATCACGCGATGGTCATACGAGAGCGACAGCGGCAGCATCAGCCGCGGAACGAACTGCGCCCCGTCCCACGCCGGCTTCGTCGCCGCACGGCACACGCCGAGGATGGCGACTTCGGGCGCGTTGATGATCGGCGTGAAGGTTGTTCCACCGATGCCCCCCAGGCTGGAGATCGAGAAGGTGCCGCCCTGCATGTCCGCAGGAGACAGCTTGCCTTCGCGCGCCCGGGCGGCCAGCTCGGCAGTCTCGGCGGCGATCTGCAGCACGCCCTTGGCATCGGCGTCGCGAATCACCGGAACCACCAGGCCGTTGGGCGTGTCGGCGGCGAAGCCGATGTTCCAGTAGCGCCGCAGGACCAGTTCGTCGCCGTCTAGCGAGGCGTTGAACTCCGGGAAGCGCTCGAGCGCCGCCACGCAAGCCTTGACCAGGAAGGCGAGCATCGTCACCTTCACGCCCGCCTTGCCCTGCTCCTCGTTGAGCCGGACCCTGAAGGATTCGAGCTCGGTGACGTCCGCCTCCTCGTGATTGGTCACGTGGGGGATCATCACCCAGTTGCGGTGCAGATTGGCCGCCGAGATCTTGCGGATGCGGGACAGACGCTCGCGCTGCACCGGGCCGAACTTCTCGAAGTCCACCTTGGGCCAGGGGATCAGGCCGAGCGGCGCTCCCGCGTCGGCCGGCGCGGCACTCCTGCCTCCATCGTCCGGACGCGCCACCGCGGCCTTCACCCATGCGCGAACGTCGTCATGGGTGATCCGCTGCTTCTCGCCGCTGCCGGTGATCCGCGTGAGGTCGACGCCCAGTTCCCGCGCGAACTTGCGCACCGAAGGCGAGGCGTGCGGCTTGGGCTGCCCGGCGGGCGCCGGCGCCAGCTCCGCGGTGGGAGAGACGCGCGACGGAGCCGGGGGCGCCTCTTCTCGCACGGTCTGCGCGGCGCCTGCCGGCGCCTTCCCGCCGGCCGCGGGTCCGCCCTCGGCGGCTGGCGCGGGAGCCGGGGCGGCTGGCGCGGGAGCCGGGGCGGCGCCCGGCGCGGGAGTCGGCGCAGGCGCCGGGCCGGAGGCCTTCGGCACATCTGCCTGCGGCGCGGCAGGCGCGGCTGCGGCCCCCCCGCCCTCGTCCTCGAGGATCGCGATCAGCGTGCCCTCGGACACATGGTCGCCCAGCGAGACCTTCAGCTCCTTCAGCACGCCGGCCACCGACGACGGAATCTCCATCGACGCCTTGTCCGACTCCACCGTCAGCAGCGACTGCTCCACCGAGATCCGGTCGCCCGGCCTGACCAGCACCTCGATCACTTCGACGTCCTTGAAGTCGCCGATGTCGGGCACCTTCACTTCGATCGTGCTCATGTTCTGGTGGCCTCGTGTGGTGCGCGCTCAGGCATGGTGGGGATTGGCCTTGTCGGGATCGATTCCGTACTTGCGGATGGCCTCGGCGACCTTCTTCATCGGCAGCGCGCCCTCGTCGGCCAGCGCGCGCAGCGCCGAGATCACCACGAAGCGGCGGTCGACCTCGAAGTGCTCGCGCAGCCGGTAGCGGAAGTCCGAGCGCCCGAAGCCGTCGGTCCCCAGCACGCGGTAGCTGCGACCGGCCGGGATCCAGGCGCGCACCTGGTCGGCGAAGGCCTTCATGTAGTCGGTGGAAGCCACGACCGGGCCGCTGGTCTTCTCGAGCATGGAGGTGACCCAGGGGGTGCGGCTCTCCTTCGCCCCCGGATGCAGCAGGTTCCAGCGGTCGCAGTCCAGGCCGTCGCGACGCAGCTCGGTGAAACTGGTGACGCTCCAGACGTCGCCGGCCACGCCCCAGTCCTCGTGCAGCATCTCCGCCGCAGCGAGAACCTCGCGCAGGATGGTGCCGGAGCCCATCAGCTGGACCCTGTGCGCCGCCTTCTTCGGCCCGGCCCGCAGCAGGTAGCCGCCGCGGACGATGCCCTCCTCGTCACCCTCGCGCAGCCCCGGGTGCGGGTAGCTCTCGTTCATCAGCGTGAGGTAGAAATAGACGTTCTCCTGCTTCTCCACCATTCGATCGAGGCCGTGGCGGATGATCACCGCGAGCTCGTGCGCGAAGGCCGGGTCGTAGGAGACGCAGTTGGGAATGGTCGAGGCCAGGATGTGGCTGTGCCCGTCCTGGTGCTGCAGGCCTTCGCCGTTGAGCGTGGTGCGCCCGGCGGTGCCGCCCAGCAGGAAGCCGCGCGCCTGCATGTCCCCGGCCGCCCATGCGAGGTCGCCCACGCGCTGGAAGCCGAACATCGAGTAGTAGATGTAGAAGGGGATCATGATGCGGTTGTTCGTCGAATACGACGTCGCTGCCGCGATCCACGAGCAGAAGGCCCCCGCCTCGTTGATGCCCTCCTCCAGGATCTGTCCCGCCGCGTCCTCGCGGTAGTACATCACCTGCTCCTTGTCGACCGGGATGTATTTCTGCCCCTCGTGGGCATAGATGCCGAGCTGGCGGAACATCCCTTCCATGCCGAAGGTGCGCGCCTCGTCGGGGACGATCGGCACGATGCGCGGGCCGATCTGCTTGTCGCGCAGCAGCAGGGTCAGGATGCGCACGAAGGCCTGCGTCGTGGAGATCTCCCTGCCCTCGGCCGTGGGGTCCAGGACCGGCCGCAGCGCCTCCAGCGGCGGGGCCACGAGATGCTCGTCGGCGGTGCGGCGGCGCTGCGGCAGCGAGCCGCCGAGCGCCCGCCGCCGCTCCAGCATGTACTGCATCTCGGGCGAATCCGGATCCGGCCGGTAGAAGGGGATCTCGTCGAGCTTTTCGTCCGGGACCGGGATGTTGAAGCGGTCGCGGAATCCGCGGATCGACTCCGCGTCCAGCTTCTTGAGCTGGTGGGTCGGGTTCTTCGCCTCGCCCGCCGGACCGAGGCCATAGCCCTTGACGGTCTTGACCAGCAGTACGGTCGGCTGCTCGCGGTGATTGGCCGCGGCGTGGAAGGCCGCGTAGACCTTGTGCGGATCGTGGCCGCCGCGGTTCAGGCGCCAGACGTCCTCGTCGGTCATCCGCGACACCAGTTCGAGCAGGCGCGGGTGCTTGCCGAAGAAGTGCTTGCGCACGAAGGCGCCGTCGTTGGCCTTGTACGCCTGGTACTCGCCGTCGACCGTCTCCTCCATGATCCGCTGCAGGATGCCGTCCTTGTCCCGCGCGAAGAGCGGATCCCAGTAGGAGCCCCAGATCAGCTTGAGCACGTTCCAGCCGGAGCCGCGGAACTCGCCCTCGAGCTCCTGGATGATCTTGCCGTTTCCGCGCACCGGGCCGTCGAGCCGCTGCAGGTTGCAGTTGATGACGAAGATGAGGTTGTCGAGCTTCTCGCGCGCGGCCAGCGAGATCGCGCCGAGCGACTCGGGCTCGTCCATCTCGCCGTCGCCGCAGAACACCCATACCTTGCGGTTGGAGGTGTCGGCCAGTCCGCGCGCGTGCAGGTACTTCAGGAAACGGGCCTGGTAGATCGCCATCAGCGGCCCTAGGCCCATCGAGACGGTGGGGAACTGCCAGAAGTCCGGCATCAGCTTGGGATGCGGGTACGAGGACAGGCCCTTGCCGCCGACCTCCTGGCGGAAGCTGGCGAGCTGCTCCTCGGTGAGGCGGCCCTCCAGGAAGGCCCGCCCGTAGAGGCCGGGCGCGGAGTGGCCCTGGAAGTAGACCAGGTCGCCGCCATGCCCCTCGTGGGGCGCATGCCAGAAGTGGTTCATCCCCGTGCCGATCATCGTGGCCAGCGAGGCGAACGAGGCGATGTGGCCGCCCAGGTCGCCGCCGTCGGGCGGATCGTGCCGGTTTGCGCGCACCACCATCGCCATCGCATTCCAGCGGATGAACGAGCGGATACGCTCCTCGTACTCGGCGTTGCCGGGCGAGCGGGCCTCGAGGTGCACCGGGATGGTGTTGATGTACGCGGTCTGCGCGGAGAACGGGATGAACGCGCCCGAGCGGCGCGCCTGCTCGATCAGCCGCTCGAGGAGATGGTGAGCCCGCTCGGGCCCCTCGCGCTCGATGACCGCCTCGAGCGCATCGAGCCATTCGCGGGTCTCGAGCGGATCCAGGTCGTCCGGATCCTGGGGCAGGGGCGTGCTTTCGGGCACCGCGGACATGGCTGTCTCCTGGGTTCTGCTTGACGGGGTCTTCCCGGCCGATTCTAGAGAGGCGCCCCTGAACTGACAAGGCAAACTTCCGTGATTCGGAATTACTTTTCGTATTATGGTATTTCAGCCCTCCCGATCGCCTCGGACAGGAAGGACCTTACCGCCCGAGGGTAGTCGCGAATGGACGCCAGGCCTGTCGCCGCATAAACTGCGCGGAGCAGCCCAACGCCATGTCAGACAAGGCTCTCTCCTCCTCTTCGCGCGCCGAACTGCGCGCGCTCAAGTGGTTCACGCTCACGCCCGCCCTGGGCCTGATCCTGTTCGCGCTGCTGATCGCCAGCTTCCTCTGGTACCTGAACCGGGTCGGCCTCGACCAGCAGCGCCAGACGCTCTACCGCGACATCGAGTGGGCGCAGCAGTCGATCCGGCTCGCGCTGCGCGAGGACCAGGACGCGATCGTCGCCGCGGCCCCGGACTGGGCGCTGGCCGACCAGCTCGAGGACACCCGCGCACGCGGCCGCGAGTTCCTGCAGCGCAGCCCCGACGTGATGTACCTGGCCCGGATCACCCCGGATCGCAAGGTGCTCTGGATGCTGCCCGGTCGGGGTGTCGTCAGCGTGACGCGCAACCGCACCCCCGGCGCCCAGATCGAAGACTCCGCCGGCTACAACGTCTACCACGAGGCCCGGGCCAGCCGCAGCCCTGCGTTCAGCGAACCCTTCCTGGGCGAGGACAACGAGCTCACGGTGGAGTTGCACGTGCCCATCCTGCGCGAAGGCGTGTTCTCGGGCACCGTGGTCGCCGGCTATTCGCTCAGCCGCCTGCTCAGCGAAGCGCTGTCGCCGGAAGTCCGCGAGCGCTACCAGATCCACCTGGTCGACCAGGGCGGCAACCCGCTGGTGAGCACCTCGCCGCGCACCATCCACGAGATGAACCTGGGCTACGAGCTACCGCTCGATCCCCCCGGCCACGGCATCCGGCTGCGCGCCTTCGCCTTCGACACCCGGCCCAGCCTGGTGCGCAGCAGCCTGGTCGTGGTCGTCATCGGGCTGTCGATCGCCAGCGCGGTGAGCCTGCTGCTGCTCTGGCGGCACTCGCGGCGCCGCATCGCCGCCGAGGCCGAGCGCGACCGGCTGTTCGAGTTCTCGCAGGACCTGATGTGCGTCTTCGACGAGCGGGGCAACTTCCTGCGGATGAACCCAGCGTTCGACCACTTCTTCGGCCCGGATGGCTCCAGCCGTCACCTGCTCGACCTGGTCCATCCGGAGGACAGGGAAGAGGTGCGGCTCGCGCTGGCGCAGGCCGCCGGTCCGCGCGCCGGCGCAGTCGAGTCGATCGCGATCAGCTTCGAGGCGCGCTTCGCCGGCACCACCCAGTGGCGCTGGCTCCACTGGTCCGCGCGCAGCGACAGCAGCAAGCGCGGCCTCATGTGGTACGCGGTCGCCCATGACGTCACCAAGCGGCGCAACGCCGAGACCGCCCTCGCCGCCGAGACCTCGTTCCGGCAGGCCATGGAAGACTCCATGCTCACCGGCATGCGCGCCGTCGACATGGAAGGACGGGTCACCTACGTGAATCCGGCCTTCTGCGAGATCGTCGGCTTCGACGCGAGCGAGCTGCTCGGCGCGATGCCACCCTACCCCTACTGGGACGCCCAGAACCGGGCTGCCGACGAGCAGGTGCTGGCCACCGTCCTCGAGGGCAAGGCCCCTGCCAGCGGCTTCCAGGGCAAGGTCCACCGCAAGGACGGCAGCGTGCGATTCGTCCGGATGTACGTCTCGCCGCTGGTGGCGCGCGACGGCACCCAGACCGGCTGGATGACGTCGATGACCGACATCTCCGAGCCCAAGCGCATCCGCGAGGAGCTGGCTGCAGCGCACGAGCGCTTCACCACGGTGCTCGACGAGCTCGAGGCGGCGGTGTGCGTGCTGCCGCCGGCCACCAGCCCGGGCACCACGCCCGCCGACGAGATCGCGCCGCTGTTCACCAACCGCACCTTCCGCCACCTCTTCGAGCACGCCGCCGACTTCGCGCCGCTGCTCAAGGCCACCGAGGACTCGGCGCCGGGCTGGCTGCCGCGCGAAGTGCTACTCCCACGCCTGGGCCGCTGGTACGAGGTGCGCGCCCGGCGGATCCGCTGGGTGGACGGCCGGCCGGTGCGCATGGTGGTGGCCACCGACGTCAGCCGCCGCCACGAGGCCGAGGAGCAGCACCGCAGGCAGGACGAGAAGCTGCAGCGCACCTCGCGCCTGGTCACCATGGGGGAGATGGCGTCCTCGCTCGCCCATGAGCTGAACCAGCCGCTCACCGCGATCGCCAACTACTGCATGGGGCTCTCCGCGCGGATCCGCACGCGCGTGGCCGCCGGCGGCGAGCTCGACGCCGACGAGATGCTGCAGGCGCTGGGCAAGACCGCTGCGCAGGCCGAGCGCGCCGGCATGGTCATCCGCCGCATCCGCGAGTTCGTCAAGCGCAGCGAACCGGAGCGCCGGCACTGCGAAGTCGAGAAGATCGTCGCCGACGCCATCGGCCTGGCCGAGATCGACGCCCAGCGCCTCGGGGTGCGCATCGAGATCGACCTCCCGGAGAACCCGCCGACACTGAACGTCGACCCAATCCTCATCGAACAGGTGCTGCTCAACCTCGCCAAGAACGGCATCGACGCGATGCGCAACGAGACCTCGCCGGTGCTGCGGGTGTCGGTGCGCATCCTCGGCGGCGCGATCGACTTCGCGGTGGCGGACGTCGGCCCCGGGCTCACCCCGGAAGCCCGCGCCAAGCTCTTCGAGCCCTTCTTCACCACGAAGGCCGAGGGCATGGGCATGGGCCTGAACATCTGCCGCTCGATCATCGAGTCGCACCAGGGCCGCCTCTGGGCCGAAACCAACGAATGGGGCGGCTGCACCTTCCGCTTCACCCTCCCGCTGGGCACCGCCGGCGCAAGCACCAGGGTGGCCCGGGCCGCCTGACGATCCCTTCCGAGAAGCACGACATGAGCCAGACCCCCTCCTCCGCGCCGCCCGATCCCGTCGTCTACATCGTCGACGACGACGAGGCGGTGCGCGACTCCCTCCAGTGGCTTCTGGAGGCCAACGGCTTCGGCGCCCGTTCGTTCGCCAGCGCCGAGGACTTCCTCGCGATGCTGCGCGCCGGCTCCGGCCCGGCCCCCGTCTCCTGCCTGGTCATGGACGTGCGGATGCCCGGCATGACCGGCCCCGAGCTGCACGACGAGCTGGTCCGCAGCGGCTACCGCCTGCCGCTGATCTTCATCACCGGCCACGGCGACGTGCCGATGGCGGTGGCCAGCATGAAGAAGGGTGCGGTGGACTTCCTCGAGAAGCCGTTCAACGACGCGCAGCTGTGCGCGCTGGTGCGCCAGAGCCTGGAGAACGCCAGCCGGGCCTTCGAGCAGGGCAGCGCCGAGCGCGCGGCAAGCGAGCGGCTCGAGCGCCTGACCGCGCGCGAGCGCCAGGTGCTCGACCTGATCGTGGCCGGCCGCCTGAACAAGCAGATCGCCGACGACTTGGGCATCAGCATCAAGACGGTGGAGGCGCATCGCGCCAACATCATGGACAAGCTCGACACGCGCACCATGGCCGACCTGATGAAGACTGCGCTGCGCGCAACAGGCGGCTGATTTCTCGGCGGCGACTTGCGCAGTCCGCCGCTGATTTGCTATAGTTCAAGGCTCGACGCGCCCGTAGCTCAGCTGGATAGAGTACCTGGCTACGAACCAGGTGGTCGGAGGTTCGAATCCTTCCGGGCGCGCCACAGTACCCAAGAAGCCGGCTTTCGCCGGCTTTTTGCTTTTCAGGTCTCTGCTTTTCAGGCCTCCATCACGCCAGCTGCCGCCGGATCGGCAGGCTGCGGATCCTCCTGCCGGTGGCCGCGTGGATCGCGTTGCAGAGCGCCGGCGCCACCGGCGGCACGCCCGGCTCGCCCACGCCTCCCAACGGGCTGTCATAGCCGGTTGGAATCACCAGGTGGGTGCGGATCTCGCGCGGCGCCTCGTCGATGCGGGCGATAGTGTAGTCGTGGAAGTTGCTCTGCTCCACGCGCCCGCGCCGGAAGCTGATCTCGCCGGTCATGGCCAGGCTGAGGCCCTGGATCACCGCGCCCTCCAGCTGCGAGCGCACGCGGTCGGGGTTCACCACCGCGCCGCAGTCGATGGCGATGTCCACGCGCGGCACCCGCACCTCCCCCTTCGGTCCCACCGCCACCTCGACGACCGCCGCGGCATAGCTGACGAAGCTGCGATGCGCCGCGATGCCGAGGCCATGACCCTTGGGAAGCCTGCGCCCCCAGCCTGCCTCGCCAGCGACCCGCTCGATCACGCGGCGCAGGCGCCCCGTGTCGAAGGGATAGCGCTTGGGGTCCTCTCCGTACAGCCATCCGTCGGACATCTCGCCCGCGTCGATCAGGCGATCCGGGCCCAGGAGCTCGATCAGGTAGTCCTTCGGGTCGCGACCGGCCGCGGCAGAAAGCTCCGCAGCGAAGCTCTGGATCGCGAAGGGCACGTCGACCGCGCCCATGCCGAGCTCGAATGGCGCCTCGTTCTTCGCGCCGGGCACGAAGATCGACAGGATCGTCGGCGCCACCGTGCGGTGCAGCCAGGCGACCGGCCTGCCCGAGGCATCCAGCCCGGCCTCGATCCGCTCAACCGACGCGGTATGGAAGAACCCGTGGTGCAGGTCGTCGTCGCGGGTGAAGGTCAGCTTGACCACGCGGCCGTCCATCGCCCTCGAGAGGATCACGGCCTCGATCGCGAAGTCCGGCTTCGACTTGCGCCCGAAGCCGCCGCCCAGCAGCAGCGGAAGCACCACCACCTTCTCCCTGGGAACCCCGAGGCGCCTGGTCAGGTCGGTGCGGATAGTCTCCGGATTCTGCACGCCGCACCAGACCTCGCAGCCCTCGGCAGTGACGCACGCGGTGGCCGAGGGCGGCTCCATCGTGGCATGCGCCGGGTGCGGGATGTAGTACGACGCCTCCACGCGGCGGGCGGCGGCGGCCAGCGCGGCATCCACCGCGCCCTGGTCGCGCACCACCTTGCCCGGGCTGCGCGCCGCAGCCTCGAGCGTCTCGCGGTAGCGCGCCGAATCGTACTGGGCGTTGGGCCCTTCGTCCCACTCGATCTCGAGCAGGCCACGCGCCGTGATCGCCGCGAAGGTGTTCTCCGCGATCACGGCAACCCCGCCCAGCGGCTGGAAGGCCGACGGGATGCCGGGGAAGTCGATCGGCAGCACCTTGAGCACGCCGGGCACGCGCTCGGCCCGCGACGCATCGAAACGCTTGAGGCGGGCGCCGTAGACCGGCGGGCGGGCCACCACCGCGAAGGCCATCCCCTCGGCCCAGGCGTCGATGCCGTAGCGCGCCTTGCCGGTGGTGATCTCGAAGTTGTCCACCAGGCCCATGCCTTCCTTTCCGATGTAGCGGAAGCGCTCCACGGGCTTGAACGAGAGGGCTTCGCGCGCAGGCACCTGGCGCGCCGACGCTCCCCCGGCCAGCTCGCCGAAGCCCAGGCGCCGGCCGCTGGGCGCATGCACCAGCGCATGGTTCTCGGCGCGCACCTCCGCCAGCGGCACCTGCCAGCGCGACGCAGCCTCCTCCTCGAGCATGCGGCGCGCAGACGCGCCGATCCGGCGCAGCGCGTCGAAATGGTGGCGCATGCTGCGCGAGCCGTCGGTGTTCTGGTTGCCGTAGCGCGCCTCGTCGCCCGGCGACTGGCCGACCTGCACCCGCGACAGTTCCGCCTCCAGTTCGTCGGCGACCACCATCGCCCAGCTGCTGCGCACGCCCTGCCCCATCTCGGCACGGTGGCAGAGCAGCGTGACCAGGCCGTCCTCGCCGATCGACAGGAACACCTTCGGGTCGTCCTTCAGTCCGCCGCTCATCGCGTGCGCGCCGTACTTCTTCGGCTCGGCCGCCCGCGCCCCGGGCAGGCCGGTCGCAAGCACGAGAGACCCGGCCGCAACCCCCTGCAGGAATCCGCGCCGGCTCAGGTTGAGCACCTGCGATGCATCCTGGACGCGCATGCTCATGCCTCCTTCGCAGCGTGCCTGATCGCCGCGCGCACGCGCGGGTAGGTGCCGCAGCGGCAGAGGTTGCCGCGCATCGCCTCGTCGATCTGCTCGTCGGTGGGCCGCGGGTTCGTCTTCAGCAGGGCGGCCGCCCTCATGATCTGGCCGGTCTGGCAGTACCCGCACTGCGCGACGTTGAGCTCGCGCCATGCCTCCTGCACCGGATGCCTGCCGTCGGGCGACAGGCCTTCGATCGTCGTGACCGCGCGGCCCTCGAGGCCGCGCATCGGCAGAGTGCAGGACAGCACCGGTTCGCCGTCCATCCAGACGGTGCAGACCCCGCACAGCCCCTGGCCGCAGCCGTACTTCGTGCCGGCCATCCCGGCAAGGTCGCGCAGGTACCAGAGCAGCGGCATGTCGGGATCGCCCTCGAAGCGATGCGGCTGGCCGTTCACCGAGAAATTCGTCATGGGTCTCCTCTTTCCAGTCTCGTCTCATGTTTCCGCGCAACCTGACCCACGCGAGCCGGCGAAGGGAATCCCCTGCGCATCCGGTGCAGGCCGGAAGCGCCCCCCGGGAAATCCCTTGCCACCGCCGGATCGGCCACCGAAGCGGGGCCGCCTTGGGTAGCATCGCTGCAGCCTCGCGGGCTGCCGGCGCGCGGGCGCATCGATAAAAACCAGATCTGGAGACCAACATGCACCCCTACCCTGCCATGAAGCTGTCGGCGCTCGCCCTGGCGCTGGTCGGCGCCCTCGCCGCATGCAGCAGCGGCGGCGACGGCGATCCCGCCCCGGTTCCCGAAGCGCCACGCCCCCAGGACGCGCGCGTCTACGCCCCTGTGGACGCCACGGCGACCACCTTCGCCGCGATGGCGGCGGCGCCCACCGACACGGTCGACATGAGCACCACCAGCCGCTGGGCCGGCGTGCTCGGCGGGGCGTCCTACCGGATCGAAGTGCCGGCCAACTGGAACGGCAAGCTGGTGATGTACGCGCACGGCTACCGCGGCACCGGCGCCGAGCTCACCGTGAGCAACCCGAGCATCCGCCGTCACCTGATCCAGAACGGCTACGCCTGGGCGGCATCGAGCTACAGCCGCAACTACTACGACGTGCGCGCAGGCGTCGAGGACACCAACGCGCTCGCGCTCGAGTTCACGAAGATCGCCGCGGCCAACTCCCGCCCGCTGCCGGAGCCCTCGCGTCTCTACATCACCGGCCATTCGATGGGCGGCCACGTGACCGGCGCCGCGATCGACGAGGAAGCCCAGACCACCGCCAGGAACCGGGTGCGGTACCACGGCGCGGTGCCGATGTGCGGCGTGATGGGCGACACCGAGCTCTTCAACCAGTTTGCTGCGATGCAGGTGACCGCCCAGGCGATCGCCGGCGTGCCGAGCTATCCGTTCCAGAAATGGTCGGAGATCAGCGGCCTGGTCACCAGCACGCTGTTCCAGACCTTCCCGGGCACGCCCACCGCCACCGGCCAGAAATACCTGTCGGTGCTGCAGAACATCACCGGCGGCGTGCGTCCGATGTTCGACCTGGGCATCGCAGTCGGCGGCAGCTTCCCGTCGGCCTGGGGCACCTTCGGCGGCGACGGCACCATCAGCGGCATCCTGAACCACAACGTGCTCGACACCACCGGCTACACCTACACCATCACCGGTGACCCGGCCGGCTCGACCGCCCTGAATGCCGCGGTCCAGAAGGTGTCGCCCGAGCCGGATGCGAACCGGCTGCGCACCGACGGTCTTCGCTGGGTCCCCAAGGTGAACGGCGACTTCAGGATTCCCGTCGTGTCCATCCACACGCTGGGCGACCTGTTCGTGCCCTTCAGCATGCAGCAGACCTTCCGCCAGCGCACCGACGCCAAGGGCAACGGCGCGTGGCTGGTGCAGCGCGCGATCCGCGGCGCCAGCCACTGCGACTTCACGGTTGCAGAGCAGGTCGACGCCTTCGAGGCGATGGTCCGCTGGGAGCGCGACGGCATCAAGCCGGCCGGGGACGACGTGATGACGCCGGCCACCGTGGCGGCGCCCACCTACGGCTGCGCGTTCACCGACAACACCATCGGTCCGGACGACGGCGGCACGGTGAAGGCGCTTCGGCCGATCATCCTGCAGAACTCGGCCTCCTGCTCCTGAGCGCCGACGCGGGCGGGGCGCCCTGCCCCGCCCTCCTGCCCGGGGCCGCCAGCGCAGGGCGGCTCCGGGCAGGCCGGGCGCGACTGCGCTACGCTGCGCGCCCATGGACTCCATTTCTCAATTCGCACTGGGCGCTGCCGTCGGCGTTGCCGTCATGGGACGGCGCACCGCGCCCTGGAAGGCCGCGCTGTGGGGCGGCGTCTGCGGCACCCTGCCGGACCTGGACGCCCTGATCGACCACGGCGATCCGGTCAGCAACATGACGCTGCACCGCGCGCAGACGCACGCGCTGTTCTGGCAGACGCTGGCGGCACCGCTGCTGGCTGCCCTGGCGGGCGTCTTCGGCCGCGCTGGCTTCTGGCGCGGCGGTGCCTGGCACAGCGCTGCCTGGCGGGACGGCTTCGGGCGCAGGCTGCTCACGGTCTGGCTGATCCTGGTGACGCATGCGCTGCTCGACGCGATGACCGTCTACGGCACCCAGCTCGCCCTTCCCTTCAGCGACCATCCCTTCGGCGTGGGCAGCATCTTCATCATCGACCCGCTCTACACCCTCCCGCTGCTGGTGGGCCTGGGCGTTGCGGTCCGCGCACGAAGGCCTGCGCACCTTTCGTGGAACGTCGCCGGGCTCGCGCTGTCCACCGCCTACCTGGCATGGAGCGCCGCGGCCCAGTGGCACGTAAGCTCCGAGGTCCGTGCGCAGCTTGCCGGCGCCGCCGGCGCTCCGGTAGAGCGCGTGCTGGTGACCCCGGCCCCCTTCAACACCCTGCTGTGGCGGGTCGTGGTGATGCGCGAGGACAGCTACGACGAGGGCTTCGTCTCGCTGCTCGACCGGGGCAGGCCGATACGCTTCGACACCTTCCCCCGCGACGCGGCGCTGCACGGGCAGCTGCGCGCGCTTGCGCCCGTTGCGCGCATCGCCTGGTTCAGCAGGGGCTTCTTCAGCGTCGACGAGCGCGACGGCGTGGTGCGGATCACCGACCTGCGGATGGGCCAGGAGCCCTTCTACGTCTTCTCCTTCGCGGTGGCGCGGCGCGCCAGCGAACCGGTGCCGATCGCACCGCCCCGATCCGCCGGGGGGCGCAGCGGCCTGGACCCATGGGCCTACCTGTGCTGGATCGCCAGGCGCAGCCTCGGCGAGGACCTCGCTCCGCCGCGCTGAGCGCGCGCGCTGCGCGGCGTAGACTGCGGCGATGTGCGGACGCTACGTGCTCTACGGACCCGGCAGCCGGCTCGTCGAAGGCTTCGACCTTCGCGCGATGCCGCCGCTGCTTCCCCGCTACAACATCACGCCCGGCAGCGCGGTGCTGGCGATCCTCCAGGGCCCGGAGGGGCGGCGGGCGCAGGCGCTGCGCTGGGGGCTCAAGCGCAACGGCAGCGTGGCCAACGTCCGCGACGACAGCGTCGCCAAGCCCTGGGCCTGGCGGCTGCTGCATGAACGCTGCGTGCTGCCGGCCGACGGCTTCTACGAGTGGCAGGCGCCGGGCGGCGCGGGCGCGCGCAAGCAGCCCTGGTACGTCAGTTCCGCCACTGGCGGCCTGCTTGCCTTCGCAGGGGTGGTGGGCCACTGGGATGACGCGGGAGTGGCGCTCTTCACCACCGGACCCAACGAGACGATGCGCCCGATCCACGAGCGAATGCCAGTGCTGCTGGATGCCGCGGGCATCGACAGATGGCTGGACCCGCACACGCCGGCTGCGCAGGCCGCCCAGCTGCTGCGGCCCGCGCCCGACGGGGCGATCCGCGCCTGGCCGGTCTCCACTGCAGTCAACGACGCGCACCACGACGGCGCGCAGCTGATCGAGCCCCTGCCCGGCCAGCCCGACTGACGGGCCGCGGGCCGCGGGTCGCGGGTCGCGGGTCGCGGGTCGCGCGCCTCAGCGCCCGCGGTACACGGGCGGGCGCTTCTCCAGGAAGGCCTGGACGCCCTCGCGGTAGTCCTCTCCCATCTGCGCCAGGATGAACTGGTCGCGATCCAGCGCGGCGGTGCTGGCGGCCAGCGCGTTGGCGTAGGCGTTGATCCCCGCCTTGCACATCCGCAGCGGCACCGGCGGCATCTGCGCGGCGCGCTGCGCGAACTCCATCGCGCGCGCCAGCGATTGCCCCGCGGGCACGCACTCGTCGACCAGGCCCCAGGCAGCCGCGGTGGGCCCGTCGATCTTCTCGGCCAGCATCACAAGCCGCTTGGCCCGCGACGGTCCGACCAGGTTGACCAGCCGCGGCACCGAGCCCCAGCTCATGTTCATGCCGCGCTCCACCTCGGGCACGTAGAAGCCGCCGGTGGTGTCGGTGACGCGCAGGTCGAAGGAGGCCGCCAGCGCCACCCCGCCGCCGACGCACCAGCCCTCGGTGGCGAGCACGGTGAGCGGCTCGAGCCGTTCCCATGCGGCGCACATCCTCGGCCCGATCGCGAGGATCTCGCGGCGCTCTGCCAGTCCGATGTCGGCGGCAGGCGCGCCTTCGCCCAGGTCGAATCCGTAGGTGAACAGGCCGGGCGGTCCGGTGACGACGATCGCCGAGATGTGCGGGTCGGTTTCCAGCGCCTGCGCGGTCTCGAGCAGCGCGTGCATCGCCGCGCGCGACATCGGATTGCCGCGGCGCCCGCTGTCGAAGGTGACCCGCACGATCCGGCCGTCGCGCTCGATCTTCACCGGCCCACTGGATTCGATGCTCATCCTCTCTCCCGACCCTGCTTCAGTGAAACCGAGGCTCCGGCCCTGCGCCCGTTCACGCGCCAGGTGGATTCAGCGGATCTCGAACTCCGCCCGTTCCTTGCCGGCGATCCAGTTCGGCGCCCTGCCGCGTCCGCTCCAGGTCTTGCCGGTGGCGGGATCGCGATACCGGGCGGGCGCGGGTGCGGAAGCAGCGCGGCGGGCGGCGCGCCTGGGCTTGGCGCCGGCCTTCGGGAACACGTCCGACGGGGTCAGCTCGAATTCGGCGACGATCGCGCGGACATTCGCGATGGCTTCCTTCACTTCACGCTGGCGCGCTTCGGCGATCTGCTTGTCGAGGGCCGATTTCCTTGCGATCAATTCCTTGAGACTGGCCATGGCAATTCCGTTCTGCAAAAGGAGTGAGAGCGCAAGTCTATTCGGATTTGCCTGGAATTTCGAATCAGCGCATTCCCGAAGGCACTGCCGTCCGCAAAACCGCTCATTTTCCGGTGAATGCCGGAGCGCGCCGTTCGACGTAATGGGCCACGCCCTCGCGAAAGTCGTCGCTGCGGAAACTGAGCGCCATCTCGGCGAGCGAAACCGCAACGTCCTCGCCGAGGGTGCGGAACTGCGCATCCCATATCTGGCGCTTCATCACCCGCAATGCGCGCGGCGAAACCTCCGTGGCAAGCATCCTCGCGTAGGCCATCGTCTCGGTCATCAGTTCAGTGCCCGAGACCACCCGGTTGACCAGTCCCATCCGAAGCGCCTCGTCCGCAGAGACTTTCCGGCCGGAATACATCAGGTCGAAGGTATTGGCCATGCCGACGAGTTTCGAGAGCAGCCACGCACATCCATGCTCGGCAACCGCACCCCGCCGTGAGAATCCGGAAAGGAAATAGGCATCGGCACTCGCGAACCGGATGTCGCAATAGAGCGGATATACGAACCCGAGTCCTGCTGCGACGCCGTTGAGCGCGCAGAGCACCGGCTTGGAGACCGCGGGGAAGTAGCTGAACGGGCCGTGGAAGTCCGGCCGGCTCTCCGGGTCGTAGGGCGGCAGGCGCGGCACGCCGTCGTCGTCCGCTGCCGCCGCGCCGATGCTGCCGAGCAGGTCCATGTCGGCGCCCGCGCAGAAGCCGCGTCCGGCGCCGGTGAGCACGATCACGCGCACCGCGTCGTCCCCGTCCGCCCTCCGCATGGCGTCGCGCAGTTCGGCGGCCATCCGGTGCGTCCAGGCGTTCAGCTTCTGCGGGCGGTTCAGCGTGACGACGGCTACGCCTCCGTCGACGCGATATTCGATCTGCTCGAACGGCATCCTGATCTCCGATGGTGGGTCCGGGTAGCGGCGGCACCGGCGCAGCGCGCGCGCCGTCTCCGGGCGATCTTAGGCGCGCGCCGACGGGCAGCACAGCGGCGCCCGATGCCCAGGGGAGCGCGTCCGAATCGGGAGAGGTCGCGGCGTCGAATTCCGGAACGGATCGCTCCCGCCGAGAGCAGCCCACGGATGCCGCCAGGCGCCGGCGTCCCCGGCGGGAAGACCTTCGCCCTGCAATGGAGACCCGCTATCGGACGCTGGCATCGGAGTACGCTCATTACGGCGACCGCATGGCCGCAGCACGGTATCCACGAAATCCACGAGGAGACCGCCATGTCCGGATCCAAGCCTCTGCTGTTCCTGGCGCTCGCAGCGCTCACTCTCGCCGCACACTCTGCGGATCCCTCCGTGACCATCGAGTCCCCCGCGGACGGCGCCAGCATCGACGCGATGGCGCAGACCAGGCTCGTCTACCGGGTGGAGCCTGGCCCGCAGGGCGACCACACTCACCTCTATGTCGACGGCAAGGAAGCCGCCATCCTGCGCAGCCTGAAGGGCAGCCATACGCTCGCCACGCTGGCCCCCGGCAGCCACGAGATCTGCATCAAGGTCGTGAACAAGGCGCATACGCCTATCGGCGTCCAGAAATGCATCGAGGTGACGGTGCAGTAGCGCCCTCCGCGCAGCGACCGTTTGAACGCGCGGAGTCCCGCGATGGATTGGCAGAACACCACCTACGCGCTCGTCCAGGTCGCCCACAACTTCGGCGCGGTCGCGGTGGTAGCTACGCCAATCTTCATGCTCTGGGCGGCCCGGCGCGGGATCGGACCGCGCCGGGCCCCTGCCTGGCTGGTCCTGTGCGGATGGGTGCTGCAGGGCGCTTCCGGCGCCGCGTTCGGCGCGACGAGCTACTACTGGTACGGTGCCTTCCCGGACATCCATGGCGTGGCCGTTGCCACCCTGGCGATCAAGGTCGGCTGCGCACTGGCCGGAATCGGCCTGGCCGGTATCCTGCTCGTCTGGCGCCCGGGCGCCGAGGGGAGCCTGCACCGTCAGGTGTGGGGCTGGCTGCTTGCAGCCGGCGCGACAGCACTGACCGCCGCCGCCTTCCTGCGCTGGTTTTCCTGAGCGACGTCAGGCTCAGCCAAGGTCCTGGTGGACGCAGAGGAAGTTGCCCTCGGTATCCTTGAACCAGGCGGCCTTCTCCGATCCGAGCACGCAGACGTGATGCTCTGTCCTGAACCCTGGAAGATCGTAGTCCTCGAAGACCACCCCCCTGGACTCCAGCTCCGCGATTTCCGCCGCGATGTCCTCCACCCGGAAGCTCACCGCGGTGTGTTCGGCCCGGGTACCTTCGGGCTTCGGGAACAGCGCCAGCGTGGCGCCGCCGCAGGAATACAGGAACTTGCCATCGGCGGAAGCGCCGAGCGGCTGCAGCCCGAGGCTGCCTTCGTAGAAGCGACGCGCACGGTCCAGGTCGATGACCGGGAGCATCGTGGTGATGGGCGAGTGGCCGAGCATGACGAGCCTCCCATGGATTGCCGGCGGGAGCGCCGCCACCGCACAACCGGGGCGGCCGCGCTGCCGGGCTGGATGCGTGCTTCGATTGTCCGCCTTCCCCCTGACGAAGGAAAGCGTTCCGTCAGGCCAGCCGGTCGAACGCCCTGTCGATGCGCTCCCAGCGGCGCTTCACGAACTGGCGCGCCTCGTGATGGGTGTGCAGGTAGAGCTCGTTGTCGCGGATGCCCGCCAGCACCAGCTCGGCCACCGGCTCCGCCTCGAGTTCCCTGCCCGACAGCGAGGCGAGTTCCTCCTCGCTGTAGACGCCCTGGTCGGAAGGTCCGCCGAACTCGGCCGGGCGGTTGCGCTTGCTGAAGTCGATGCGCGTGCCCACGCGCATGGGCGCGAGCACCGACACGCCGATGCCGTGCTCGCGGAGGTCCTTCTGCAGGCACTCCGCCAGGGCCACGACGCCGAACTTGGTCACGCAGTAGGGACCCAGGTTGCGGTTGGGCACCAGCCCGGCGAAGCTCGCGGTGAAGAGCACGTGCCCGCCCTGCTTCTGCTCGACCATCCGCGGCACGAAGGCCTCGACCCCGTGGATGGGCCCCCAGAGATTGACCCGCACCGACCACTCCCAGTCCGCGTGCGAGGCGTCCTGGGTGGGGCCGCCCACGGCGACGCCCGCGTTGTTGAACACGACGTGGACCGCGCCGAACTCCTCGAAGGCCTCGTCGGCCAGCGAGAACACCGCGGCACGGTCGCCCACGTCGGTGCGCACCCCGATCGCCTTCGCGCCCTGCGCGCGCAGCCCGTCGACCGCCGCCTTCAGCGCGGACTCCTCCACGTCTGCGAGCACCAGCTTCGCACCTTCGCGCGCAAGCGCGGTCGCGGTGGCCAGGCCGATGCCGCTGGCCCCGCCCGTGATCACTGCCACCCTGTCCCTGAATTCCTTCATCGCCCTGGCTCCCGGATCGATGCGGCCGGCGGCCGCGGTGAAGGGCCTCACCGCCTCGCGGCCGGCCCGGCATGTGCCCGCAACCCGTCCGGGGATCGCTCGATCCCCTGATGGGCGTTCAGATCGAACGGCCTGCGTCTTCCCAGTACGGCTGGCGCAGCTTGCGCTTGAAGATCTTGCCCGAGTCCTCGCGCGGCAGCTCGGCCAGGAACTCGACGCGCCGCGGCACCATGTAGCCGGCCACGTGCTGGCGCAGGAAGGCGCGCACCTGTGCCTCGGTCGGCCCGGTGCCCGGCTGCGGCTGGACCACCGCGCAGACCGCCTCGCCGTACTCGTCGTCCGGGATGCCGAACACCGCGCAGTCGGCGACCTCGGGCATGCGCTGCAGCTCGGCCTCGATCTGCGCCGGGTAGATGTTCACTCCGCCCGAGATGATCATGTCATTCGAGCGGTCGCAGAGGTACAGGAACCCGTCCTCGTCGAAGTAGCCGACGTCGCCCGGCGAGACAAGCCCGCCCTTCTGCGCGCGCCGGGTCTTGTCCGGATCGCCGTGGTACTCGAAGCTGCCCACCCCATGCACCCGGCCGATCACCTCGCCGATCTCCCTCGGCGGCAGTTCCCGGCCCTCGGCGTCGACGATTCGCACCTCCGCGCCCGGCACCACGCGGCCCACCGTTCCGGGATGCTCCAGCCACTCCTGCGCGGTGCAGAAGGTGACGTTGGACATCTCGGTGGAGCCGTAGTACTCGTTGATGATCGGCCCCCACCAGTCGATCATCGCGCGCTTGACCGGCGGCGACACCGGCGCCGCGGCATGCGCGACGAAGCGCAGCGACGACAGGTCGTAGCGGCGCCGAACGTCCTCGGGCAGCTTCAGCAGCCGGTTGAACATGATCGGCACCATGTTCAGGTGCGTGATCCGGTGCGTCTCGATCAGCCGCAGCAGTTCCTCCGCGTCGAAGCGCGGCATGATCACCACCTCCGCGCCCATCCGGTACGAATAGTTCGCGTGCGCGTTCGGCGCCGAGTGGTAGATGGGCCCGACCACCGAGGTGACCACCGTGGACGGATCGTCCAGGGCGCCGCCGAATCCGTAGGAGCGCGCGAAGACGCGGTCTGCCGCCTCGCGCCGCTCGGGCGAGGGGGTGGGACGGCGCACGCCCTTGGGCCTGCCGGTGGTTCCGGAGGTGTAGATGATCGCCGAGGGCATCGGCTGCGGCGGCGCGGTGCGCGGCGCGAAGCCGTCGCGCCAGGCGTCCCAGTCGGTCATCCCCTCGGGGACCTCGCCTGACTCGGGCGGCACGCCGTAGGCTGCGCGGATCTCGGGCGGAACGCGCACCACGAGCACCTTCACGCCCTCGGGAATCGCATCGCGGATCGGCGCCAGCAGGTCCGCATGGATCACCAGCGCCTTCGCGCCGGAATCCTTCAGCAGGTAGCTGGCCTCGTCCACCGTGTAGTGCCAGTTCATCGCGACCGGATAGACGCCGAGCTGGCCGGCCCCCATTCCCGCCTCGAAGAAGGCGTAGTCGTTGCGCAGGCACAGCGCCACGCCGTCGCCCGCCTGGAGCCCCAGCGACTCGAAACCGGAAGCCGCCTGCGCGATCCTGCGATCGATCTCCGCGGACCCGCGCACGCGCTCGCCCAGCCACACCTTGCCCATCCCGATCTCCTCAATGGAAAGAACCGGCGCGCCCCGCCGAGGGGGCGAAGGCGCGCCGCACACGCCGCGGCTCAGGCCACGTTGTCGATGTGCTCCAGCGCCTTGCGGTACTTCTCGATCGCCCGCTCCCGCACCAGCGGCAGGTGGTAGTCGGGGAAGAGCTCGGCGGTGGCCTTGAACTGCGACAGCACCTCGCGGGCCAGCGTCACCTTGTGCACCTCGGCCGGCCCGTCCGCCAGCCCCATGTGATAGGACTGCATCACCATCTCGGTGAAGGGCATCTCGCTGGAGATGCCGATCGAGCCGTGGATGTGCAGCGCGCGCGACGCGATGTCGTGCAGCACCTTGGGCATGATCGCCTTGATCGCCGCGATGTCGCTGCGCACCAGCTTGTAGTCGTTGTGCCTGTCGCACAGCCAGGCGGTGCGCAGCACCAGCAGCCTGAACTGCTCGAGCTCGATCCAGGAGTCGGCGATCTTCTCCTGCACCATCTGCTTCTTCGCCAGCAGCTCGCCCTGCGTGGTGCGCGACAGCACCCGCTCGCACATCATGTCCAGCGCCCTGCGGGCCTGGCCGATGGTGCGCATCGCATGGTGGATGCGCCCGCCGCCCAGGCGCACCTGCGCCACCACGAATGCGCCGCCCTGCGGGCCCAGCATGTGGTCGGCCGGCACGCGCACGTCGTGGAACTCGAGGTAGCCGTGGCTGGGCACGTGGTCCGTTCCCCAGCCGACGTTGCGCTTGATCTCGATTCCCGGGGTGTCCGCGGGCACGATGAACATCGACATCCGCTGGTAGGGAGGCGCCTCGGGATCGGTCACCGCCATCACGATGTAGAAGGCCGCGAAGCGGGCGTTCGAGGCGAACCACTTCTGGCCGCTGATCACCCATTCGTCGCCCTCGCGCACCGCCTTGGTGGTGAGCACCTTGGGGTCTGCACCGCCCTGCGGCTCGGTCATCGCAAAGCAGGAGACGATGCGGTTCTCCAGCAGAGGCTCGAGGAAGCGCTTCTTCTGCGCCGGCGTGCCGAAGTGGGCGAGGATCTCGGCGTTGCCGGTGTCGGGCGCCTGGCAGCCGAAGACCACCGGCGCGAACGAGGCGCGGCCGAGGATCTCGTTGAGCAGCGCCAGCTTCATCTGGCCGTAGCCCGGGCCGCCGAGGTCGGCGCCGAGGTGACAGGCCCACAGCCTGCGCTCCTTCACCCTCTGCTGCAGCGGACGCACCAGGCGCTCGAAGCCCGGCTGGTTCAGGTCGTAGGGACTGCCGAGCACATGCTCCAGCGGCTCCACCTCTTCGCGCACGAAGGCCTCGACCCAGTCGAGTTCCTTCTGGAAGTCTGCATCGGTCTCGAATCCCCAGCTCATTTCTGCTCCATCGTGTTTCGTTCGTCGGTGTGTCGGTCTGGCGGGCCGGGCGTGATCAGAGGATCAGGCCGCCGTCCACCGGGATGCTCTGGCCGTAGACGTAGGCCGACAGCGGCGACGCCAGGAACAGCGCGACGCCGGCCATGTCCGAGGGCAGGCCCAGGCGCCCGGCCGGGATGTTCTGCAGCGTGGCCTTCAGCCGCTCCGGATTGTCGGTGGTGACCTTGGTGAGCTTGGTGTCCACCAGGCCCGGCGCGATGCCGTTGACCCGGATGCCCTCGCCCGCCCAGGCCTCGGCGAGCGTGCGAGTCAGCCCCATCGCGCCGGTCTTGGACGCGTTGTAGGCCGGGTTGCCCTTGGTCGAGTGGTAGGCGGCGGTGGAACTGACGGTGATCAGCGAGCCCTTCGACGCCTTGAGCATGTCGTAGAACTTCAGGCTGCAGTCCATCAGGCTGTTCAGGTTCACCTCGACGACCCGGCGGAAGCCGCCGCCGTCGAACTCGCCGCGCCGGTAGATGACGATGCCCTGCGAGAGCACCAGCACGTCGAGCTTCGAGAACGGGGGCTCCAGGGTCTCGACCGCGCTGCGGTCGCTGACGTCGACCTGCGCGTAGTGCAGGCCGGACAGGTCCGAGCCCTCGGCCGGATCGTAGTCGGCGGGACTGGCGCGGGTGCCCCAGACGTGCACCTCGGCGCCGTTGTCCAGGAAGGCCCGGGCGATGCCGTTGCCGATGCCGCTCGATCCGCCGACCACCAGGACGGTCTTGCCGGAAAAATCCAGGGGATTGCCCATCTCGTCGTCTCCTTCGTGCGCGCGGGACGCGTGTCAGGGCGCGGCCTGCACCCCGGTCCTGCGGCGGTTAATACGCTTGGCTAAAACAAATGACTTATGCAATCATCGCACCAGAGGAAGCGCCTTGTCGACCCCTGCCCAGACCCCGCCCTCCGCCGACCCCACCCGCGAGCGCCTGAAGACCGCAGCGCAGCGCCTGTTCGCGGAACGCGGCATCGACGGCGTGTCGGTCCGCGACATCGTCGCGGCCGCCGGCGCGCGCAACGGCGCATCGATCCACTACCACTTCGGCGCCAAGGAGGCGCTGGTCCAGGAACTCGTCCTGGAGGGAGCCCAGCGCATCGACCTGCGCCGCAATGCGGCGCTCGACGCGCTCGAGGGCGACGGCGGGCCGCGCTGCGTGGCCGAGGTCGTCAGGCTGCTGGTCGAGACCTCGATCGACGGCGGCCCGCGCGACGGCCCTGGCGCCGCCCGCGCGGCCAGCTACATCCGCTTCATCAACGCGGTGCAGGCGCACCACCGCCCGCTGTTCATGGACGCGCTGCAGGGGCGCTGGAACTCCGGCTACCAGCGCTGCCTGCGGCATTTAGAGCTGCTGCTCGCCGACGTGCCGCCGGCGCTGCTGAACCAGCGCTTCATCTTCATGTCGCTGTATCTCGGCAGCACCCTGGCCGCCCGCGAGCGGGCGCTCGAGGATGCGAGCCGCTCCAGCCGCCTGTGGCGCACCGCCTGGGCGCTGGACAACCTGGTCGACACCCTGTGCGGCCTGCTCGGCCAGCCGCCGTCGGAACGGACGGTCGGCAGGCTCCCCGCGGGTGCGCGTCAGAACACCCGCCTGAACCAGGCCAGCGAGAACCCCGCCGACAGCGCCAGCAGCAGCGCCGCCGCCGCCGAAAGCGCTCCGGCGAGCTCGACGCGCCGCCGCTCGAAGCCCAGCCTCAGGTCCAGCGCCCGGTAGACCCGGGTCAGTTCGGCGGCGCTCGCGGCCGGGAAGTACTCGCCGAGCGTCAGGTCCGCGATGCGCCGCAGGCCGGCCTCGTCGAGCCGGACCCGCATCGACCAGCCGTCGACCGCCAGCACGGTTCCCCCTGCAGTGCCCAGCCCCACGGTGTGCACGCGCACGCCGCGCTGCGCGGCGATGCGCGCGGCGAGCTCGGGGTCCGGCCCGGTGCCGGACTCCCCGTCGCTCAGCAGCACGATGGCGGCCGAGCGGTTCGATCCCGGCGCCAGAGGCTGCGGCCAGTTCTCGGGGTCGGCGCGCGGATCCTCGGCGCGGAGGTCGAAGCGCAGCTCGGGCTCGATCGCCTTGAGGGCGACCAGCAGGCCGCTGCCGATCGCGGTCGCCTGCTGCAGCTGCAGCCGGTCCAGCGCGTCCAGCACGGCCTGGCGGT
Organism: Gammaproteobacteria bacterium; assembly: GCA_046569945.1. Classification (GTDB taxonomy): domain Bacteria; phylum Pseudomonadota; class Gammaproteobacteria; order Burkholderiales; family Burkholderiaceae_E; genus Quisquiliibacterium. The sequence goes on along the minus strand of JBKHVS010000007.1, from coordinate 14,184 downwards.
CGCTCGTGGGCGCCTGCACCAGCGACGCGCTCGCGGCGAAGGACACCAGCCCGAGGCGGGTGGTGGCGGGCTGGCGCAGGATGAAGTCGCGCGCGGCCGCGCGGGCGGCTCCGATGCGGTCCGGGGCGATGTCCGCGGCCCGCATGCTCCCCGAGATGTCGATCGCCAGCACGACGACCTCGTGCGGCGCCGGCAGCGTCAGCTGCGCGCGCGGCCGCGCCGCGGCGACGGCAAGCGCTGCCAGCGCGAGCGACAGCAGCACCGCAGGCAGCGCGCGCCGCCAGGCCGGCACCGGCACCGGCGCCGCCGGCTGCAGCGCTGCGGCCGGCGCCGGGCCGGCCGAGGCGGCGCGCCGGCGCCGCCGGGCGGCAGCCACGTTCGCCACCAGCGGCGCAGGCGCGAGGACGAGCAGCAGGAGCAGCGCGGGCCAGCCGAACTCCATCGCGCCCTCAGCGGCCCTGTGACGCGCGCTCGGGAAGCCGTGCGGCGCGCGCGCCGCGCCTTCGCGCGCTGGCGAAGGCCATCAGCGACTCGACCAGGTCCGCGTCCGTGGACAGCTCCAGCGCGTCGACGCCGGCGCGGGCAAGCGAGTCCCGCAGCCCTGCCTCGCGCCGCTGCGCCGCCTCGGCAAAGCGCGCCCTGAAGCCCGGGTCGTCAGCGTCGACGAAGAGACGCTCACCGGTCTCCGCGTCCTCCACCGTCATCAGCCCCAGCTCCGGCAGCGCCTGCTCGAGCGGGTCGACCGGGCGCACCGCGAGCACCTCGTGGCGCCGCGCGAGCTGCCCCAGCGGCGCCTCCCAGCCGGGCCGGCTGAAGAAGTCCGCCAGGACGAAGAGCCGCGAGCGGCGCGGCACCATGCGCTGCGCGCCGCGCAGCAGCTCGGCGAGGTCGGTCTGCGCGCCGGCCCGCCCCGGCCGGTGCGAATCGAGCCGTGCCGGCCGGTGCGCATCGATCCGCGCCAGCAGGTGCAGCACCTGGCCGCGCCCCGCGCGCGGCGGTATCACCGCGTCCACGCGCTCTCCGAAAAGCATCGCGCCGACGCGATTGCCGTGACGCACCATCAGCCGCGCCATCGTGCCGACGAACTGCGCCGCCAGCGTGCGCTTGTCGCGCGCCCCGGACCCGAAGGACATCGAACCGGTCAGGTCGACCAGGAACCAGGCGCAGGCCTCGCGCTCCTCGTTGAACTGCCGCACGTGCGGAACCTGCAGCCGGGCCGTCACGTTCCAGTCGATGTGACGCGCGTCGTCCCAGGGCTGGTACTCGCGCAGGTCCGCGAGATCGAGACCGAAGCCGCGCACGAGCGTCCGGTAGTCGCCCTGCAGCAGCCCGTCGAGCCGCCGGATCACGGTCCACTCGATGCGGCGAAGCATCCGCTCAGGCGCGCTGGACAGCATCCCGGTGGGCCTCCAGCGGCTTGGGCGGCATCGGCACGCGCGCCATCAGTTTCGCGATCAGCGCGTCGGCATCGACCTCCTCTGCCAGCGCCTCCCAGGACAGCACCAGCCGGTGCCGGAACACGTCCGGAACGAGGTCCGCGAGGTCCTCCGGCAGCACGTAGGCCCGCCCGCGCAGCCGGGCCAGTGCGCGCGCGCCCTCGACCAGATGGATCGGGGCGCGGGGGCTGGCGCCATGGGCCAGCAATCGCTCGAGCTCCGGCAGGCCGTGGCGCGCGGGCGCGCGCGTGGCCGCGGCGAGCTTCACCGCGTACTGGATCAGCGAGGGATCGACGTAGGTGGACCGGCATTCGCGCTGCAGCTCCAGCAGCTGCGCGGTGCTGGCCACCGCCTCCGGGACCGGTGTACCGCCGGTGACGCGCTCGACGATGACGAACTCCTCCTCCTCGGTCGGATAGCCCACCAGCACCTTCATCATGAAGCGGTCCACCTGCGCCTCCGGAAGCGCGTAGGTGCCCTCGGTCTCGATCGGGTTCTGCGTCGCCATCACCAGGAAGGGCTCCGGCACCGGGTAGGTCTCGCCGGCGATCGTCACCTGGCGCTCCTGCATCACCTCGAGCAGCGCGCTCTGCACCTTGGCCGGCGCGCGGTTGATCTCGTCGGCAAGCAGCAGGTTGGTGAACACCGGGCCGAGCGAGGTGGAGAACTCGCCGGTGCGCTGGTTGTAGACGCGGGTCCCCACCAGGTCCGCAGGGACGAGATCGGGCGTGAACTGGATCCGGCCGAAGGATCCGTGGACGGTGCGCGCGAGGGTCTTGACGGTCAGCGTCTTCGCCAGGCCCGGCACGCCCTCGACCAGCAGGTGGCCCTGGGCGAGCAGCGCCACCAGCACCCGCTCCAGGAAGGCGTCCTGGCCGACCACCACCTTCTTCATCTCGTAGAACACGCGCTCCATCAGCGTGCCCCTCTGCGTCGCCTCGGGATCGATCATCGAGCCTCCTCTCGGCCGGCCTGGTTGCGGGAACGGTGCTGCCGGGCGAAGCGCCCGCGGCCCGTCTCAGAACGGCGGCAGGCCGAAGCCCGCCGCCGCGTTCTCGATGGGCACCGCGAAGCCGATGCCGACGAAGAATCGCTGGCCGACGGGGTTCAGGATGCCGGTGACGATGCCCACCACCTCGCCCTCGTCGGTGACCAGCGGTCCGCCCGAGTTGCCCGGGTTCGCTGCGGCGTCGAACTGGATCAGCCGTCCGAGCAGCCGCTCGCCGTCCTCGGAGACGTATTCCCGGCCCAGCCCGGAGATCACCCCCGAGCTCACCGACGGGCCGATTCCGAAGGGAAAGCCGACCGCGACCACGCGATCGCCCGGCCGCAGGTCGCCGGAGGAGCGCAGCGTGGCGGCGACGAGGTCGTCGGGCAGCTTGTGCGCCCGCAGCACGGCAAGGTCGTTCTCTGGCTGGACCGAGAGCACCGTGGCGTCCGACTCGAGCCCGTCGTCGAACACCACCCTGACCCGGGCTGCGCCGGCGACCACGTGGAGATTGGTCAGGATCACGCCCTCCTCGAGGATGACGACGCCGGTGCCGGTGCCCTGTGCGGCTTCGTCCGCGCCGGGTCCCGCGCCCCGCCCCTGCTCCGGCGCAGCGCCAGGCGCAGGACGCGCCTTCGGCCCGCGGCCCTTGGCGGCCGCGCCGCCCTCGCCCGGCGCCGCGAACGCCCGCACCCGCACCACCGAAGGCCGGATCGTCTCCCAGGCCCGGGCGGCCGTGGCCGGCAGCTTCGCCTTCTCCAGGCTGCGCTGCACCGCGAGATCGAAGCGCTCCTGCGCGCGCTCGTCGGCGGGCTGGCCGAGCTGGCGTCCGGCCAGCACACCCGCGGCCAGCAGCGCTGCGGCGCCCGCGAGGATGGCCAGCATCCGGCGCAGGCGCCATCGGCGCGGGGCCGGGCCCGCGGCGCCAGGGGCGGCCGTCGCATCAGGGGAATCAGGGGCGCGAGGGGCGCTCGAGGTTCCGGGGGCAGCAGCGGCGCTCCAGGCGCCGATTCCGGCCGCCGAGCGCGGCGCCGCGGCCTCCCTGGAGGCAGGTGCGTCCGCCCTCCCGGCCACCGCCCCGGGGGCCTTCCTGCGCACCGCGATGTAGACGCCCGCTCTCGGCAAGACCGTCGCTCCGGCCGGCACCCGGCCGACGGGCCGGGTTTCGGCTACGCTAACACGACCTCCCGGCGCCGTGTGCGCCGGCGCCCCCTCGACGGGAAGGCCTGCGATGACGTTCCTGTGGCCGACGATGCTGTGGCTGCTGCTTCTGGTGCCCGCCCTGGTCGCGGGCTACCTGCTGCTGCTGCGCCGGCGCGCGCAGCCCGCGCTGCGATTCCCCGACCTCGGCCTGATCCGCGAGGCGCTCGGCAAGGGGCCTGGATGGCGGCGGCACCTGCCTCCCGCGCTGATGCTGCTCGCGGTGGAGGCGGCGCTGCT
>JBKHVS010000007.1:0-10310 GCA_046569945.1 Gammaproteobacteria bacterium | reverse complement strand
GTTGCCAGCTGTCGGTTTGCAGGGAGCCGGAGGGTGCATAGCGCAATGAATTCAGCCAAGATTTCCGCCCTCGGCAAAGATCACCGGGCGAGCCGGCTCATCCTTGTCATGCTTGCTATAGGATTTGCGGCGCTGCTTGCCGCCGCGCGCCCGGTGGCCACCATCACGCTGCCGGCCGACCAGCAGACGCTGATGCTGGCGATGGACGTGTCGCTGAGCATGCGCGCGGAGGACATCGAGCCCAACCGGTTGGAGGCGGCGCAGGCCGCGGCGCGCAGCTTCGTCCGCGAGCTGCCCGGCAAGGTCCGGGTGGGAATCGTCGCCTTCGCAGGCACCGCCAGCCTGGTCCAGGCCCCCACGCGGGACCGCGAGGCGCTGGAGGCCGCCATCGACGGCTTCCAGCTGCAGCGCGCCACCGCGGTGGGCAGCGGCATCCTCGTCTCGCTGGCCAGCCTCTTTCCGGATGCCGCATTCGACCTCGAGGAGATGCTGTTCGGCGACCGCCCTGGAGCAGGCACGCGGAGCCCGGCGCCCGCCCCGGGCGGGGCCCGCGGCGACGCAACGCCATCGGCGCCGCTGCAGCCCGGCTCGTCCGCGTCGGCGGCGATCGTCCTGCTCACCGACGGGCGCACCACCACGGGCCCGGACCCGCTCGAGGCCGCCCGCACCGCGGCGGCCATGGGCGTGCGCGTCCACACCGTCGGCTTCGGCTCCGGAGACGGCGCCACCGTGGCCTTCAACGGCTTCTCGATGTTCATGCGCTTCGACGAGGAGGCGCTGCGGGCGATCGCGCAGATCACCGGCGGCGAGTACTTCCACGCCGCCAGCGGCGGCGACCTGCAGCGCATCTACGGCGAGCTCGGCGCGCGGCTCGCGCTGGAGACGGCGCGCACCGAGATCAGCGCCCTCTTCGCTGCGCTCGCCGCGGCGCTCGCGCTGGCCTCGGCAGGACTGTCCTTCGCCTGGTTCCGCGCCGGGCGCTGAGCTCAGCCGCTTCCGGCCTGCGCGGCGTACGCGCGCGCGACCGCGTCGAGGTCCGGCTGGATCCCGCCCTCGCCCAGGCGCCCGGCGAAGCCCGAGCGTCGGATCAGCGAAGCGGGCTGCGCCTGCAGTCCGCACAGCACCAGCCGTCCGCCGCGCCTCGCAAGCAGCGCCTCCAGCGACTCGAGGGCATCCAGTCCCGTCGTGTCGATGTTGAGCAGCCCCGACATCTCGAGCACCGTGAGCGCGGGGATCCGGCGCTTCGGATCGAGCAGCCCCTCCAGCTTGCTGACGGCGCCGAAGAAGAGCGAGCCGACGACCCGATAGGCCTCGACGCTGGCCACCGGAAGCCCCCTGCGCTCGGCCTCCGTCTCGTCGATCGGCTCGATCCTGGTCAGGCTGGAGATGCGCGTGACGAAGAACAGGCAGGCGAGCACCAGGCCGACCTCGACCGCCACCGTGAGATCCAGGATGACGGTGAGCAGGAAAGTGGCCAGCAGGATCACCCGGTAGTTCATCGAGAACTGCCTGAGCCGCCCGAACTCGTGCCACTCGCCCATGTTCCAGGCGACGAAGAGCAGGATCGCCGACAGCGTGGCCAGCGGGATGTCCTGCGCCAGCGGCGCCGCAACCAGCACGATCAGCAGCAGCACAACTGCGTGGACCATGCCCGCCACCGGCGAGCGCGCGCCCGAGCGGATGTTGGTGACCGTCCGCGCGATGGTGCCGGTGACGCAGAAGCCGCCGAACAGCGGCGCGACGAAGTTCGCAACGCCCTGCCCCATGAGCTCCTGGTTCGGGTCGTGACGGTCCTCGGTCAGCGAATCGGCCACCCGCGCGCACAGCAGCGACTCGATCGCGCCGAGCAGCGCGATGGTGAGGGCCGGCGCGAAGAGCTGGCGCACCGTCGCCCATTCGAAGGCCGGGAACTCGATCGGGGGCAGCGTCTGCGGGATGCCCCCGAACTTCGAGCCGATGGTCTCGACCTCGAGCCCGCCCGCCGAGACCGCGAGCGTTCCCGCGGCGAGCGCGACGATGGTGCCCGGCACCCGCGACATCCAGTGATAGGCCCGCGAGCTGCTCGCCGCGTAGGTCTTCGGCCACAGCAGCACGATGGCGAGCGATGCGAGCCCCAGGCCGAGCGTGGCCGGGTCGAAAGCGGTCGCATTGCGCGCAATGGCCTGGACCTTGCCGAAGAACTCCGCGGGGAGGTCGTCGATCGGCAGGCCCATGAAGTCCTTCACCTGCGACAGCGCGATGAGCACCGCGATGCCGTTGGTGAAGCCGATGACGATCGAGACCGGAATGAATCGGACCAGGCTGCCGAGCCGCGCCATGCCCATCGCGAACAGCATCACTCCCGCGAACATCGTTGCGAGCAGCAGGTTGGCCACGCCGTAGCGCTCGACGATGCCGTAGACGATGACGATGAAGGCGCCGGCAGGACCTCCGATCTGCACCCTGGAGCCGCCAAGGGCCGAGACCAGGAAGCCTCCGACGATCGCGGTGAAGATGCCGGCCTGCGGCGACAGGCCGCTCGCGATGGCGAAGGCCATCGCGAGGGGAAGCGCGACCACGCCCACGGTGACGCCGGCGGCGACGTCGCCGGCGAGCTGGCTCCGATCGTAGTTGCGCAGCCCGGCCAGCGCCGCCGGCCGGAACTCCAGGGAAAGCTTCATCACGGGCTCCTGCCACTCCGATCGGCGTCACCACGATGCATCGGCCGCGGCCGCCGGCCCGATGCCGGCAGGCACGAAGCGCACCGGCGGCTGCCGGCCTCGGGCACGGCCCCGCTCAGCTGCCGGAAGGGCCGATCATGTCGCCCGGCCGCACCCAGCGGTCGAATTCTTCGCTGCTCACGTAACCCAGTCCGATGGCCGCCTGGCGCAGGCTCTCGCCGCGCACATGCGCGCGCTTGGCGATCTCGGCGGCCCGGTCGTAGCCGATGTGCGGCGCCAGCGCGGTGACCAGCATCAGCGAGCCCTCGAGCAGCTCGGCAATGCGCTCGGGGCGCGGCTCGATGCCGCGCGCGCAGTGCCGGTCGAAGCTCGACATTCCGTCGGCCAGCAGCCTGGCGCTCTGCAGGAAGGCATGCGCGATCAGCGGCTTGCAGACGTTGAGCTCGAAGTTGCCGGAGGCGCCCGCGACGGTGATCGCGGTGTCGTTGCCGAACACCTGGCAGCAGGCCATCGCCAGCGCCTCGCACTGCGTCGGGTTGACCTTGCCCGGCATGATCGAACTGCCGGGCTCGTTCTCCGGGATGGCAATCTCGCCGAGCCCGCTGCGCGGCCCGGAAGCCAGCCAGCGCACGTCGTTGGCGATCTTCACCAGCGAGGTGGCCAGCAGCTTGAGCGCGCCGTGCGCGCCCACCATGGCCTCGTGCGCCGCGAGCGCCGCGAAGCGGTTGGGCGCCACTGCCAGCGGCAGCCCGGCCTCGCGCGCGAGCATCGCGGCCACGCGCCCGCCGAACTCGGGATGAGTGTTCAGCCCGGTGCCGACGGCCGTGCCGCCGATCGCCAGCTCGAACAGCCCCGGCAGCGCCGCCTCGATCGCGCGCTGCGCATGCGCGAGCTGCGCCGCGTAACCCGAGAATTCCTGGCCCAGCGTGAGCGGCGTGGCGTCCTGCAGGTGGGTGCGCCCGATCTTGACGATGCCGGAGAAGGACTGCGCCTTGGCCTCCAGCGTCGCGCGCAGGGCCCGCAGCGCCGGCAGCACCTGGCCGTCGAGCGCCTGCGCGGACGCCACGTGCATCGCCGTCGGGAACACGTCGTTGGACGACTGCCCGAGGTTGACGTGGTCGTTGGGATGGACCCTGCGACTCTCGCCGCGCACGCCGCCCATGATCTCCGAGGCGCGGTTGGCAAGCACCTCGTTGGCGTTCATGTTGCTCTGCGTGCCGGAACCCGTCTGCCAGACCGAGAGCGGGAACTCCGCGTCGTGGCGTCCCGCCAGGACCTCGTCGGAGGCCTGGGCTATCGCCGACGCGAGCTCCTCGTCGAGCAGCCCGAGGTCGCGGTTGGCCAGCGCGCAGGCGCGCTTGACCGCGACCAGCGCGACCAGGAGTTCGCGCGGCATGCGCTCGGTGGAAATGCGGAAATGCTGGAGCGAGCGCTGCGTCTGCGCGCCCCAGAGCCGCTCGGAAGGCACGTCGACCGTGCCGAGGGAATCGCGCTCAGTGCGGAAGGAGGCCATCGACGGTTCCCACCGCAGTGCGAACGGGCCGCACGCGGCGGCCCGCAGGCGAGGTCGTCCTCAGACCTTGCACTCGTTGGCGAGCTGCTTGCCCTGCTTGGTGTCGAGCAGCATCGACTTGCCGACGATCACCAGCCAGACCAGCCCGGACGCGCTGTCCTCGTAGCGCAGCGCCCCGGTCTTGGTGCTCACGGCGCGCAGCGTGTAGTCCTTGCGGTCCCAGTTCACCGTGGCGACCTGGAGGTCGGAGCTCACGCTGCGGACCTGGACGCGGCGGTTCAGCTCGCATTCGTAGGTGCCCGCGCGAAACGGCAGGCCTGCAGGATTGAAGTCGGCCAGCGGCGCCTCGGCAGCCTGGGCTCCGGGGCTGACCACCTGCTCCTGCGCCGGCGCCATTGCGACCGTGGGCGCCAGCGGCGTCTGGGCGCCGCTCGCCCCCGCAGCCTGTGCGCTGGCGGCGATTGCGGCGGCGACGGCGAATCGGGCAAGGCTTGAACGCTGCATTGACTTCTCCTGGGGTGGGACGGGGCCTGGCCCGACGCCTCGAAGCTGATCCTCGAATGCAGGCGATTGTCGACCGGCGAACGCGGGAACGCAAGCGCCGCTCGGCGCGCCGCAGGCCCGGGCCGCAGCGGGCGCGCCACACCCTGCGTTCAGCCGCGCCGCGGCGGGGACGGAATCCGGCCCATCGTGGCCAGGTCCAGGGCCATCCCGAAGGCAGCATCGGTGAACGCAAGCACCTTCTCGAACTCCTCGTCGCTCAGGCGCCGGGCGGCATCGCGGGACCGGTAGACATTGATGAACTCGTGCTCGCGACCCGCATGGAGCACCAGCCGCGCAACCCCGAGCTCCTCGAGCGCCTTCCACAGCGAGGGGCTGTAGTTGCGCGCAAGCTGCATCAGGAAGGGCACCGGATCGTTGCGCGCGAGCAGGGCCGCGAGCCGCAGCAGCACCTCGAATGGCAGCACCATCTTGCCGTTCTCGGCGAGATCGAGCATCTCCGGATCCTTGAGGTCGATCGCCGTGCTCACCTCGGCGACGGTCAGGCCCGCGGTCTCGCGCGCATCGCGCAGGAAGGCGCCGGCCTTCTGGAGCGCGCGCCAGTGCGCAGGCCGGCGCACCAGGGCATTGCCGACCCCCAGCGAGAGCTCGGCCGCGCTGCCCACCAGTCCGAGCAGCTGCGCCGCGATCGCACGGACATGCAGCGGCCAGGCAACCAGCGGCACCGGGGCCTGCACCGCCGGCGCGCGCCTGCCCGCCTTGAGCCCGCTGGCGGGGGCCGCCTTCGTGGTGCTGCCCTTCGCGGCTCTCGCTTTCGCGGCCCTTCCTTTCCCGGCCCCTTCTTTCGCGGCTGCCGCGTTCGCCGCCGCCGACCTGGCTGGTGCCGCCCTTGCCGCTGCCGCCTTCCCGGACTTCGCCCCGGATGCCACCGTTTTCGCCGCTGGCTTGGACTTCGCCCCAGGCTTCCTCGCGCCGCTCTCGCTCATGCCCCACCCCGCCTTGCCGGATGCACGGACCCTATGCTATCCCCGGCGGACGCCCCGGGGCCACCGCCGCGGGGTCGGCCCGTCGCGCCAGCGGGGCAGACCTCGGCCGCACGACGACCGCCGCTATACACTGCGCGTCAGCGCCTGCAAGACCGGAACCTCAATGCCAGAACAGTCGATCCCCCTCCTCTCCGCCGTCGAGGCGCGCGTGCTCGGCGTGCTCGTCGAGAAGCAGCTCACCGTGCCCGACATCTATCCGCTGACGCTGAACGCGCTGCTCGCGGGCTGCAACCAGAAGACCAGCCGGGATCCGGTGATGGCGCTGACGGAAGGCGAGGTCCGGGACGCGCTCGAGCGCCTGCGCCGGCTGTCGCTGGTCATCGAATCCAGCGGCAGCCGCGTGATGCGCTACTCGCACAACGCGAAGCGGGTGCTCGGCGTGCCGACCGAGTCGGTTGCGCTGCTTGCGACGCTGATGCTGCGCGGCCCCCAGACCGCCGCGGAGCTGCGCGCCAATGCCGAGCGCCTGCAGCGCTTCTCGGACGCCTCCGCGCTCGAGGCCTTCCTCGAGGAGCTCGCTGCCTGGCCCGCCGGAGCGCTCGTCGAGCGGCTGGCGCGCCAGCCCGGCGCCCGCGAACAGCGCTGGGCGCAGCTGCTGTGCGGCGCACCCGCTGCGGCATCGATGGAGCGGGAACACGCCGACGGTGCCGCGGCTTTCGCCGAGGCGGACGGCCGCGGGTCCGAGGGCGAGCCGCCCGCGGCGAGCGCGCAGGCCCGCTTCGACGCGCTGGAGGCCCGGATTGCCGCGCTTGAGGCGACGGTCCGGCGGCTGTGCGCCGAGACCGGCGTGGAGCAGGCGGACTCCGCGCAAGGCGCCGGGGCAGCCGCGGACCCCGCCGCCGCCGGCGCGTGAAGCGCTCGCCGGAGGGCGCGTCCAGGCAGGCCGCGCGCATGCGAGGCGCCTGCAGGTATCGGTCGCCAGGCTGATGCGCGCCATGGCCGTCCCGCTGATCGAGGGGCTGCAGCGTCCCGACGCCTACCCGCACCCGTCCGAACCGGTCCGGCTGGTGGAGACGCACATCTCCTGGGTGCTGCTGGCCGGCGACTTCGCCTACAAGGTGAAGAAGCCGGTGGACTTCGGCTTCGTCGACTTCTCCTCGCTGGAGCGGCGCCGCCGGTTCTGCGAGGAGGAGCTGCGGCTCAACCGGCGCCTCGCGCCGCAGCTCTACCTCGGAGTGGTGCCGATCACCGGCCCGGCTGCGGCGCCACGCGTCGGCGGCGAAGGCGAGGCCATCGAGTACGCGGTGAAGATGCGGCGCTTCCGGCGCGCAGACGAGTTCGCCGCGCTGGCGGCGCGCGGCGCGCTCGGGGCGGCGCACGTGGAGGCGCTGGCCGCGCTGATCGCGGACTTCCACTCGGAATCCGACCGGAATCCGGCGGATCCGGGCTGGGGCGCCCCGGAGCAGGTCCTCTCGCACTGGGTCGGCAACTTCGAGGTGCTTGCCCGGACCGGGATGGCGGCAGCCGAGCGCCCGCGCCTGGCGGCGCTCGAAGCCTGGATGCGCGGACAGCATGCGCGGCTCGCCCCGCTGATCGCCAGCCGGCGGGCCGAGGGCTTCGTGCGCGAGTGCCATGGCGACCTCCACCTGGCCAACGTCGTGCTGATCGAGGGACGCCCCGTGCCCTTCGACGCCCTCGAGTTCGACCCCGGACTGCGCTGGACCGACGTCGTCGCCGAGGTCGCCTTCACTTCGATGGACCTGGAACGCCTCGGGCATCCCGCGCTCGCGCGCCGCTTCCTGGACGCCTGGCTGGAGCGCAGCGGCGACTTCGCCGGACTCGCACTGCTGCCCGCGATGCTGGCCTATCGCGCGCTGGTCCGGGCCAAGGTGGCGGCGCTGCGCGCCACCCAGGCAGCCCAGGGCGACGAGCAGGAGGAGGCGCTCGCCGAGATGCGCGCCGACATCGCCCTCGCCGAGCGGTTCGCGACCCCGCGTCCGCATGCGATCGCGATCACCATGGGGCTGTCCGGCTCCGGAAAGAGCCGGCTCGCGCTGGCGCTCGCCGAAACGGGCGACTGGGTGCGCATCCGCTCGGACGTCGAGCGCAAGCGGCTGGCCGGGCTGTCCGCAGCCGACCGCGCCGGCGCCCCGCCGGGCGCCGGCCTCTACGCACCGGGCCGCACCGGGCAGGTCTACGAACGGCTCGCGCTGCTGGCCGGCACCGTCGCCGACGCCGGCTTCCCCGCCCTGGTCGACGCCACTTTCCTGCGCCGCGGCCAGCGCGACGCCTTCCGCAGGCTGGCGGCCGAGCGCGGCGCCGGCTTCGCAATCCTCGCCGCCGACGCTCCGATCGCGCTGCTCCGCGAGCGGGTGCAGGCGCGCGCGCAGGCCGGCAGCGACCCCTCGGATGCGACCGTCGAAGTCCTCGAAGCGCAGCTCGCGACCCTCGAGGCGCTCGGCGCCGACGAGGAGAGCTGCGCGCTGCGCGTCGACACCTCGACCCGGACCGACGCCGCAGCGCTCGGACAGGCGCTGCTTTCGCGCTGCATCCCGCCACGGATCCCGCCGCCGCGATGAGCCAGCCCGCCTCGCTCAGCCGCTTCGCCTGGCTGTCCATCCTGGCCGCGCTTGCCACCATCGGCCTGAAGACCGGTGCCTGGTGGGTCACCGGGTCGGTCGGCTTCCTGTCGGACGCGCTCGAGTCGGTGGTCAACCTTGCAGGGGCGACGATGGCCCTGGCCATGCTCGCGATCGCGGCGCGCCCCGCGGACGAGTCGCATGCCTTCGGCCACGGCAAGGCGGAGTTCTTCTCGAGCGCGTTCGAGGGCATCCTGATCGCGCTGGCGGCCGGGGGGATCGGCTGGGCCGCGATCGCGCGCCTTCTCGATCCGCAGCCGATCGAGCAGTTCGGCCTGGGCGTCGCGGTGACCGTTGCAGCCTCGCTGATCAACCTCGCCGTGGGGCTGCTGCTGCTGCGCGCAGGGCGCGCCCACGGCTCGATCGCGCTCGAGGCCGACGGTCATCACCTGATGACGGACGTCTGGACCTCGGTCGGCGTGATCCTGGGCGTAGGCCTTGCTGCCCTCACCGGCTGGCTCTGGCTGGACCCCGCAGTCGCGCTGGCGGTCGGCGTCAACATCCTCTGGACGGGCTGGCGGCTCGCGCGGCGCTCCGCGCATGGCCTGATGGACGGCGCCCTGCCCGCCGACCAGCTCCAGGCCCTGGAGGCCGTGCTCGACGGCTACCGCGCGCAGGGGCTGGCCTTCCATGCGGTCCGCACCCGCCAGGCGGGCGTGCGCTGCTTCGTGTCGATGCACGTGCTGGTGCCGGGCGCCTGGACGGTGCAGCAGGGCCATGACCTGCTGGAGCGGATCGAAGCGGAGGTCCGCGCCGCCATCCCGCGCAGCAGCGTGTTCACCCACCTCGAGCCGATCGAAGACCCCGTCTCGATGGCAGACCGATTCCTGGACCGCGACGACGGCCCTGCGGCCGGCGCGCCGCCGGCCGGCCGGCCGGCGCAGCGGCCCTGAGGCCCCGAAGGAGCAGACATGCCATCACCCGACCCCGCTGCACGACCGCGCCTGTTCTACGGCTGGATCGTGGTCTGGGCCGCCTTCGTCGGCCTGGGCACCATCTTCGGCACCTCGTATTCGTTCGCGGCCTTCTTCCAGTCCTTCGCCCAGGAATTCGACGCCCAGCGCGCCGACGTCGCCCTGGTCTTCGGCCTGTCCGGGCTGCTCTACTTCGTGCTCGGCGTCGCCGGCGGCGCCATGTCGGACCGCTTCGGCCCGCGCATCACCACCACCGCCGGCATGGCGATCATCGCCGCAGCCCTGCTGGCAGCGAGCTTCGCGCAGTCGCTGATGGCGGTCTACCTGGCGTTCGGGGCTGGCGTCGGCATCGGCATCGCGCTCGTCTACACGCCCACGATGGGCGCCGTCCAGCCCTGGTTCCTGCGCCATCGGGGACTGGCCTCCGGCATCTCCAGCGCCGGCATCGGGGCGGGAACCGTCGTGCTGCCGCTGCTGGTCACCGCGTGGATCGATGCCTGGGGCTGGCGCGAAGGCATGCGCATCCTCGCCGCGGTCGTTGCAAGCGTCGGAGTGGCCTCGGCGCTGTGCATGGAGAAGGACCCGGCGCGCCGCAACCTGGGCCCCGACGGCGGCCCGCCGCTGGCCGGCGCCGGCGGACGTGCCACGGCGGCGGGAATGTCCCTGCGCGAAGCGATCCGCGACCGCCGCTTCCTCTGGCTCTACGCCTCCACGGTGCTCGCGGCGCCGGTGATGTTCACCCCCTTCGCCCACGTGTCCGCCCATGCGCGCGACCTGGCGATCGCCGAAGGGCTCGCAGTGGGACTCGTCGGACTGATCGGCATCGGCAGCCTGGTGGGGCGCTTCGCGATCGGCTGGCTCGCCGACCGGCTCGGGCGCCTGCGGACCCTGGTGCTGATGATGGCGCTGCTGGGAGCGTCCTATGCGTTCTGGTACCTGGCGCCGGGCTACACGCTGCTCGCCGTGTTCGCGGTCTGCTTCGGCCTGTGCTACGGCGGCATCGTGTCGCTGCTGCCCCCCATCTGCATGGACCTGTTCGGCGGACGCGCGATTTCTTCGATCATCGGCGTGCTCTACAGCGGCGCCGCGCTGGGCAA